>JAFGNB010000104.1 GCA_016927235.1 Chitinispirillaceae bacterium
CTGGTCGGACGATTCCGCGGCGGCCTTGCGTTTGTTAATATTTTAACAAGCATGCTGTTCGGCGCCATAGCAGGATCGTCGACCGCGGCGCTTTCGGGCGTGGGAGGATTCATGATACCCCTGATGCACAAACTCGGATATAACCGGGAGTTCAGCACCTCGGTGACCGTCACCGCATCAACGACGGGCCTGCTGATTCCGCCGAGTAACGTGATGATCGTTTACTCACTGGCAACCGGCGGCATGGTATCGATTGCAGCGCTCTTTATCGCGGGATACCTGCCGGGAATTTTGATGGGCGCGGGGCTCATAGCGGTGAGCGGCTGGATTTCGGTCCGCAACAATTACGGAAAAGGAGCGTCGTTCAGCCTCAGAGACGCGGTGATGAGCCTGCTTCGGGCGCTGCCGCCGCTCTTTCTGGTAGTTATCATCATCGGCGGGATACTTTCGGGATGGTTCACCCCCACCGAAGCCTCGGCAATCGCGGTTGTTTACGCGTTGATATTATCGGTTGTCATATATCGCGAGGTGAGCGTCAGAGACCTCCCGCGGATCCTCCTGCAGTGCGGCATCACCACGGCGGTGGTGTTTCTGCTCATCGGGACGAGCATGGCCATGTCGTGGGTGCTCGCCTCGGAACGGGTGCCTCAGGATATCGGCACTGCGCTGCTCGGCGCATCGTGCAACAAGGTTGTTCTCCTGTTGATGATCAACGCCATTCTGCTTGTTGTCGGATGCTTTATGGATATGACGCCGGCGATCCTCATTTTCACCCCGATCTTCTTGCCTATTGTCGCGCAGCTCGGGATCCACCCGCTCCACTTCGGCATCATCATGATCATGAACCTCTGTATCGGGTTGTGCACCCCGCCGGTGGGCACCTGCCTTTTTCTTGGATGCAGCATCGGCGGAACGACCGTCACCAAGGTGATACGCTACATCATACCGTTCTTTATCGCGATGATCGTTACGCTGCTCGTTACGATATATGTTCCCGGAATCAGCATGTGGCTGCCGGCGAAATGTGGACTTGTCAAATAATAACATGAACGGACGCAGCCGGCTTTTCAACCTTTTTAACCCAGGAGGAATTCAATGGCGCACTACCATCTGCATCCCGACCGGTTTTTCGATCCCGACCCGGAAATACGAAAATATGCGCGGGAAATTTATGAAACCATTACAAGCCTTCCGATCGTCAGTCCGCACGGGCATGTCGATCCGAAGATATTCGCGGAGAACCGGCCGTTTCCCAATCCCACGCAACTCTTCATCACCCCCGACCATTATCTGTTCAGGATGCTTTACTCGCAGGGTATCCCTATGGAGTCGCTCGGCATCCCCACGGTTGATGGCAGCCAGGTTGAAACCGACCCGAAAAAGATCTGGCGTATTTTTGCGGAGCATTATTATCTGTTTAACGGCACGCCGACGGGGGTATGGCTCGATTACGAGTTCAATGTGGTCTTCGGGCTTAAGGAAAAGCCCGACGGCGGAAATGCCCTGAAAAACTATGACGAATTGAACGAGAAACTGGGGTCGCCCGAGTTTCTGCCCCGAACGCTTTACAAGCGATTCAATATCGAAGTTATGTCGACCACCGACGCCGCCGCCGACACCCTTGAGCACCACCGGTCGATACGGGAATCGGGATGGGACGGAAGGATCATCCCCTGCTTCCGGCCCGATACGGTGACGGATATCTCGACGAAAAACTGGGCCGGAAATATCGCACGGCTCGGCGAACTCACCGGAAGCGCCGTCGATTCATTCGCCGGGTATATCGGCGCGCTGGAGGATCGTCGGCGCTTTTTTCAGCGGATGGGCGCCACTTCCACCGATCACGGCGTGTTTGCACCCTATACGCACGAATTAACCGAAAAGGAGGCGGACGCGTTGTTCCGGAAGGCGCTGCAGGGGAAAGCCACGCCCGAGGACGCGCGGGTATTCACCGCCCACATGCTCATGGAGATGGCGCGGATGAGCACGAATGACGGGATGGTTATGCAGATTCACCCCGGATCCTGTCGGAATCACAATCCGGCTCTTTTCGACAGATTCGGGCTTGACAAAGGGCATGACATTCCCGTACTCGCCGAGTTTACGCTCAATATGAGGGAACTGCTCAACCGCTATGGAAACGATCCTCGTCTGACCGTCATCGTCTTTACCCTCGACGAAGCGACCTATTCGCGCGAATTGGCTCCGCTTGCCGGTCATTATCCGGCGCTGAAACTCGGACCGGCGTGGTGGTTCAACGACAGCATCCGGGGCATCACGCACTACCGAGAGTCGACGACGGAAACCGCCGGTTTTTACAATACCGTCGGATTCAACGACGATACCCGCGCATTCGTTTCCATCCCCGCCAGGCACGACGTCTCCCGGCGAATGGACGCGAATTATCTCGGCGGGTTGGTCGCCCGGCACATCATCACCACCGACGAAGCATTGACAATAGCAAAAAACCTGACCTATCACCTGGTGAAGGAGGCGTACAAACTCTGACCGGCAGCGCATCGCCGCCGGCGGATGTCGCGTGCCGGAACCGGGATGACGCGGCCGCGGCGACGGAGGTTATCTCTTTGACGGCGTACGCAGGCCGCCATGCTCGTTGTTTTTCCTTCAGGGGAGAATTATTTTCCAATTTACGTACGAATTCGAATGGGCCTTACGCTCGCTGATCCGGATGAGAGCAGGTGATTTTTTCCGGAATACGATTGTTGCTTCGTGATACTCTGATTTGACCGGTTTTCGCCGTTGAGGATATTGATTAATGCGCATTGCAATGCTTGCATGGGAGTCGCTCCATTCAATCGCCGCCGGAGGCGTGGCGGTACATGTCACCGAACTGGCGGCGGCGCTTGAACGGCAGGGCCATGAAGTGCACGTGTTTACGCGAATGGCCTGGCCCGGGCATTGGCAGTACGAACGCATTCACGGCGTCCACTATCACCGGGTTCCTTATGCCGGATGTCCGGATATCGTCGACGACTGCAACGCCATGTGCAGATCATTCGTCAATGCGGTGTTTCATGTGGAAGACTATATGGGCGCCCACTTCGATATTGTCCATGCGCACGACTGGATGTCATCGAATGCAATGGTGTGGATCAAGCAGGGCCGCGGTCGCAAGGGAATACTGACACTCCATTCCACCGAATACGGCCGTTGCGGCAATCATTTCTACGGCGGTCGTTCACAACGCATCATGGATCATGAACGTCACGGTACCTACTGCGCCGACAGGGTGATTACCGTCTCATGGGCATTGAAAAACGAAATAAAGTGGATATACAACGTGCCGGATTGGAAGGCCTGCATGGTGTATAACGGTATTTCCTATTCAAGTTTCGACGGATATCTCGACCCGGGAAGGGTAAAGGCGCATTATCATATCGGGCCCGTGGATCCGACCGTCGCGTTCGTCGGCAGAATGACTTTTCAGAAGGGGCCCGATCTGCTCGTGGATGCGATACCGTATATAATGCGCTATCACCCGAACGCGAAGTTTGTTTTTACCGGGGAAGGTGATATGCGCGGACACGTTGAAAGTCGGGCGAGGGATCGTGGCGTGGGCAATGCATGCAGGTTCTACGGCACGATGGCGCGCGGCCAGCTCATCGATTTGTACAAATCGTGCGAATGTGTATGCATCCCCAGCCGTAACGAACCTTTCGGCATCGTCGTTTTGGAGGCATGGGCCGCAGGTAAACCCGTAATTGCAACGGTAAACGGCGGGCCGGCGGAATTCGTATGGCATGACGTCAACGGCTATACAATACATCCCTCCCCTGAGTCGATTGCATGGGGTATCGGGACGCTGTTCAGTGATTTCGAGCACGGCCGCTGGATGGGCGCCAACGGCCGCAAAACCGTCGAAACCGCTTTTTCATGGGATACGATCGCCGGTCACACCTATGGAGTTTACATTAGCTGATGCCCGTTTCAGGCGCGAAACACGCAGCCGTTCGCTGGAAAACAATTATTTTTTTAATGCCGAGTCGGATGCCGGTGCTTCATGATCTGCCGGCATGCATGGAGGTGAAGGGGCGTTTCGGATGAATGAGCTAGTGGAAACGATCGGCCGTTGCGTCGAACGGGGAAAAATCAACAAGGCGTCCCCCTTTCCCGGTGATATGAAGGGCCTGGACGGGGCGGACGAACTGACGCATCAGGCGCTCGAGGCGGGGACGGATGCCGAAGCTATTCTCCAGGCGTGCATTGCCGCAATGGTGCGTATCGGTGAGAAGTTCGGGAGGAATGAAGTGTTCGTGCCCGAGATGCTCATGGCGGCAAAAGCAATGAAGGCGGTGACTGAACATCTCAAACCGTTTTTCCAGTCGGGAAGCGTGCAGGCAAAGGGAACCTTTATCATCGGCACGGTCGCCGGTGACCTGCACGACATCGGCAAGAATCTTGTGTCGATGTTCGTCGAGGGAAACGGCTGGAACGTCGTCGATCTGGGGGTCGACGTTAAGCCGGAGAAATTCATCGATGCGATACGTAAACAACCGAAGTGTGTCGTCGGGTTGAGCGCGCTTCTGACCACCACTATCGTCAGCATGTCGAAGACGGTGCAGGAAATAAGGGCGCTGTTTCCCTCTATCAACATTGTCGTCGGGGGGGCCCCATTAACTATGGAGATTGCGAAGGAAATGGGAGCGAACGGGTATGCGCGCGACCCCCAGGGCGCGGTGAGGTGGCTTGCCGCAATCAGGGAGGCGTCGTGAAATCGCTTCTTGCGGCGGTAAAAAAGGGCAAGGTGCTGGTATCGGACGGCGCGTGGGGCACTCAGCTTCATCAGTGCGGCCTCACGTCGGGCGAATGTCCCGAACTGTGGAACGTCACCCGCCGTGCCGATGTCTTTAGCGTGGCGAAAGGGTACATTGATGCGGGAGCGGACATGATCGAGACCAACAGCTTCGGCGGGAGCCCGTTGAAGCTCGGCCGTTACGGTCTTGGAGACCGTGCCGCAGAACTCAATGAAGCCGCTGCGGCGATTTCACGGGAAGCGGCGGGCGTCGACCGTTTCGTCCTCGGCTCCATAGGGCCCACGGGAGCGATCCTCATGACGGGCGAAGTAACCGAAGAGGAGCTTCGCGAAGGGTTCCGCATTCAGGCGGAAGCCCTGCAAAAGGGCGGGGCGGACGTCGTATGCATCGAGACCATGTCCGCCCTCGACGAGGCATGCATCGCCGTACGCGCGGCAAGGGAGGCTGCGGGGGGTGAAATCGTCTGCACGTTTACCTTCGAGAAAACCGCTACGGGTGAGTACCGTACCATGATGGGGATTTCCCCCGCCGAAATGGTACAGGCGGTCAAGGAGGCCGGGGCCGATATCATCGGAACGAACTGCGGCAACGGATTCGACGGCATGGTCGAGGTGGTCCGCGAAATCAAAAAGGTAGACCGATTGACGCCGGTGCTGGTTCACGCGAACGCGGGGAAACCGGTGCTGCGGAACGGGGTAACGGTCTTTCCGGAGACGCCGGAGATGATGGCATCGAAGGTGAATGACCTGATAGGCGCCGGCGCCGACATCATCGGCGGATGCTGCGGTACGGGTCCCGAACATATCCGGGCGCTGGCGGAGGCGATCAGGTATCGATAATGGAGCGTCTGCTGCCGCAGAGCGAACGGGAGGAGGGCGTCTTCGAGGTGACGATCGACGCCGCCGATGTCACGATAAGTAAAGAAGTGCTGTACCGTGCGCTCGGCTATTCCGATAACCGGATCGACCCTCATTTTAAAGACATTGTCGACCACGTGCTCGCAGGGATACATGATCTATGCGCCGTAAGGGCGGGATACCGGGTCCTTGACGCCCACGTTAAGGCGGACCGCGGTGAAGGTCTTGTGGTGGGCCGCACATTCATTACCACCGGGTGCACTATTGCCGGTCAGTTGAAAAACGCCGAAAAAGCGGCTCTTTTTCTCTGCACCATCGGTCCCGGTATGGAAGCATGGTCGCGTCGGTTGTTTCGGGAAGGCGATCCGGTAAGGGGCCATTTCGTTGATACGGCGGCGTCGCTTGCTGCGGAAAAAGCGGCCGCCGTTCTGCACGATCATATCGGGCTCGTCATGGCGGGCGGCGGATTGAAAGTCACCAACCGCTTCAGTCCCGGATACTGCGGTTGGCCGGTGGCTGATCAGCGGCGACTTTTCTCTTTTTTTCCGGAAAATTTCTGCGGTATATCGCTGACCGAATCGGCGCTCATGGTGCCGGTGAAATCGGTAAGCGGGATGATCGGTATCGGTGCACATGCGATGAGGGAAAATTATTCCTGTGAACGGTGTTCGAGAAAAGAGTGCACCGCCTCCCGGGCATACAAAAACTCCGCGCCAACGTAAAAGAAGGTGTACTCATGACGGATCAACAATGGGAAGTGTTGAAAAAAGTGGTGGGGGGCGAGGCTGTCAAACCCTTGCCGGTCGGATTCATCGTCGATTGCCCATGGCTTCCGAACTGGTACGGTGTCACGATCCTCGACTATTTTTCAAACGACGGCGTCTGGTTCGACGCCAACCTCAAAGCGATCAGCGATTTTCCGGATGTCATGTTCCTGCCCGGGTTCTGGTCGGAGTTCGGCATGTGCACGGAACCGTCGGCATTCGGGGCGCGCTGCACCTTCCCTTCCGACGAATTCCCCTTTGCGCATAAAATCATCGCTTCCGTCGACGATATCGATTTACTGACAATTCCCGATCCGAGAACCGACGGACTGCTGCCGTTCATGCTCAACCGGCTGCGGCTCGCTCAGCCGCGCATTGAAGAGGCGGGCCATACGATCCGCTTTGCCGTTGCCCGCGGTCCGCTCAATATCGCAAGCTACCTCATGGGATCAACCGAATTACTGACCGCCATGATGATGCAGCCGGAAAAAGTACAGAGGCTTCTAACGACCATTACGTCGTTTCTTAAAGGGTGGCTTGGGCTGCAGCGGGAAACCTTCCCTTCCATCGACGGCATTTTTCTGCTTGACGATATCATCGGATTCCTCGGTAAAGAGGAGTTCCGTTCCTTCGGCCTGCCCTTCTTCAAGGAGCTTTTTACCACCGATGTCTCAATCCGGTTCCTTCATAACGACGCCCCCTGCAGGGTTTCCGCGCCGTTTCTTCCGGAGATGAACGTCAACCTGTTCAATATGGGGTTCGACATTACCCTCGCGGAACTCAAGGAGTTGACCGGCGATCGGGTCGCTCTGCTCGGCAACATTCCTCCGCGCGATGTGCTGGCTGGCATTGATAAAACAAAGATCGTCGATGCCGCAGGAAAGATGGTGAATTCCCTCCAGAATACGACAAAGGTCGTTTTTTCCTGCGGGGGAGGAATGCCGCCCGGCGTTCGTTCTGAAAATATCCGGCTGTTTATTGATGCCGTGCGGAAATGAATGGGAAGAAAGATACTACGAGAGTATATTTATAGAATATTTATGTGCTCATTGAATTCCGGCGGACACCTACCTTTCCAGCGCCGCCGGAAGAGGGGGAGAAACGACAATCTTTTCAGGGGAGGAAAGATGATGAAAACGTTCCGTGTACCGCCATGCGGGGTAGTGCTGTTTTTCTGTTTACTGTCCACATCGCCGCTCGCCTATAACGGTTCTGAAGCATGGCTCCATTACACCGCCGTACCCGAGGGAATGAAGGCGGGGTATCAAGCCGTCTGTAAAAGCCTTGTGCTCTCCGATGCCGCTTCGGACACCTTGAAAAACGCACAGACCGAGCTGGATTTGGCAATGCCGAAATTGCTCGGCGGATCGAAACTGCCTGTTGCGGACGGGGCCGGGGCGATCGTTCTTGCGCCGGAGGGGTCGTCGCCCGTATCATCATCCGGTATCGATTACAGCAAGGTAACCGACGAGGGGTATATTATTAAGAGCAGCAACGGCAAGACCTACATTACCGGTAAAAACCAGGTTGCCGTTCTGCGCGGAGTTTTCCACTTCCTTCGGCTTATGCAAACCGCCAAACCCATCGACAATCTCGATGTCGTCGAGAATCCCTATTTTCCCTACCGGGTGCTTGATCACTGGATTAATCACTATGGATCGAATGTTGAAACGGAACGGGTCTACGGCGGAGGTCGTGTATTTAAAATGGAAAATTTCGGAAACCTGCAGGGTGCGGAAAAGACACGGGTCATCAACTATTGTCGTTTGGCAGTTTCTTTAGGATTGAATGGAATATGTCCCGATAATGTAAACACGTATCGTCAGAACAGCCTGGGGAACTACCGGTGCCTTGAGGAATCCAACCTTAAAAACCAGAAGGCATTTGCGGATCTTATAGGGACATACGGACTCAACTACTATTTATCGGTATCCTATGCCAGCCCTCGGCTTGTCAGTCCGACCTACACCAGTGCAAACGCCTGGGATGACCCTAAAGCAAAACAGTGGTGGTTCGATAAAGTTGCTGTTGTTATTTCCTACATTAAAAATTTCGGCGGGTTTTTAATGAAAGCCGATTCCGAAGGAGAAGAAGGTCCCCGTTCCACCTATAAGTTGAATCAGTCTCAGGGCGCCAATCCCATGGCGGAGGCCTTGAGAAAGCATGGCAAGGTAATGATATGGCGTACATTTATTTATGATACGTCGGATCCGGATTTCGCGATAAACCAATCCAAGGAGTTTGAGGCACAGACATGGGACGACGCCGTCATTTTGCGCAGCAAAGACGGGCCGCGTGATTTCCAGACGGTAGAACCGCCCAATCAGCTTCTTGCCATGGGAGGCGTTCGTCACGGCATGGAATTCCAGATCACCCAGGAATACACCGGACAGGATAAACATGTCTGCTGGCTGGTGCCGAAGTGGAAACAGATCCTCGATTGGGATATCAAAGGCGCAACCCTTCCTCCCTTTGGAGCCGAAGGAACGATCACCCGCCAGCTTCTCCGGGGTCCGGGTACGGCCACGTCGGGCGGGGGGGTATGGGGCATAAGCAATCTCAGCGATGCAGCCAACTGGACGGGGCATTTTATCGCTCAGGCGAACTACTACGGATACGGCCGCCTGTCGTGGAATCCCCTGTTGAGCGCCGATCAAATCGCCGATGAGTGGATACGCTGCAGTTTTGACAAAGGGAATGATCCGGCGGTTCTATTTATTGTCAAGAATATGCTCATGAAATCATGGAAAACATATGAGGATTATACCATTTCCTACAGCGCCCTTATGCCGGCCCTGGGGAACGACACCCATTATGAAATAGGTTTTGAAGCGATGAGGTCAAGCCGGTTTTATACCGTTTATTTCATGAATTTAACCGGTGACGGCATCGGCGTTGACCGTACTCCGTCGGGCAATAACATGGTCCGTTATTTTCCAAAGGTCCTGGCCGATTCTTTCGCAACGGTCACCAGCTGCCCGGAAGACTACCTTCTGTTTTTCCATCATTGCAAGTGGGAATACAAAATGAAATCGGGAATGACACTGATCCAGAGCCTTTATCATAACCACTTTCGCGGACTCAAGCAGGTGAGGAATTTCATCAACAACTGGAAGCTGCTTTCGGGTACGGTCGACGCGGAGATTCATTCCCATGTCACGAGCAAACTCAACACCCAGAACACCGACGCCAAACGGTGGGTAAATACGTTTAAAAGCGATTTCGGTTCGAAATACTCCACGGCCGTCGGGTGCGATCTTTCGATAATGATTCCCGATGAGACCAAGGCGGTGACGTTGGCGGTAGGGGGAAGCGTTACTCTGTCGTCAAAGTATACCGATCAGAAAGGCGCCGCCGTCAGCGAGACGATACGATGGAGGGTGTGCCGCGAGCGGGAGGATCTTTCTCCGGAAGAGGGCGGCGTGCTGAGCGCCTCCGAAGGTGCGAGCGTAACGTTTTCCGCTGATTGTGACGGAGTGTACAGGGTCACCGCATCAACGGCGACTTTTCCGGACCTAACGGACCAGATTCAGATTTTCGTCGGAGACTGGGCAAATGGGTGCCCGAGCGGTATCGGCTCCAGCATGATGGGCAAACCCGGAAAATTATCAATGAATATCATCAATGGACCGCGTGGAATCGTCATTTCCACACCATGTCCGGGAAAAATCGATATTGTCGGATTACAGGGGCGCATCGTACGCTCTATTTCAGCGAACAAACCGGGGACCTATTTCTGGAACACAGGGGAAACTGCCAAAGGGCTCTACCTTATTCGGCTGCGAAATGAAATGCAAAGCCTGCGGAGCAAGCTGATCGTAAAATGAACTCCAAAGAATATCCGGACCTGATAAAGGCCTTGATTTTATCGGAGGAATAGAGTTATTTCATATCGACATGAGACGGCTGCGGGGGGAGAAAAGCGCTGTCTCGTATGTTTCCAGAAACGGAAAAAGGTTTGACTATGAGAGCCTTCAGCGGTGCGGCTATGTGTGTTGTATTGTTGTCCTGTTTTTCACATGCAAAGAGTACCTTTTCTTCATTTTCATGGGCTCTGGCACTTCCCGTCGGCAACACGTCGGCAATGACCCTGCCTTATACCAACTGGAAGAGACTCGATGTCGGCTGGGACGCCGGCATGACTTTTTTCGGTAAACCCTTTTTAAAATTAGACAATGCGTCGTCCGACCTGGCATTGGGCGGAAAAATCAGCTACAGCCGGTGGAAGCGTGATTCGACGTTGACTCCAGTCACTTTTCTCGGAATGCAGGGCATTTTACGATATTTTATCCCTTCTCAATATCTCCCTCCGATGATCGAGCCGTTCGATCTTTTCGCTCAGGCGGGCGGGGGGCTATTCATCGGAGAATACGGTTTTACCTCTCCCGACACGACTGACTGGTCTCAACCGCCAGCGGAGGTTAAAGTAACCGAAGGTAAAAAGTACTTCGGGATGAATGTGGGAGTCGGGATCAACTGGAATGTAATTGAGATCATGCCCGTAGTGACGATGGTTTTTACAAATAAACCGTCCATGTGGTTGTCGATCAGCGCAGGAATGACCTTTTAGGGCAACGGGGGAACGATGCTACGCAATCTGTTGTTATTTACAGTGATGATCGTAACGGCGGCCGCCGTATCTCCGACCGCGCAGAACACCGATTCTGACGATATTTTTTTTGATGATTTCCCGGCGGTCGTACCTGAAAAAGAGTCGCCGCCGGCGGAGTCGCCCAAAAGCGACGACGCATTTTTCGAAGAAGTGTTTCCTACGGATACGGCGAAAAGGACAACGGATGACGGTCGATCAACATCCGGGAAAGGCCTGTTCGAAAAGGAGGGGGCGGAGGAGAAAACCATACCGAGAGAGCCGGAAAAACTGCACTACAGCGCGACCATCGATATGCAGGTCGACAAGGAGATGTATGATGAATTCGTCGACGGTGGGAGCAACCGGTTCAGACTCCCGAATCTCCAGGGAACCTACCGTAAGATTGTCGACGACTTTTGGATGAGAGTCGCCCTGCGGGGGTCATTGGAGCTGACCCACTTCGAGACTGCTCTCGCCCTTCGATTTTATCCTTACTGGATGATGCGACGTATGGACAGAGACAACGATCGGGGAGATATGGAGCCCTATCTTGATCTGACCGAACTTAACCAGGCCTATCTTAAGGTTTTTGCCGACTACTCAATGGACGACTCACTGAATCGGTTCCATATTTATTTGAAAATCGGCCGTGACGGTCTGCTGAACAGTTGCAGCCAGCTCTTCGGTAATTACCTCGACCTGCCGACAGCGGGGTACGGCGATTCGCGGTACATCAATGTCGTCGGTCCCTTTAAAAACCGGAAGGTATTCGCCAATCAGTTGGAACTGGGTTTTACTTTTAAAATAGGGGACCTAGTATCGGGAAGAACATCAGCCATGATCGGCGGTAACGTCAATAATGAAAAATGGTACACGGCACCTAACCCCGCTCTGTTTCAGTTAATGGATTCGAGACTCTCCGCCGGTTTTTCGAGGGTATACCAGGATATATTCCTATGGAATGACCGGATACATCTGGGCGGGGGATTTCGCATTTATACGACGAAAGTAGATAAGACCGAGCCGGTGATTACGGTGACGATGGTGGAGGGGGTCGAACTGCGGGACACGTCCGTCACCACCTTTGTTGCCGACAGCAGATACGTCAACGGCGACTGGACTTTTGATATTGTCCCCTTTACCCACGTTTCCGATTTTAAATTCTATTCGGAGTTCGCTTATCAGCGCTTGGGCGTCGGGTCGAGCACCGGCATCGTGCGGCCGTTCAATATGGGGATCACCATCCCCACCGGCAATGTTGTGGATATCCTGGCTATTGAGTTTGAGAATGCGGCAAAAACGTTTTTCAGCACCGAGAGCATGCGTGATAAAATCGGCAACCGAAAGAGCCATTCCGGCGCGTGGGGGATCGTGGTCGAAAAAAATTTTATGGACCACGTCATCGTTGCCTGGGGCCTTTATACCGCAAATCCTTCCGGCGACCTGAAAACCACGCTGCGCCTTTCGTCAGGCTTTTAACCCGATCAACGCGCCGGAGCTGCAGAACGGCATCCATGGCGGCGGAGAGAATTCAACCGCCGTACGTCGGGGGAGCAGGGAGAGGGCGTGCATCGGCAGTCTGCTATCGACACCTTTTAGTTGAAAGGATTTCGTAAAATGGAAAAAAAAGGTGACATTGCGGTCATCGGACTTGCCGTTATGGGGCAAAACCTCATTTTAAATATGAACGATCACGGCTATACGGTAGTCGCGCACAACCGGACGGTTTCGAAGGTCGATGAATTTCTCGACAACGCTGCGAAGGGCACGAAGGTCATCGGCGCTCATTCGATCGAAGAGACGGTGGGGCTTCTTAAAATGCCGCGCAAGATTATGCTCATGGTCAAGGCGGGCGAGGCGGTGGATCAGGGAATCGAGAAACTGCTTCCGCACCTCTCGCCGGGAGACTGCATCATCGACGGTGGCAATTCTCACTTTACCGATACGATACGGCGGACGACATGTCTCGAAGAGAAAGGTTTTCTTTATATCGGTACCGGCGTTTCGGGAGGCGAGGAGGGGGCGCGCAGGGGGCCTTCCATGATGCCGGGCGGCAGCCCGAGGGCATGGCCTCTTGTAAAAGACATCTTCAGGGCGATCGCCGCCAGAACGCCCGACGGCGTTCCCTGCTGCGACTGGGTGGGCGACAACGGCGCAGGCCACTATGTCAAAATGGCCCACAACGCCATCGAATACGGCGACATGCAGATCATCTGCGAGGCCTACCACCTCATGAAACAGGGCCTCGGCCTCACTTCCCGCAGAATGCACGCCGTTTTTTCACGATGGAACAAAACCGAACTTGACAGTTACCTTATTGAGATCACCGCGGACATCCTCGCCTACAGGGACGACGACGGAAAGGCCCTCGTCGAAAAAATACTGGACAAGGCGGGGCAGAAGGGGACCGGAAAATGGTTCAGCGTCAACTCGCTCGATTTGGGCATTCCGGTCACGCTCATCGCCGAAGCGGTCTATGCGCGCTGCCTGTCGGCGCTGAAGGACGAGCGGGTCGCCGCGGCGAAGGTGCTTGCGGGGCCTCATGCAAAGATTACCGGCGACGCCGCGGCATTCGTCGAAGACATCCGTCGCGCGCTGCTCGCTTCAAAGATCGTCTCCTATGCCCAGGGGTTCATGTGCATGCGCGAGGCGGCGAGGGAGTACCACTGGACCCTCGACTACGGCAACATCGCCATGCTGTGGCGAAGCGGCTGCATTATCCGGAGCGTTTTTCTCGAAAGAATCAAGGCGGCGTACGACCGCAATCCGGGTCTTTCCAGCCTGCTGCTCGATGATTATTTCAGGGCGCTGATCGATAAATGTCAGAAATCATGGAGGAGAGTCGTCATGACGGCGGTGAGAATGGGCGTCCCGCTCCCGGCGTTTTCGTCGGCGCTTGCGTTTTACGACGGATACCGCTCTGAGAAACTGCCCGCGAACCTGCTGCAGGCGCAGCGCGATTACTTCGGCGCTCATACCTACCGACGTCTCGACGCTCCGGCGGATAAAATATTTCATACCAACTGGACAGGGCGGGGCGGCGAGGTGGCGTCGGGGACCTATACGGTGTAGGCGGCGCGCCGCGATCGCCCCGCGCTCACCGTTGTCACTTCCGCGCAGGCGGGAATTGATCGGGGAAGGGGAATTATGGATCATACATTTCCGGACGATTTAAAGGGAAAATGCTGCGTTATAACCGGCGGCGCCGGGGTCATCGGCTGTGCACTTGTCGAGGCGCTTGCACGTGCGGGCGTCAAAACGGGGATCATCGATCTCAACGGTGAACTTGCAATATGCAAGGCCAAGGAGATTGCCGATTCGACAGGCGGAAAAGTGATCGGCATTGCGGCGAACGTTCTTGAAAAAGCATCTCTCTTTGAAGCGAAAAAAACAATCAATGATGCGTTGGGGCCTGTTGACCTGCTTATTAATGCCGCGGGCGGCAACTCTCCGAAAGCCACCACGGGTGCGGAATTCATCGACGGTGCCGATATCGACCACCTCGAACGGACCTTTTTCGGTCTCGATCTTGAAGGGTTCCGGACCGTCTTCGATCTTAATTTCATGGGAACGCTGCTGACGACCATGGTATTCGCCAGGGACATGGTTGAACGTAACGGCGGGGCGATACTCAATATCTCCTCCATGAATTCTTTCCGGCCTCTAACCCGCATTCCCGCCTACTCTGCGGCAAAAGCGTCGATCAATAATTTTACCGCCTGGCTCGCCGTACATCTTGCCCGCCGGAGTGTACGAGTCAATGCCATTGCACCCGGATTCTTCCTGACCGAGCAGAACCGGTTTCTCCTGTACGAAAAGGAATCGGGCAGCCTGAGCCCACGGGGCAGAAAAATCATCAATGCCACACCCATGCAACGGTTCGGAACACCGGACGAGTTGCAGGATGCGACGCTTTTCCTCCTTTCCAACCGGTCGAAATTCATTACCGGAACAGTATTGCCGATTGATGGAGGTTTCAGCGCCTATTCTGGTGTGTAACGGTTTGAACGATCCTTCGGACCGACGCAGGTCCTACAACGTGTAAACCATAATCATCAAAGGAGTTTTTTCAATGAAAAACGGTTTGAACATTGCACCGCAGGGGGCATTCGACTTCATTTCACTCGGAGCGCTTGTCCACCGGCTCGACACGGGGATTACTCCTTTCCGTAAGGCCACCGAGTGCCTGATCCACATAAGCGGCGGAGAATTCAACTGCGCGGCAAATCTGGCGGACTGTTTCCGCTTGAAAACCGGCATCGCTACCGCGATGGTCGATTATCCGATCGGCGACCTGATAGCCGAGAGGATACGTGAGATGGGCGTCACGCCATTTTACAAACAGTTCAGGCATAACGGCGTCAACGGTCCCAACATGGCAACGGTTTACAGCGACCGCGGCCAGGGGATCCGGCCGCCGATGGTCTTTTACAACCGCTCCAACGAGGCGGCGGCCCTGCTCAAGCCTGGAGACTTCGACTGGAAGGCCATCTTTTCCGGCGGGGTACGATGGTTCCATAGCGGAGGAATCTTCGCGTCGCTCTCCGAGACAACCAGCCGGGTGATCATCGAGGCCATGAAAGCCGCGAAAGAGGCCGGAGCGATCGTCTCCTTCGATCTTAACTACCGCAAAAAACTCTGGAACATCTGGGGGAGTCATGAGCGCACACTTGCAGTGTATGCTGAAATTGTCAAATACGTCGATGTTCTGGTCGGCAATGAGGAGGATCTGCAGAAAGGACTCGGCGTCAAGGGGCCGGAAGTCGATAAGAAATCGAAATTCGATCCGAGCGTCTTTTTCGGCATGATCGATGAGGTAACGGCAGGATACCCGCAAGTGAAGATTGTCGCCACCACCTTGCGGGAAGTCCACACCACCAACCACCATACATGGGGAGCCGTTGCCTGGATCAACGGACAGACCGTTATCTCCCCCACCTGCGAACTCGCCGTCTACGACCGGGTCGGCGGCGGCGACGGATTCGCTTCGGGCCTGTTTTTTGGCCTGCTCTCCGGCGAAGACCCGCAGACGGCGGTCAATCTTGGTTGGGCCCATGGAGCGCTTCTTACCACCTTTCCCGGCGATACCACCATGGCGACCATGGAACAGGTCCGCGCGTTTGCCGAGGGGGGATCAGCGCGCATTCAGCGCTGACCGATACGGAAGACGGGAACCATCCGGCATGCTTTTTTTCAACAAAGGTTCACCCACTACCGAACTCTCGTTCAACGACCTGCGAGAGGGCGTTTCGACCGCGCTCGCTGCGTTCGGTCCGATCGGGAAGATGCTCGTCGTACCTCCCGATATAACCCGTCTGCATTCGCATGCGGGCGATATCACGCGCTGCGTTTACGAACAGCTCCCTCGTTCGGCAGGTGCCGTCATGCCCGCTCTCGGCACACATCTTCCCATGACCGACAGCGAGATCGAAGCGATGTTCGGTGACCTTCCAAAGCGGCTCTTCAGGCCGCACCGGTGGCGGACCGACTGTGTGCCGGTCGGCATCGTCCCCGCTGATTATGTTTCAACGGTATCCGACGGCATTGTTGATTATGAGATTCCAGTATCAGTCAACAGGCTGCTTCTCGACCCGTCATTCGACTGCATTTTCTCCGTCAGTCAGGTGGTGCCTCACGAGGTGGCCGGAATGGCGGGCTACAGCAAGAACCTTGTTGTAGGCCTAGGTGGAGCGGAAAATATTCACAAGACCCATTTTCTTGGTGCCGCCTTTGGCATGGAACGGATTATGGGACGGGACGATACACCGGTAAGAAAGGTGCTTAACTACGCGGTCAAGGAGTTCCTTGCGGACATTCCCCTCGTCCATGCCGTTACGGTGATCGGGTCGGATGGGAGCGGCGTTCCGAAGATACGGGGCCTTTTCATCGGTAACGACGATGAGTGCTACCATCAGGCGGCGGAACTGTCTCGTACCGTCAATGTACATCTATTCGATGCGCTGCTGAAAAAAGTGGTGGCATACCTCGATCCGCTCGAGTACAAGAGCACCTGGCTCGGCAACAAGAGCATCTACCGCACCCGGATGGTCATCGCCGACGGAGGAGAGCTTGTCGTTCTTGCGCCCGGCGTGAAGCGTTTCGGAGAAGATCCGCAGATCGACAAGCTCATCCGGACGTTCGGCTACCGGGGCACGTCAGCCACCATTAAGGCAGTTAAGGAACATGCCGCGCTGAAAAACAATCTCAGCGCCGCAGCTCACCTCATTCACGGCTCTTCTGAGGGACGTTTTTCTATAACGTATTGCGCGGGCGGGCTTGACCCGAAAGCGGTCGAAAACGCCGGGTTTTGCTATGCGCCGATAAACGAAATGATGAGAAAGTACAATCCGGGCAAACTCTCCGAAGGGTACAACCGCCTGTCCGACGGTGAGGAGATCTATTTCATTTCCGCACCCGGGACAGGGCTATGGGCCTGGAAAGGGAGGTTCGGTAGTGGATGATATATAACATAAGTTATTGAATTACATAAAAATATAATTGATCGTCGCCATAGATTTTTTTCGGGTAGTAATGCAGGTAAGCCGCTGTTTCAAGGAGATCCTTTCCTTCAAAGGATTTTAGCGAGTAACTGTGGGTTATGCCATACCCCGCTGAATAGATTCCGAGTCGCATTTTTGCGACAGCGGCAGTTGCTGTCGCAAAAATGCGACTCGGAAGTCATATTAAAATGGCTTTTTTCATTTAAAAATGGCAAGTTACGACGTTTTTTTAAATTGGAACGGCCTTTGCATTTCCCTCCTTTCAAACAATTAACCACTTAAACAAGGAGGGTGTATGTTTTTCACAAAAAAACAATTAATTTCGTTGTTCGGAGTTGTCGGGATGGGAATCGCCGTTACCGTTTCGTGCGGGAGGGTCCCGACCAATGTTTCACCTGGAGCAACGGGGAGCGTTGAAATTCGCGTTCAGCTTGCAGACGGGATCGGGAAAGGGGCCGCAGAAAAAAAAACCGGGTTTGATTCCCTGGTTGTCGTGGTAAACGGAAAAGATATGGAACCAGTGCGCTGGGCTTGTCCCATCGATCCGGTACAGCTTTTTCTGATTGACACGCTTTCAGGCATTCCAACAGGGAGCGAAAGGGAATTTTGCATTACGACGATAAACCGTGCGGGGGAGGTAATCCATGAAGATTCCGCGGGTCTGAGGACGATTCGCGTCGATCCGAACGTCACGACACTCCTGCAGGTCGTTATGGTCCCCGTACGCGGGTCGATTTATTTACAGATTGGAGGAGTACCGACCGACGTCGATACGATCGGGGCCCTCTTTACCGCTGATGACGGGAGGCAATGGGGGACCGTTGCGCCACGAAGCCCGAAAGTTTTTGTCAGTATCGACGGAATCCCGCATGCCACTCACGGCATTCTTCTTGTTGCCGGATTTACGGCGGGGGGAGATACCCTCTATCGTGCGCGCTCCGAGCTGAGGGTGAATGCGCGTGCAACCAACGAGGTTGCGCTGTCGTTTGAGACGACGCCGGGAGGGGTGGCGCTTACGGGAACGCTGCAACTTCCCGGAGCAACAGCGGTTTCGGGGAGTCTTGGCGCAATGGAGGTTGCAGGATCCGAACGGGGTGATCTGGTAATTACCGAAATCATGTATGCCGCGAACGATTCCGAATATATAGAAATTTATAACCCAAAAGAGGTCGGCGTGATTTTTGACTCCCTATACATCGACATCGATGGGACAAGACGATTGTTTACCGGGATTCAAATCGAAGCAGCAGGGTACTATATATTCGGACGGCAAATGCTTCCCTGGGTGGATGCGGCTTCGCCTGTTAAAAGCGCGCTGGATCTTTCTGCGAACGGTAACTGGGTTACCCTGCGATCGAAGGAGGGCGTCGTCATCGATCAGGTGATTTTTACCGGAGGGAGTAATGATTTAGAGTGGCCTCGCATAAGCGGAAAGGCATCGATCTGTCTCCAGGCCGGTCACTGCAATTGCGCTGAAAATAATTTCGGTCGACATTGGTGGACGGCTTCAACAGCCATCGAAGGAGCCCCTTCCCAGATGGGGACGCCGCATGGGTTATAAAGTAATGAAAATGAAAAAATGAAGAGTGCCCTGTTAAGGGCACTTTTTTTTAGAGTAAAGGTAAAGGTGATACATGCGCTCAATCACCCATTTTTTTAAGCAGGTCGTCGACGCCGTTGGTAGTATTCAGGTATATTTTCAAATTGATACAATCGTCCTTTTTGATGACGGTTGTTCTCTTCGGCCTTCCACCAAGAAAAGGGATGTAATCTGCTTTCTTTAAGTCCTCAAGACGAATCTGTCGTTTATCGATAATATTCGGTTTTTCCATATCAGGCCCCTCTCAGATTGTTCATCTATTAAATTTAGCAAAAAATAGGCCAACTTACTATTAAATGTTGTTTCAATGCAGCATGGGTAATTAATTGCTGATCGTTGAAGTTTTAAGCAGGCAATTCTTTTTCGTGAAAAAAAGTAATGATCATTTCAAGGTATTGTTTGATAATAAAACGATTTTGTATAACAATAGAAGGAAGAGAGGAGAATAGGATGGTTTCATGAAAAAGAATTGGTCCACAATAGGACATTGAATTGATTTATTTACCCTCCATTGCTCTATTCGCTATAGTATATTATTATAATTCAGGAGGGCAGTTTTTAAGATGGATCATTTTCGCATTTATTTTTATAGGCGCGTGAACGTGCTATTTTCAGAAAGTAACTAAATAGTATTATATAGTTAAAGCAAAATAGTCAGTGATTTTACAAAGGAGCCTGTCCGTATGCAAACGATTAAATACGGAAAAATTGCAGGATTAGCGGTCATCTTTATGATGCAGGCAGCTGTTGCCGCCACCTTTACCGTTTCTCAAGACGGTCGCGGTCAGTTCAAATCGATTCAGGAAGCGATAAATGCCGCCGGCATGGGCGATGAAGTGGTGATTTTAGATGCTGCGGTCTACAAGGAGCAGGTAACGATCGACAGTCTCCATCAAGGCCTTACCCTCCGCTCCGAAAACCCGATAGCTGCCAACAAACCGACCATTCAATACCAGGACAGAACGAATGTCGGTCCTACCACCGCTGCTGAAGCATTGAATGACTCGACAATCACTTTTGACTACAACGGCGCGCTTCGGCTCATCGCCACGGCGAGTGTCCGTATTGAGGGACTGGCAATCGACGGAGGTGGGGTTTATCCGTTCGGGTATGATGGGATCTGGGAAAGCCGGTATGCGCTTCAGCACGGCAATGCGGCACTCGTCATCACGATTTCAGGAGAGACTGTTATACGTGATTGCGATATTTCAAATGCGTATTTCGGGATTTTCTTCAAAGACCGGAACGAAGGAGGGGTTTTCTGCAACCCCAATCCCGCCGATCTCGATCCTGAGAATATCATCCCCTTTTCCGCCTTTGCCCGTACGGGAAACCATTTACTCGAGTATAGCCGGATTCATGATAATTCCGTAGGCATGTTTTTCGAATCATCTTGGGACATGGGATCGACGATCAGGTATAACCTCATCTACGAAAACCATCACCCGACGGCGGCCATTGCAACCAAGGTGAAAGGTCTTACCGGCTCTGAAGGGAACAATCAGGCGGGCGGCGCCTTCATGTTCAAGGATCACCTGCTGAGCCCGCTGGCCATCTACAACAATACCCTTTGGCATAATTCAGTCATATTTCTCGGGAACTGGAAATCGGGCGGGCAGCACCTCATTTTCAACAACATTTTCGCCCAACCCAATGAGTACTGGAACAACAGCACCACCACCTTCTCCACTTCCTTTGACATGTCGAAAATATTCGTCAACCGGATGCACAACTGCGTCTATGCCGCGCAGCAGCAGGCGCCGACGGCGAGTTACACGGCGATCACCAATGATCTCAGACCGGCGCAGACCGGCGGATCGTACGATGAGGGCGCATTGATAACGCCGTTTCCGTCGGGTGCCGACGTTCGATGGGTGGAGACGAGTTTTTTGTCGGTCAATCCGACCGCGGCGAATTTCCTCGAACCCGACTGGAATGATGCGGAAGTAAAGTCATACATCGTCGATAAGGGATGGACGGAGGCGGGGGTGAAAGACCCCGACGGTTCGCGGGCCGACCTCGGGGCCATTCCGATGGGCGGCGGCAGGCCGGTGGACGTGATTACGATCAGACCGACCATACCGGTGGAGATTACCGGAACGACCGCGAAAATCGGTTTTAACGTTACGCCGCGAATCGGTACGATGACCGATCTGAAAATCGTGTATTTCGGAATCGTTACGAGGCTCGACACGTCGGATGTTTTCGGGAGCAGTTACACACCGATCACCGCAGCCAATATTCAGAAACTTACCGTTCCATCGCAGAAAATAGAGTTGGGTACGAATATCATGGAGGTAACCGTTCCCGCAACGGGCGATTTTGCGTTTATTGAAATGGTCGTCGAAGGAATCGGCTCCGACGGGCAGCCTTTTACCACCGCGGTCGGATTTATTCCCTATCGTAAACTGGAATACATCCTTGACGTCGTCGTGCGCGACAGGGTGGGGGGGACTGCGGTGACCACCGTGCGCGCCGGTCAGCAGGTGGTGCTCGAGGTGAAGGCGAGAAGGGGCACAAATCCTTTTACCAATAAAATCGACCCGACGGACGTCAAACTGCAGTCGCGGTTCCCTTTGCTCGACCCGTCGGGCACGCCGGTAACCAACATACCGGGCGGCATTCAAGGCACGGCGAATGTGGATGTGGTGTTCACCAGGGTGCCGTTGGGCGGCGTGGAGTATGTGCTGGTTGCCGGAAGATGGATCGACCAGAATAAAGTGATCGCGTTTCTCGGCAGCAGCCAGGGAGTGAGGGTGCTTGCCGGCCCGGCGGACAGTATTTCATTTCAACGGCCCGCTTCAGGCATGACGGAGATCATCAATCAGGGAGAGACGTTTGCGGTAAGGGTTCAGGCATTTGATATGTATGGAAATAAGGTCGATTCGGCGTATGAGGTCAAGTGCGTCAGCACCAAACCCGATATCGGCATCATCGCCGATTCCCTCAACAACACCGACTCTACCGGGCTGGCGACTTTCCGTGCCATGGTGACCAACGGCGACAGCGGTATGGTTTTTCCGCTGGTCGCAACGCTGGTTATTAAACCCACGGAAACCGATACCGCCTATCTGATGGTAGGGCAGAAGCTGCCAAAGCTGTGGGTGTATTACGGCGATACCCTCCAATACGATCCTACGGCGGAAATACGTGGATGTGCGGGAATCCGTGTTCCGGTCACCATCCGGGCTTCCAAGGACGGCGCAACAATAGCAACCGACAAGAACACCTCATTCACCATTTCATTCCTCGGCGGGTTGGCGGCGTACGCAACGGAGACCTCCGCCGAGCGGATCACGTCAAGTCAGCTTGTTGCCGGGCAGGTGAAAATATGGATCCAGGCGACATCGAAGAACGTAACCGACGGCCAGATTACCGTTACTTCAAATGAACCGAATGTCCTGAGCGGGGAGCGGAGGGACATCAACTTCGACGCCTGTTTCACCCTGATCACGAAGGCAACCTATTTTGCCAATAACGGAAGAGGCAGCGTCGATGTGGTCGAAATTTACTACGACTCCGCGCTCGCGCCGACCGATATCCCCGACTCGATACTGCTCTACTGGCCCGGGCTCACGGGCGTAAACAGCCAGTCCCGTATTGTCAGAAGGCAGAACATCGTCCAGGATGCGGCGGATCCCGCCCATTTGACGGTTACCATCCCCGAGCCGTTTCCCGAAGGGATCACACGGCATACCGAATCAAGCGCCAATCTGGGGAAAACCTACTGGTGGAACCCGTCGACGCCCGACGCGCCGACCGTCGAATTCAATTTCAATATCGAGGACGGTGTGGGGCCGCTTCTGTCCTCCGCCCTGCTGATCGAACGACTGACGGCGGGATTCGATACGATGATAATTGATTTTACGGAACCGGTGGAGTTCCAGAAAGTCACCGGCCTTTCCCTCACCCTTATCAAGGGAACCCGGCAGATTCCGCTGGAAGTGATTCACTCACAACCCGAAACGAATGTGCAGGGGGCACCCACCGGACGCACTATCGTGGTCATTGCGGACCTCAGTGCGGCGGATGCCCCTAAAGAGGGAGACAGCCTGAAAATCACTCCGGAGGGTCCTGTTGCTGACGCTGTAGGCAATCATGCCCATCCGCTCAACCGGCCGGTGGTATTGAGCTCAAGGAAAATCGCTCCGGATATTCTCAGTGCGGTATACAGCGACCGTGACGGCAACGGTATGGTCGATCACGTGCGCATCTCATTTAATAAGGTTGTCGAACCTGAATTTATGGGAATGAGTTTCAGCTGGCAGGGAAGTTCGGGTAACGCGAAGACGGAGCAGTTCGCCTTTGTCGGAACGGGGGGCGATACCGTTGACGTCTATATCGCGGAACTGTTTCCCGCCAGTGTCTTGCAGGATAAAACATCGGGTGTCATGAACGTAACGGTGTTTTTCTCCAATTATGAGACGAATAACACAAAATTCAAGCCCGTCGACGACGGCGCGGCGCCGGTAGTGACGGAAGTGCGGTATCATTTCGGAGCGTATCTGGATAACGATACCGGTACGGCTCCCGATACGGTCTATGCAACATTCTCCGAACCGCTCAAGAGCCCGCCGGCGGTCAATCAGCCGTTGCTTTTCATGGATGCATTGGGAAATCCTTATGCGGTGACGGTGCTGGAAACGAGTACCCAACTGGATGTAAACAAATGTCGTTTCGTGGTAACGCGACTGGATCCGGCGGGGACCCGGCCGGCGAATAACGACTCCGCGTGGATAAATGCGGATCCGGCCATAGCCGACGTGAATGTCATCGATATGGTAGGCAATGTTCAGCGGGTCGTGACAAATAAAAAAGTCCCGATTACGGTCAAACGTTCCCCGTTCAAACTCAAGGTGCTGGTGGGCCCCAACCCCTTTAACCCGAATGGGGGTGAAACGGTATCCATCCTGATCAAAGCGAAAGCGAAAGTGGCTGAGGAAACAACCTACAAGACGAATCTCGTCATCTATGACAAGGTGGGGAATGTGGTGTACCAGCCGCCGGAGATGGTAGCCGTTGATTCGTGCCAGTTGGAGTGGGCGGGGACCAATAAACAGAATCGCATTGTCGGAAACGGCACCTATCTTGCCTATGTTAAAGTGTTGTATACGACAAAGGGCGAAACGACTGCCTGGAATGAGATTATTAAACTCGGCGTAAGACGCGAGTGATTTTCTGACCGTTTAATTTACAAAAACCTGTTTCCGTTCGGAAACAGGTTTTTTTTCGCGAACCTGCGCCATCAGGTCGCCCAACTGCACATTCCGCTACGGCGCGGATTTAAGACTTCTCCTGCGCCATGAGCCTTCGACGCTTCGATTTTACAAAAACCTTTATTGCACCGGGTTGTGGTGGTCGTGTATTTTTAGGGGGCCGAAAAAGGAGGCGTTCTGGATTTTCATCGGATTACCGGCAGCTCGGTGGTGACGCAGGCGCTGTTCATCATTGCGCTGCTTTTTGTTTTGGGCGATTTTCTGATCACCGTTTTTACTATTGTTTATCAACGCTTTCTGTACGACCACTATCTGCGCAGAAAATATAAAACGCCCTTTACACCGCGCTGCGCTGTAATTATTCCATGCAAAGGCGTTTCAAGGGATCTTGAAAATAACCTTCAGGGGTTCCTCGACCTTGATTATCCGGATTATCTGGTTATCTATGCCGTTGAAAGCGAACGGGATGCGGCCGTCGGCGTGATAAAGCGGATTATGGCGGGCGATAGCCGGGCACGACTTGCAGTCGCCGGCTTATCGACGATGTGCGTTCAAAAGAACCAGAATCTGCTTGCCGGATTGAAAAAAGCGGAAGACGCCGAGGTGTATGTCTTTGCCGATGCGGACATCAGGCCCGAACCGTCGTGGCTGAGGGAACTGGTTCTTCCGCTGGCGGATCCGGGCATAACCGCGACCAGCGGTTTCAGGTGGCTTCATGCGCGAAAAGGCACGCTGGGTGAGCTCGCTCATTCGTATGTCAATATTGTCATTTATATCCTTTTTTCCGCAGCTTGTTTCATCGGGGGAGTCGGATTGTGGGGCGGCTCGATGGCGATCCGGCGAAAGGATTTTGAAGCATTGAAAGTCGCGAAAAAATGGTCGCGTGCGGGCGTTGACGATATGAGCCTTTCACACCTGGTGTTGAAAGCGCGGCGGAAAGCGGTCGTCGTTCCGCCATGCGTCACTCATACGGACGACCTCCTTCCGACGGTACGGGGCACTATCGACTGGTTTGAACGCCAGATAATGTATTTAAAGGCGTATCAGAAAAAACTGTGGTTTTTCATCGGTTTTCCGGTAGCGATATCAGGGATGTTTTTCATTATTCTTTTGCCGTTGGCGGCGGTAATCGCCCTGTCGCCTAAGCGGACGTTTCTTGCAGCGGGAGGGGGCGCCGCGACGTTGTTTTATATCGGCGAGCTGATCACGATCGCCCTTTACCCGCTTTTAGGGTCGACCTATCGGCCGGGGAAATTCATTGTCTACTGGCCGTTTTTACGATTGACTCACGGAATCAGTTACTGTCTTACTGCTTTGACAAATACAATCACCTGGGCGGGGATCAGGTATCGGCTGGCGTATAACGGCGACGTGGCCCGAATAGAGCGTCCGGGAGATCCCGGTGAGGGGGAGTGATGATGCGATGCGCGGTGTTCGCTTCCGGCGGGGGAAGCAACTTCCAGGCGCTCCTTGATCGGAAAGGGGCGGGAGATCTTCATGTCGAGATTGCCGTCCTTGTCGTCAATAACAGCAGCGTAGGTGCGGTCGAACGCGCGAAAAAAAACAGTATTTCGGTGGTTCATTGTGCGCCTTCGCAGTTTGAAACGGAAGAAAGGTATGTCGAATCATTGCGCGGGCATCTGCAACACTACGGCGTCGAGCTGATCGTTTGTGCCGGCTACATGAAAAAAATCCCTTCCCCGGTAGTACACGCTTACCGCAACCGTATCCTCAACATCCACCCCGGTCTGTTGCCGGCATTCGGCGGTAAGGGTATGTACGGGGAGCGGGTGCACAAGGCTGTTCTTGAATACGGGGCAAAGATCAGCGGAATAACCGTTCATTTTATCGATGATGAATATGATCACGGACCGATTATCATGCAGAGGGCGGTTCCGGTACGGGACGGCGATACCCCGGAGAAACTAGCGGCGAGAGTACTCAAGGCGGAGCATGCACATTACTGGAGGGCAGTTGAGGCGGTAGGCAGCGGAAGGATCCGTATTGAAGGGCGGCGGGTCGTTGGCCGGATCTGATTCAACCGCAGGGGCAACAGTCACGGGAAAGCTCTATTCGTTCGACAGGACGGAGGCTGAGGCGGGAGGACCGTTGATCGGGATTGATGAGGCGGGAAGGGGGCCGCTTGCAGGACCGGTCGTTGCAGCGGCAGTGCTGCTTAACCTCGCCGCCCCTATCGAAGGTATTAATGATTCGAAAAAATGTTCTCCGAAAGAACGGGAACGGCTCTATCGTAGTATTATCGCATCGGCATGCGGTTGGGCTGTGGGCGCAGCATCATCTGAGGAAATCGACCGGCTAAATATCCTCCAGGCCACGTTGACGGCGATGTTCCGGGCAGTGTGCGGTCTCGCGGTTGCCTGGGAACGCGCATTGATCGACGGGAACATGATAGTGCCGCGCCTGCCCGCCTGCAGGCAGAAAGCGGTGGTGGGCGGCGACGGCCGCAGTGCGTCCATTGCGGCGGCATCGATAATCGCGAAAGTGACGCGCGACCGGATGATGATCGATTTTCACCGTCACTACCCGGCGTATCGGTTCGACCGGCATAAAGGGTATGGAACGGCGCTTCACCGGGACATGATTAAGAAGTACGGGTTGTGTGCGATTCACCGGAAATCGTTTTACAGCGCAGCTACGGTGCAAACAACATTTTCTTTGTAAAGGAAGAAGAGGGTATGGCGGAGGTACGGCCATTTAAGGGATTTCGTTTTCGATTGCGGCGCCCGGACGATCTGGGCAGATTTATCGCACCTCCTTACGACATGCTGGACGGGGCGATGATCGATGATCTTTATAAAAAAGATGATTGCAATATTGTGCGGATAACGCAGAACAAGCCCCGGCATGATGACCACACGAACGCCGATCGACACGCGCGTGCTGCATCGGTGCTTTCGTCATGGGTCGAAAAGGGAATTCTGCAGCGGGATGAGGAACCGTCGGTGTATATCTATGAGCAGCGGTTTACCGATGATCGTTGCCTTGAGAAAAAGGAGGTTGTGCGGACCGGTGTCGTCGTTCTGGTGAAACTGGCCGATTTTGCGGAGAAAATCGTCCTGCCACACGAAGCGACCCTGAGCGGACCGAAACAGGACCGTTATGAACTGCTCGATGCCTGCCGGACGCACACCGAACAGGTTTTCGGCCTGCTTGACGATGACGGCCGGTTCCATGCGATGGTGCGCGGTATGGTGAACGATCATCCCGACGGATGTTTCACCGACAGTGACGGTGTGGCGCATTCGCTTTTCAGATGCAGCGACCGGACGTCCATCGAAGCGCTTATCGCTCTGGCCGGCGGCCGGACCGTTTTGATCGCCGACGGGCATCACCGTTATGAAACGGGGCTCAACTTTTACCGCGACCATCACCGGCCGGAATATGCCTATATCATGATAACGCTGGTGTCGACCGCCGATCCCGGGCTTTTGATACGTCCCTTTCACCGGCTCGTGCGTCGGGCGGGGCGTTCGGTGGATATGCACGCCGAAATCGCCGAATATTTCACCCTTGAAGACCACGGCGATGCGGATGCGAAAACGATATACCGTTTTATTGCCTCCGAAGACCGGCGGGAACTGCTGTTTCTCGACGGTGCGAAAGGGCGTTTGTACGGCTGCACGCTCAACGACAATGGGGAACAGTTTCTTTCGTCCACTATGCCGGAGCGGTCGATGCTCTGGAAGCGGCTTCCGGTGTCGATGATCAATGTGATCGTCATCAACACCATTATGGGATTGCCGCTCGACGGGCGCGTTCTCCACGACGTGATCGACTATGTCAATAATATTCCTGCCGGCATCGAACGGTGTATGGGGAACGGCGATTTCCACGGCGGCTTTTTCATCAGGCCAGCCACGATTGCGACCGTTGGCGCCGTTGTTGCCGCGGGAGAGCGGATGCCGCAGAAATCGACGAATTTTTACCCAAAAATTTATTCGGGTCTTGTTCTTTACAGGATGGATCCGGCGTGAAGCGCTCGACGGCGCTTCAGGTTTCGGCGGGAGTCGCGATCGCCGCGGCGGGAGTATGGATTTTTCTACGCCAAGTCAACGTTACGGAGATGCTCCACGAAATGCGGCGGACACCGCTCTGGAAGGTAGCGATCGTTGCGGCACTCAATCCGGCGACCCTGCTCCTGCGGGCCTGGCGGTGGCAGGCGATGCTGCCGCAACGGAGCGAATGCTCGAAAAAGGGGCTTTTTCCGCTGGTGGTGATAGGGTTCATGATCAATAATTTTTTTCCGGCACGTATCGGAGAGGCCGTGCGTGCGGCGCTTCTCTGGAAACGGAACCGCTTTACCGTTGCCGAAAGCGTGGGCTCGATCATTGCGGAACGTTTTCTTGATGTGCTGGTGTTCGCCCTATTCTTTATTCTGCCGGTCGTTTTGCTGCCCCGGCTGTCGGTTGTCCGTACCTACGGCATACTGCTTGCGGGAGGGTGGTGCGTCGCGCCGCTTTGTTTTTTTGCTTATGCAAAAAAACCGGCGTCAATAAAACGGGTTGCGAAGCTGTTCCTGGCGATCGTGCCGGGGCGGTTCCGTACGGTGATCGCACCGATCGGTAAAGAAGTCATTTCGAATCTCGACTGGCTTTTTTCATTGAAGCGAACGGCGACCGTACTTACCCTTTCAGTGCTCACCCTGTTGTGTCAGGTGGGTATGCTGCAGGCGCTGGGGAGCGGCATTGACGGATTTAATGTTCTGGTCAGCATGTTCGGGATTGCGTTCGGCGCGATCGGGGCGGCGATTCCCCTTGCACCCGGCTACGTGGGGACGCTGCATGCCATGATGCTCTCGGGACTGGCAATGGCGGGCGTCGCGGCGGACAAGGCCGGAGCGATCGCGGTGCTCTTCCATGCGATCGGATATTCGACCATTGCGATCATGGGGATTTACTATTTTTTCAATTTGAAAATTTCGATGAAGGAGATACGAGAAAGCAAGGAATCAGGAGTCAGGAGTCGGAAGTCATGAGGCGGATTGGGATCTGCGGAGGAGTAGTCGTTACGGCGGGGATCCCGATATATCTTTTATCAATTAGCCTCACTACATCATTTTCTCGGCTTCCGAATACTTGAAAAAAAATCCATCGCACAGGGGTCCCCATGCATGAGAGAGAACAGCTGGAACGCCTATCGTCTTCGGTTCTGAAAATACGATCGGCATTGTCACAGCGCATTGTCGGCCAGAATGAGGTTATTTCTGATATGCTTGCCTGTTTTTTAGCAGGAGGACACTGCCTTCTGATCGGTGTTCCGGGCCTGGCGAAAACAATGATGATTCACAGTCTGTCGGAGTGTCTTGATCTTAAGTTCAATCGTATTCAATTTACTCCCGACCTGATGCCGTCGGATATTACCGGTTCCGAGATACTTCATGAAGACCGGACAACCGGTACACGTGAACTTCGCTTTATTCAGGGACCGGTATTCAGCAATATTGTGCTCGCCGATGAGATCAACCGCACACCGCCGAAGACGCAAGCAGCCCTTCTGCAGGCGATGCAGGAGGGACAGGTCACATCGTCGGGGCATACCTACTCGCTTCCGCGACCGTTCTGGGTTTTGGCGACCCAGAATCCGATTGAGCAGGAGGGTACCTACCCGCTTCCCGAAGCGCAGCAGGACCGGTTCATGTTCTCGATCGAAATCGATTATCCCGATTATGACGATGAACTGCAGATTGTCAGGACAACGACTTCGCAACGGAGGGTTGATCTTGCACCGGTTTGTTCGCTTGAAGAGATGCAATCGTACCGGGAACTGGTCTGGAACGTCCCGATCGCCGAATCGGTGATGAGCGCCGCAGTCTCCCTGGTGAGAGCCACACGACCCAGGGAACCTTCATGTCCGGATTCCATCAAGCCGCTTCTTACCTGGGGGGCAGGACCGCGTGCTTCCCAATACCTTATTCTTTCCGCAAAAGCCTATGCCATTCTTGAGAACAGACCTACTCCCGATCTGAACGATGTCCGCCGCGCCGCTTATCCGGTCTTGCGTCACCGTCTGGTGCGCTCCTTTCATGCGGAAGTTGACAACATCAGTCAGAATCATATAATTGAAATACTTATAGATGCCATCTTCCAATAATCCGGAGGGCCGGGCATCGCTACTCCTTACTCCGGAAAGGGAAGATTGCTGCAGAACGAAGCCGAACCGGCAAGTGAATGATAGCTACTATTACTTTGATACCCCATGTTTTCAAGCCGATCATTGAAAGCGGGGTCGTTGCGTTCATACTTTTTCGCTAATAACGGAGTTCTATGATTAAAACCATCCTGGAGCCGACGCCTGAATTACTCGATGAATGCAGGGCGGGAAATCAACTCGCATTCAAAGAGATCTTTTATATGTTTCGCTCCTATGCATATAACCTTATTTACAAGATCACCGGACCGCACGGAGACCACGAAGATCTGCTGCAGGAAGTCTTTTTCCAGATCTATCTGTCGCTCAAGACCTTTCACGGCGACTCCTCGTTTAAAACCTGGTTTCACCGGGTGGTGATTCATGTCTGCACGCGACGGTGGCGTTATCAGAAGGCTGAAAAGAGAATATCGCCTAAACATACGGTACATATTGATGCTGTTGAGAATATGGTCCCTTCACACGAGATCGGCAGCCTGAAACATCTCGAGCTGAAAGATCTGGTCGAACGAGCGGTTGCAACCTTGGATTATAAACTGCGGATTCCTTTAGTGCTTAATATCTACAGTGAAATGGACCTTGCGGAGATAGCGTCGATCATGGGAATTCCGGAAGGCACGGTCAAATCACGTTTATTCACTGCGCGAAAACAGATGCGCGAATTTCTGGACGGTCTGGACAAGTAGCATGATGGAACCGTTTGAAAACAGAGAGACATGGTTCGAGGAGGAACTGCGCAAAGAGTGTGCGGAGGGCGCCGTGGATTTCGCCGCCGTGGTAAAGAGACTGTTGCAGCGTATCCGTGAATGTGAGGCAATCGGGGCTTTGAGCATGTTGCGCCTCGATGAGATGCATCCCGCCGAGAAAGCGGAGCAGGTGGAACGGCACCTTTTTTCCCGGATCACGCAGTACAGCGAATACGACGAACCGATGAATGAGTGCCTGAGAAGCGAGATCGATCTTTCGGAAAAAGAGTGGGAGCGACTGAGCGTAAAACTTGATGAAAGAATACATTTGGTGATGAAACTGCCGCCGTGGGAACAACAACTCATGGCCCCGTGCGATGAGCCGACCGCGGGACGCTGGGAAACGATGGAGACGCTTCTTTTCAATCGCACGGGGCGCTGCGACGAACGACTGCGGGAGAGCTGGGTCCGCTACGAAACCAGCGAGGAACCGGTTACCGTTTCGGCGCTTGAATCCGCCGAAGCGTTGCTGTATGAACAGATTGTCAAGGCATCTTCAAAACCGTGCTGGGAGCAGATCGTTCGCGCCGAGCGGATTGTGTCTTACGGCGAGTGGGAGAAAATGGAAGAACGGCTCTTTTCCGCAGTGGCGCACCAGAAGGAACTGGCCGTCAGGCGGCAGCCGTTCTGGCATATACTTGAGCCGTACCGTTTACTGGTGCGCGGTATAGCCGTCGCAGGCGCCGTGGCGGGCGGTATCGCGCTTGCGATGACCGGACTCCGTGGGGTGCGGCAGGGCAATGATACGGTGCCGACGATGGTGTATCAACTGGGGGGCAGCGCCGCCGGTTCGTACAGCATGGTGGAAGCGGTAAACGGCCGGTGCGCGACGTTTGAAGGCGGCAGCGCAACCCTGGTCAACGTCCACGGATCGATCGAGCTGCGCAATAGTGCGGCAGTCAATTTTGAGTCGGTTTCGAAAAATCGGGCCCGTTACCGCATCGATTTTTCCTCTTCCGAAGGACCGGAAACCAGCGGCGGGGTGACGTTTTTCGTCCATTCCCGAAGGCGCAATCAGCCGTTTACTGTTTCAACACGTGACTACCGCATCTCGGTGATGGGGACCTATTTCCGCGTCGAGGCCGATCTGGAGGGAAAGGCGGCGACCACGGTCCTCGAAGGTTCGGTCGCGATTACCGGCAGTCCGATCGGCGATACCGTCCTGCATACCGGGCAGTATCTGCAGTTCGACCCGGCGGTACGGCGCTATAGAATTTTTAGCGGCGGACCGGTTGTGGCGCGGTCGGAAATCGAGGCGATTCCGGGAGTGGATGCACTCTTGCGGTATAAGGTGCTTTCGCTCCGCAGCACAGTTCCGGGGGCGGACGTTTTTATTGACGGACGTTATTACGGGATTGCTCCGCTTACGATCAGGCAGCCCGCCGGCTGGCACAATGCGCATATAGAAAAAGAGGGATACGAGACCGTCGATACGTCGATTTTTCTTGCCGGAAATGAGGGAGAGTACGTCATTACCCTTGCACCTGAACCGTTCCGCCGCGGGGTAAAAGCAGCGGCAGCCGTTTCCGCTTCGGCCGTTTACCGCAACGAAGCTCCCGTGAACCGGCCGGTAACCAAAACGGCGCGCCTCAGGCACGGTCGAACGACCGAAGCGCCGCTCGTTCGATCGAAGCCCGCAGTACCGTCGGCGCAGCTTTACAGCAACGCCCGCAATGCGGAACGCAGTGAAGACTGGCGCAAAGCCATTAAGCTCTATCAACAGGTGCTTGCCGATCCGGGAGTTTCTTCGCTGCGCCGTGAAGACGCGCTTTTTTCAGTTGCAAAGCTACAGGCCGAACACATCAGCGATGCGGAGGTCGCCAAAGAGTCTTTTCTGACCTATCTGGCGCTTTTCCCTTCGGGCACGTTTGCGGGAGAAAGCTGGCTGCGGCTGGCGGAGCTCGAATTCCGGAAGAACCCGGAAAAGGCGATTCAGTATTACCTGAAGTTTTTCGAGAAATTTCCACGCCATCCGCGTATCGCCGAACTGCAGGACCGGGTGGGGATTATCTATTTGCAGCAGAAGCGCTATGAGAAAGCGATCAGTATGTTCGAGCTGGCGCTTGCTGATCTAACCGCCGTCAATGGCGGACGGCGGAAAGACATTGCCGCCCATCTGTACCGCGCGTTGCTTGCCAACGGAGAAAGACAACGGGCCGAATCGGTGCTGATCCGGTACCAGATCGCTGAAAAAGAATAACGTTCTCCGCCGTTTGCCGTTCGATTTCCCGTTCGGATTTCACCATGCGTTTGCCGTGCCGCTATTACTGTAACACCCTTTTCGATCGTGAATTGGGGGGTTTTCCGGCAGGATCATTGAGGCGTTCCGCCGCGGAGATGACCGCGCTGTTTATTCCCCTGATGCAGCCGGGCGATACGATTTTGCTCGATGTGGAGCTTCCCGACGCCTTTTATGCCTACCTGCGTGAATTCGGTCTTGCTCAGGGCAGGCCCTCGGCATCCGGTGAAGGCGCTTTCGGAGCAATGCAGGATGTCGTCTGGGGGTGGAACCGGGAGGCGGCGGTACGATTGTCGGCGGTCGATAAGGCGCCTCCGCTTGAAGCGGTCAGGGAGGTCAATCATCGGCAATTCTGTTCAGTATTGGCGAGGCGCCACGGCTTTGGCGTCGAGGGTTCGCGATTCTGCGCCACGATGGAGGAGGCGGAGTCGGCGTTCGCTTCGTCCGCAGACGGTTTCCCGCTTGTTATCAAACCTGCTTTCGGCGGGGCGGGCTTCGGTCTGCGCGTGGTATGGCGGACCGAACAGGTTTCCGCCGAGCGTGCGCTGCTGGCGAACTACCTGCTTCACGGGGGAGCCGTTATCGAGCCGTGGCGCGCCCGCACGGCCGATTGCTCCACGGCGGTAAGAATCAATCCCGACGGCGGTATTGATTCGATCTGGCACCAACGGCAGTGGATCAACAGGTACGGCGCCTTTTTCGGCATTTACTGTGCGGCAACCGACCCGGTCATTCAAACGTGGAAAGCCGAATTGGAGCGCACCGCCTTGATTGCGGTGCGTGAAGCGGTCTCATGCGGCTATTTCGGACCGATGGGAATTGATTCGTTCGTGTATTCCGACCGCTACGGCAGCGAACGACTCGCGGCGTGCATTGAAATCAACGGCAGGTTTACCATGGGACTTCTCGCGCAGCTTCTGCTGGAACGCATCGCCCCGCACAAACACACATTACTCCGCTTTATAAGCAGGAAAAAGTGCGCTCTGCCGGCGTCATACGACCGGCTTGACGACGCTCTTGGAAGTAGCGGATTCGACAGGACGACACAGTGCGGCATCCTGCTCCTTACTCCGCTTCGCATCGGATATGCGGGCAGGTGGGAGCAGCCGCGCTTAAACCTCTTTTTTTGCACGGGAGATTCGCTTGAGCACATCGAGCGGTTCGACCGGGTGCTCAAGGAACGGTTTTCGCGGAAACCTCTCCGCCAATGATGTATACCGATTGCCGGATTACGCGATGTATTTTTAAATTCTTTTTTCTGGAAAGGCGCGTGTGAGATTTCCAACGCTGGATGAGGTCAGAAAAGCCGCCCGGACCGCGAATGTCATACCGGTCGGTAAAACAGTACTGGCGGATACGGAAACGCCGGTTTCGGTCTGGATGAAGCTCTATCGCACGGAAAAATACAGTTTTCTGCTGGAGAGCGTTACCGGCGGCGATATCGTTGCGCGGTATTCGTTCATCGGGGGAAATCCGTTCATGACGTTTACCGCAAAGGGCGGCGCCTGGGAGGTAAAAGGGATCCGGAAGCAGCGCGGCTCCTCACATCCGATCGAAGCGTTGCGGAAGATTTTTTCGCAATACAGCGTTGCGCCGATGGAGGGAGTCCCCCGTTTTACCGGCGGCGCGGTGGGGTATTTCGCCTACGACGCGATACGGCTCAACGAGGCTATTCCCGATGCGAATCCAAAGGAAGACCCGCTCGACGACCTGTTCTTTGCCTTTTACCGGGACGTTGTCGCGTTTGATAATAAAGAACATAGGCTGATACTTATCAGCAACATTTTCACCGATCCGGCCGTGGATGTCGAACCGGCCTACCGCGACGCCTGCACGCGCATTGAAGCGATGCAGGAGCGGTTGTCGCAACCGCTCCCCGTCCGTTCGATCGCCATCCGGCCGCGCGGCGATCCTGTATCAAATGTTAAAAGAGAGGATTTCGAGCGAGCGGTAAGGAAATGCAAGGAGTACATTTTCGCGGGTGACATTTTCCAGGTGGTGCTGTCGCAGCGGTTCACGGTTCCCGTTGACGCCGATCCGTTCGACCTGTACCGGATACTCCGGGTGGTCAACCCGTCGCCGTATATGTATTTCCTCATGCAGGACGATGCCGCAATCATCGGCGCGTCGCCTGAAATGCTCGTGCGCGTCGAGGACGGCACGGTCGAGGTGCGGCCCATTGCAGGAACGTGCCGCCGCGGAAGAAACGATGCGGAGGACCGGGAGCTTATCGAGAAGCTGCTCGAGGACCCGAAAGAGCGTGCCGAGCACATCATGCTGGTTGATCTGGGGCGCAACGACGTCGGGAGGGTGAGCGAGAGCGGGACGGTAGTGGTGAGCGAGATGATGCATATCGAGAAATATTCCCATGTGATCCATATCGTCAGCAACGTCGAGGGGAGGCTGAAAAAAGGCTGCGATATTTTCGATGCGCTTTTTTCCTGCTTCCCGGCAGGAACGCTTTCGGGCGCCCCGAAGATACGAGCCATGGAGATCATCGACGAACTTGAATGCGTAAAGAGGGGGTTGTACGGCGGCGCGCTCGGGTATATCGATTTTTCCGGCCGGATGGACACCTGCATCGTGATCCGGACGATCTTTTACCACGTCGGAAAGGCGCTCATCCAGGTGGGGGCCGGCATCGTGGCCGACTCCGATCCGTCGCGGGAATACCAGGAAACCGTCCAGAAGGGGACCGCCCTTTTTACCGCGATCGCGCAGTGGGAAGAGATCAGGGGATAGACCGGAAATAAACACCATGATCGTGATGATTGATAATTACGATTCATTCACCTTCAATCTCGTGCAGTACCTCGGCGAATTGACCGTGAAGGAAATACGCGTCTTCCGCAACGATAAAGTGACGGTGGCGGAAGTCGCGGCGTTGCGGCCCGAAGCGGTCGTCATTTCTCCCGGACCCTGCACTCCCCGGGAGGCGGGCATATCGGTCGAACTGATACAAACGCTCGGCGCCGACGTGCCGCTGCTCGGCGTCTGTCTCGGGCATCAGTCGATCGGCGTCGCCTACGGCGGCACGGTGATGCGCGCTCCCTATCTGATGCACGGGAAAGTGTCGTCGATTCATCATGACGGCTCCGGCATCTACCGCGGGATGAACAACCCCTTCATTGCCACACGCTACCACAGCCTGATCGTCGACAGGAAAACCTGTCCCCCGTGTCTTGCGGTCACCGCTCATACCGATGACGGACTCATCATGGGAGTGGCGCATGCAACCCACCCGGTATTCGGCGTCCAGTTTCATCCGGAGTCCATATTGACCGAGGGCGGGAAGAAGTTGCTCAAGAATTTTCTCGACTTCGCAGCCGGTTATTCCGCGCCGAAAGGATAGGTCGGGCCGCATGCCGTCATTCCTCGATACGATTCTTGCCCGGAAAAGAGAGGAGGTCGCCCTGCTCAAGCGCGACCGCGGCGCGACGGTCGCGGTGCAACAGGTCCCTCCGCACCGCAGTTTCGCCAAGTCGCTCGAAAGTGCCGCGCATCTCGGCATTATCGCTGAAGTAAAGAAGGCGTCCCCCTCGAAGGGCGTCATCCGGGCTGATTTCGAACCTGTCGCCATTGCCCGATCGTATGAGCGTGCCGTGGTGAACGCGATATCGGTGCTCACCGACGAACGTTTTTTCGGGGGGGGACCGTCGTACGTGCCCGCCGTCCGCGCGGCGGTTGCGCTTCCGGTGCTGCGCAAGGATTTCATCATCGATATCGTCCAGGTCGAGCAGACCGCAGCGCTCGGCGCCGACGCACTGCTGCTGATCGCAGCCGTACTTGATAACGAACGCTTGCGCGACCTCTACGAGGCTTCGTGCGGTCTCGGCATCGAATCGCTCGTCGAGCTGCATCATCTCCGCGAACTCGATCGCGTGATGAAGCTCGAACCGCGGCTCGTCGGCATCAACAACCGCGATCTCTCGACCTTCGTTGTTGACATCAACGTCACCCTCGATCTGATGCGCCATATTCCAAAGGAAGCGACGGTGATTTCGGAGAGCGGAATTTTCTGCGGGAAAGAGGCCCGGAAACTGCAAGGCGCCGGTGTTAAAGCACTGCTTGTCGGGGAGGCGCTGATGCGCCTTGAAGACCCCTCTGCGCTGGTGCGGGAACTGCGGGGTGAGTGAACACGAGCCCCTGTGTAGAGGTGAAATGCGGGCAGTCAGATAAACGCTTTTCTTCAGGGAACTCTTTCAATTAATTCTTCCGCATTGATGAAACGGGCTATTTCCAGAGTGAAACATCAATCATCCGGACCTCTTCGACCCAGCGTCCCTTCAGCCGAATCGAAGGCGATTGAAAACCGGGTGCCGATTTGGGTAAACGAAGTGAGGGGGGGGGTGAGCACCAAAACCGTATCCGGTCCGCCGGGTGCGACATCAACGGCAATCGCATACCATGGAGCGACCGGGCTCCATCACCGGATCAATTACGGAGGCGACAGGCGGTCCTCTCCTCGTCTATCTTGCGGGCATGTGCCACTATGAGTTGATTTCCACCGGGCGCGGCTTCCATTTTATCACCGTTCCCCCGGGTGACTACCGGCTGCGGCTTGCACGGCTGTCCGATAGCGGGAGGGGTGCCGTCATCAGCATTATGCATGACCGTACGATTACTGTAAAACCGGACGAAGCAGTGCAGGTCGGTGAAATCAATACACCGTAGACACTTTACTCTGCAGGGAGAGGTAAATGCCGATTTTACCTTCACCATCTTCTGTATAAGCCGTCAACGCCACCCTTGAAGACACGTATGTTTTTTCGAATCTACACCGTCTTTTATATACTGCTCTACCTTTTTATCACCTTTGATCCGAAACTCCTCATTCATTACGGAATATGGGAAGTTATCGATATCATTGTTATGTGTACGTCGCTTGCCGGGATGGCCGCCTACTCGTTCCGGTTCAGGATTATCAGTCGTA
>JAFGNB010000105.1 GCA_016927235.1 Chitinispirillaceae bacterium
ACGGCACCCCGGTACACAAGCCTGCCGTTCAGCGCGTACACGCTGACGCCGCAGGGCGCTTCCGCAGGGAGGAGGCAGCGGCTGCCTGAAATCCTGGCGATGAGGGGATGAACGACCGCAGGAGACTGATTCGGCGCAGGAATAACCACGGTTACGGGATTCATTGCTTTGGCGGTTATAGAGACGGTGTTTGAGCCCAGTGAGCCGGCGGTCGCCGAAACGCTAATCGTTCCCGGCTCGAGGGTGGCTTTCGCGAGAATGATGCATGCGCCCGACTGGGCCGAGATCGGATTGTCGCCCACCAGAACGCCGTTCCCGGAGAGCGTAAAGGTGACCCGGTTGGTCGTATTCGGTACATACGTTCCATCGCCATCGATAAGCGTAGCAACCACACGGCTGAAATCGCCGCCGTTGGCCTCGATAACCGGAGGGTCGGCGACGAGCCTGATTGAGGATGCCGCACCCGGGGTCCGCGCGGTGTCCCGTGCGACAACCGAGCCCCCGATCAAACCCTCGGCGGTCAGCAGGCCTTTTTCGAAAGCGACATTTTCGAATGTCGTTACGCCGTGCGCAAGGTTCAGGGTCTTTGCCGGCCCCTGGGTGTTGACAGGCGTACCGTTGCGGTAGAGCTTCACCTGTTCGCAGTTATGATAGACGTCCCGGTTGAGGGGCGACTTATCGGTGTACCAGTTGGCGATTTTCAAGAATGGGTGACGGGAACCGTCGTAGTTATCGGCTGCGCTCTGGCTTCTGTAGAACCAGAAGGCGAATTTGGGAATATGCATGAGGTCCATGACGCCGTGGACGCGGATGGAGCCTCCGGTGTAATAGTCAAACATGCACCAGCCCATGCCGCCGATCACCCAGGTACCCCTGTCCCGCGCTTCCGCCGTCATCTGGGCGTGTTTCCATGCATGCGACAGAAGGTCCGATTCGGAATTGGTGGCGCGCTTCGAATACTCTTCGTAGGTATGCCCCGTATGCTCGGTGTTGATATAGCCATAGGTATTCGGATCGGGATTCGACGTCGGGATGCTCCCGGGAGTAAATTGATTGTCGCCGTAAATATCGTAGATGTTTTTGCCCGCGCCGGTCGGATGCTGCCACCCCGCACGCGCGGCCGACGTCATGCGCGAAGAATCCTCGGCATGGCAGAGATCGTTCATGGGATTCTCAATAGTCGGGTCGGAAACCGCCTCATTGATGGCGGGCGCCCATATCGCCACCGACGGATGGTTTCTTGCCGTGCGCACCATGAAACGCACCTCGTCATAGTGCCGTTTTCTCCACGTTTCATCCGTCGACGGCCTGCCGTCATTGTTGCAGCAGTGCCATCCGGGCGTTTCGACCCATAGAAAGATTCCCAGACTGTCGCATGCATCCATGAACGCGTCATCCTGCAGATAATGCGAGCATCGCGCAAAGTTGCATCCGGCTTCCTTGAGGTATTCGGCGTCGCGGCGCTGCTGGATATTCGGCACCGCGTGCCCCACGAACGGCCAGGTCTGGTGACGGTTCAGACCAAGCAGCTTGAAATAGACGCCGTTGCAGGTCGCTCCGGCGGTTTTGCTGAATTTCAGCTCTCTGATCCCGATCCTGGTTCTGTAACAGTCAACTGCCGCGGCGCCGTTGTAGACAACCGAATAGACCGTATAGAGATATGGCGCCCACGGATACCAGAGGGTGGGATTCGCCACCGAAACGGTCTGCGCAAACCGCGCAATTTTGCCCGCCCCGATGCTTTGCACGGGAGACTCGTCACGCTGCGCCACCTGATTCGCGGCATTCACGATCGTCGTTACTATCGAGCACTCCGCCCCGGCGGATGCGCCGTTTTTCACCCAGGTTCGTACAATAATTTTTGCCGAAGAGGTTGAGACATTCTCACAGGTGATGAAATGGCCCCCCTGATTTTCCCAGTTGTTCGCCCAATCATGAACACCCTCGGGAACGAAAATATTATCCGTTGCGATAAGCCGTACGTTACGGTAAATGCCGCCGAACATTTCAAAATCGACACTGCTTCCGTCGGGTTTCTCCGGGGGCACCTGCTTCTGATAGGAGTTATTGAGCCGCACTGCGAGGACGTTTTCCTGAGCGCCGAATGTGCAGTGCTGGGTAATGTCGTATGAAAAAGGGGTAAACCCTCCGTAATGGGTGGCGAGCTTGGTACCGTTTATCCACACCTCGGCGATGGTCATGGCGCCCTCGAAATAGATCGTGATCCGCCTTCCTTGCAGTCCTGCGTCAAGAGAGAAGCGCTTGCGGTAGAATCCGTATCCCCGGTAATAATTGCCCGCACCGGTGACGGCGACTTTCTGGAAATTGTGCGGCAGATGTACGGTGCTCCATGATGCGTCATTGAAGGAGGGCGCTTCGGCGCCGGACGGATTGCCCTGCATATATTTCCAGTTGGTATCGAGCGTATATTCAAGGCGGGCCGTTACGGGGGGGGTGAACGATGAAGAACGCACGGGTGAGGGGAAAAAACAAGCGGCCAATCCCAGAACGACCGGCGCAACGTTCCCTGACGATAGAAATATCCTCTTGACCTGCATACCTGTTCCTCTTTTAAGGGAGAAAACCGAAAAAAATGGGATTTATTAACTAATATAGATAATTTCTCCATGGATCGCACTTCAAAGCATCCCGTTTCCCTTTAGAAGGGGCGCCTACATTCCGCTCATCTTCATCCGTTCGTTGAGATCGGCCAGTGAAAGCGCTTCAATCAACTGGTCGAGTTCTCCGTCGATGATTCGGTCGAGCGAGTACAGAGTAAGGTTGATCCGGTGATCGGTGAGGCGGTTCTGGGGAAAATTGTAGGTGCGGATTTTCGCGCTGCGATCGCCGGTACTCACCATGCTCCGGCGGGCGGCGGTTTCCTGCGCTTCGACCTCGGCCGTTTTTTTTTCGTAAAGACGTGTCTGCAGCACCTTGAGCGCCTTTGCTTTATTCTTGTGCTGCGATTTTTCGTCCTGGCAGGTCACGGTGATCCCGGTGGGAAGATGGACGATGCGGACCGCCGAGTAGGTTGTATTGACCGACTGACCGCCGGGACCGCTCGAACAGTACAGGTCGATACGCAGGTCGTTGGGATTGATCGTTACATCGATATCGTCAGCCTCGGGGAAGACGGCGACCGATGCTGCCGACGTATGGATGCGGCCCTGTGCCTCGGTCTGGGGAACGCGCTGCACACGGTGCACCCCCGATTCGTACTTCAGCGTACCGTAGGCGTTTTCGGCACTGACCATGAAAATGATTTCCTTGATCGCTCCAACATCGCCAAAGCTCGAGCCGAGCACATCGCCTTTCCACCCCCGCCGTTCGATGAAGTGGCTATACATTCGGTAAAGATCGGCGGCGAAGATGCCGGCCTCGGTGCCCCCGGTGCCGGCGCGGATCTCCATGATCGCGTTTTTCGCGTCGCGCGGGTCGCGCGGAACCAGGAGCAGCTTGACCTTCTCCTCGAGCTGCGGCAGCAGCGCCTCGTTGCGGAGCAGCTCTTCGCCGGCCAGCCGAACGAGGTCGGGATCGGTTTCGCCGCGCAGGATGTCCTTCGCCTCCTCGATGTTGCCGGAGACGCTTAAATATTGTTTGTACACCGGGAGGTTCCTGTTGATGCCGTTGTATTCACGCCCCAGTTTTTCCACAAGTGAAGGGTCGGCGAGCGTTTCGGGGAGGGCGAGCAGCGTCTCCAGCTCCTTGTGGCGATCGAGCAGGCCGCCGAGCCTCTCTTTGATCATAGCGCCGCCCTGAGTGCCGTTGCCGCGACTTCAAGTTGGGAGTCATCGGGTTTTTTTGTGGTGATGTTCTGAAGCCACAATCCCGGCCGGACGAGCAAGCCGACCAAACGAGTGCGCCGACGGGCATCGGAAAACTTGAGAACCTCGTAGGAAGCGCCGGCGACAACGGGCATCAACAGCAGGTGAACGGCGACACGCGCCGCTACGAAAGGGTACGGCCCGATGAAACCGATGTAGAGCGCATCGACCACCGAGAAGAGGAGTATGCAGATGATCATCACAAGGAACAGAAAACTGGTGCCGCAGCGGGGGTGGAGTGTCGTGTAGCGCCGCATGTTTTCAGGCGTCAATTCCCGGTCGTTCTCATAGGCGAAGATCGCCATATGCTCGGCGCCGTGATATTCGAACACGCGCCTGATTTCCTTCCAGAGACTGATGAGCATCAGATAGAGGAGAAAAAAGACGACCCGCAGCACGCCGGCAAGCGTGTTGAAGAGCAGCGCCGACTCTTTTGAAACGAATTGCGCCAGCAGCCACATCGGCAGGTACATGAATACCCCGAACGCGATCATCAGCGAAACGGCGAGACTGAACCCCGAGGCTATTTTCTCGCCGGTCTTGCTGCGAACCCTGTACCGTTTTTGCTCCGCCTGCGCCGTTTTGCGCTGTTCCTCCTCGATGATCTCCGCCGAACGGGTGAGCGCCCGATATCCGAGCAGAAGCGATTCGAAAAGGTTTATCACGCCGCGTAATACCGGCTTGGTGAGGATCCGGTATTTTTTACAGACGGAAATAAACTCCCGGCGCTCGACCACCACCTGTTGGCTTGTGCGTACGGCCAGCGAGACCGCATTTCTCCCGCGCATCATTACTCCTTCGATTACCGCCTGGCCGCCGACTTTTCGTTTATTCGATGCCGTGAGAAAGGAAAAAAGCGGAAATAGGACCGCACGCCGCAGGATGTTATTCATGATTTTCCTCAATTTGTAAAAGAAAGGGACGGAAGCGATGCCACGCTTCCGTCCCGTTAATGATCGAATAACGCTACGACTCTTTTTTGACTTTTTCGTACCGCTTTCTGAACCGTTCAACACGACCGGCGCTGTCGACCAGTTTCTGTTTGCCGGTATAAAACGGATGACACTCGTTGCAGATATCGATGTGCCTGCTTCCTATGGTCGCCTTCGTTTCAATCACGTTTCCGCAGGAACAGGTAAATGTCGCAGATCCGTATTTTGGATGAATCTTGTCTTTCATTTTGGTTCCTTACCCTTGCACACCCATGGTGAAAAGGTGCCTTTTTAAACAACAAAAAATACGTTCCCGCATCTGGAAAATCAAGGAACAATTTTCGCACTCCGGGAATGACCGGACCGCGGGCAGAGTACTTCTTTACAATCCCGCTGCGGCATTAACGCGGTTGCGGAGTTCCTTTGACGCTTCGAAGACAGGTTTGTAGCCGGCTTCAACCTGGATGTATTGATTGGTTCGCGGGTTGCGTGCGGTGCGGGCGCGTTTCTTTTTTACTTTGAACCTTCCAAATCCCCTGATTTCGATATTCGTACCCTCCTGAAGCGCCTTCGACATCGAGTCGAGAAAACACTCCACGACGATTTTCGTATCAACCTGCGTGAGACCGGTGCGCTCCGAAATTTTTTCAACCAGATCCTTTTTCGTGACATTACTCATCATTTCCTCCTGGATGTTCGATTCGTTTACCGCCCGGGGTGATCTCTGCAGACGACAACCGTTCGCGGGGTTGCACAATCAGCAACAGATAGAATACATCTCCTTGCCGGAAAATTCAAGTTTTTTTTAATATAACCTCATGAAATCCGCACTGTTGCCGCAGCTTCTTCTCCATGGTGCACTACATCGCGGCGGTGTCACGGCCGCTCAAGGAGTTTCAGTTTTTGACGGGCAATACTGTTTAACTCGTCAATCGACACGATTTTCCGGTATAGTTCGGCGGCTTTTTCCTTGCGGCCGATCATCTCGTACGCCACAGCACATTGTAAAAGGATGCGCACATCGCCCGGCGCGCTGGAGAGTGCCTGCTCGAAAGAGCGTATCGCCTCTTTGATCATGTTGTTCTTCAAGCATATCAGACCGATTTTAAACGCCGCTTCGAAAAGGTACGGATTGAGTTCCGCGGCCCGCTTGAACGCTCTGAGCGCCTCAACGGTGTCGCCCAGCACTCCGTAGAGCAGTTCTCCAAGATTGTAATGGGTGTTGAAATCGTCCGGATTGAGGGCGAGTGCCGTCCGGTAGGACCTCTTCGCCAGGACGGGGTAATCGAGGTAGTAGTAGACCATTCCAAGCCGGGAGTGGCTTTTACTGTGGAAGGGATTGCCGGCGATGGCGGCCTGGAACAGTTCGCGCGCCTTGGCGTACACTTTCAGCTGCAGGTAGTAACGGCCGAGTTGATACCACGCTTCGGTATACGAAGAGTCAAGAGCGATGGAACGGTTCAGGTACTCGAGCGCCTTTTCTGAAGGGAGTTCGCGGTTCGCCTCGATCTGGCCCAAAAAACAGTACGCTTCCGCATTGCCGCCGGAGCTTTCAACGCACTTCAGGAGCGCTTCGCGGCTCTCCTCCACCCGGTCGAGATAGAACAGTGTGATTCCCCGCTGCGCGCATTGCGTCGGCGTGATGCTGTCGGGCTCCATTTTTACGAGAAGGTCGTCGTAGTAGACAAGCGCCTGCCGGTAATCTCCCGCTTCAAGAAAAGCACGGGCAAGTTCACGGGTAATTGCATGATCCTTTTTAAAAAGCGCATGGAGCCTTTTAAGATGCGGCAGGGCTTTTTTGGCGGCGCCAATCTGCATGTACCTGGCGGCCACGGCCCGATGCGCTTCGATATCGATTGGAAGAACGTTATCGGATTCGTCCAGAAATTCCATTGTCGGTTTCTTGGTATTTTTATGATGCACCTGCCAACGGAAATAAAGCCAGGCGCCTCCCACAAAAAGGATGCTCGCGAAGATCGACCAGCCAACGACTGTGCGGATAAGTTTGGCTTCAGAATCAGAGAGTTTGAGACGGCCCATGTGCGCGCTGCTTTGTTTGATAAATGACCGTTTTGATCACTGCTTTCCCTTCAATGCTGCTGACGGGTAACTTAAGGTCTTATCGTCCTTCAGTATATCATGAATCGATAATTCCTTGCCATAAAAAAGTATTGACAAGATTAATAAAAATGATTAAATTTGTTAGCACTCATTCAAATTGAGTGCCAATAACCTTTTTTATTAAATAATCAACACTATTCTTTAAGGAGGAAAATATGAAGGTAAAACCCCTTTCCGACCGGATTATCATACGTCCGCTCGATGCCGAGGAGAAGAGTGCCGGGGGAATTATCATTCCCGACAATGCCAAGGAGAAGCCGCAGAAGGGTGAGGTAATTGCGGTAGGAACCGGAAAAATCGCCGATAACGGCCAGAAAATAGAGATGACCCTCAAGAACGGCGACAAGGTGCTTTATGGAAAATACTCGGGCACCGAGGTATCCATCGACGGGACCGACTATCTCATCATGAGGGAAAGCGATGTCCTTGCCGTACTCTAATCCTATTTAATAAATGTAAATAATACTTTTAACGAAATAATTAAAAAAAGGAGTTATGATGTCCGGTAAACAATTAGCATTCGATGTCGCGGCACGCGATAAACTGCTCAAAGGCGTCGACACCCTGGCAAATGCGGTACGGATCACCCTCGGTCCGCGGGGCCGCAATGTGGTGCTCGATAAAAGTTTCGGTTCACCCACCGTGACCAAAGACGGCGTCACCGTCGCTAAAGAGATCGAACTCGAAGACAAGTTTGAAAACATGGGTGCGCAGATGGTCAAGGAGGTCGCCTCGAAAACCAGTGATATCGCCGGCGACGGCACCACCACCGCGACGGTACTCGCTCAGGTCATCGCCAGGCTCGGCATTAAGAACGTCACCGCAGGCGCCAATGCCATGGCGGTCAAGCGGGGCATCGACAAGGCGGTAAAGGTCGTTGTCGAGCAGCTCAAGAAAGACTCGAAACCCATTTCCGGAAAGAAAGAGATCGCCCAGGTCGCCTCCATTTCGGCGAACAACGACACCGAAATCGGGGAGCTGATCGCCGATGCCATGGAGAAGGTCGGCAAAGACGGGGTCATCACCGTCGAAGAGGCGAAGAGCATCGACACGAATCTCGAGGTGGTGGAAGGCATGCAGTTCGACCGCGGGTATCTTTCGCCCTATTTCGTTACCAATGCGGAAACGATGGAGTGCCTGATGGATGAGCCGCTGATCCTCATCCACGACAAAAAGATCAGCGCGATGAAAGACCTCCTGCCGCTGCTCGAGAAAGTGGCGCAGATGGGCAAGGCACTTCTGATCATCGCCGAAGAGGTTGAAGGCGAAGCGCTTGCGACCCTCGTGGTCAACAAGCTGCGCGGCACGCTTAAAATAGCGGCGGTAAAGGCTCCGGGTTTCGGCGACCGCCGCAAGGCGATGCTCGAGGACATTGCCGTGCTCACCGGCGGGATCGTTATATCGGAAGAGGCCGGCTTCAAGCTGGAAAACACCACCATCGACTCGCTCGGAAAGGCGAAACGGGTTGTTATCGACAAGGAAAACACGACGATCATCGAAGGATCGGGCAAGGCCGAGGACATCAAGGGACGTGTCAACCAGATCCGCCGGCAGATCGACGAAACGACCTCCGATTACGACCGTGAAAAGCTCCAGGAGCGGCTCGCGAAACTGGCGGGCGGCGTTGCGGTTATCAATATCGGCGCTGCGACCGAAACCGAAATGAAAGAGAAAAAAGCCCGCGTTGAGGATGCGCTGCATGCCACGCGCGCCGCGGTTGAGGAGGGCATTGTCGCGGGTGGCGGCGTTGCACTCATCCGCTGCGCGAAATCGCTCGATACCCTCAAATTTGAAAGCGACGAACAGATCGGCGTGGACATCATCCGACGCGCCATCGAGGAGCCGTTGCGCATGATCGTGGCCAACTCCGGTATGGAGTCGTCGGTGGTGTGCGACGAGGTGAAGAAGGGCAAAGGCTCCTACGGGTTCAATGCCTTGACAAACACCTACGGCGACATGATCGAGTCGGGCATCATCGACCCGACGAAAGTGACCCGCACCGCTCTCGAAAATGCCTCGAGCATCGCCGGGCTCATTCTTTCGACGGAATGCATCATCAGCGAAAAACCTAAGGATGAAGAGAAAGCGGCACCCGGTGCCGGCATGGGCGGCATGGGC
>JAFGNB010000106.1 GCA_016927235.1 Chitinispirillaceae bacterium
GCCCGCAACAAAACAAGACGAGCAGTATTGCTCGCATTTGCCGTCTTACTCCACTGGCGGAGCCAGTGGCTTCTTTGTGCAAAACCCATGGAAGGGTTTTTCCACAGATGCTTGAACGGACAGTAAGTAATGAAGAGCTGGAGAGGTCGCATGCGCCTGCGCTGCAATCCTGAACTGTCGGTCCGTAAAATCGACAACGAACTATTTATTTACAACCGTGATAAAGCACTGATTCACACCTTCAACCGGACAGGCGTGTTCCTGTGGGAAGCCGTCGAGGCGGGACTGCCGTTCGATGCGATGGTGGGCAGGATGACGGATGCTTTTGACGTTGATAAGAAGCAGGCGGCCGCCGACGCGGGGGAGTTTATCGAGAAACTCCGCGATCTGGGGCTGGTCGATGAGGCTCCGGAATGATAGGAATGACCCAGCAGAAATTCAAACAGCTCCGCGACCGCGGATTTCCGGCCAATGCTGCAATCGAGCTGACCCGACGGTGCAATCTGCGGTGCGATTACTGTTTCGTCACCCCGTGTCCGTCCGAGCTCTCCACAGCGCAGGTATTCGATGCACTCGACCGTCTTGCCGATGCAGGCATTATTTCGCTCATTTTAACGGGCGGGGAGCCGTTTCTTCGTGGCGATATCATTGCGATTCTCGATTATATCGTTAAAAAAAGGTTCTTCGACACCGCCATTCTCAGCAACGGGACCGTTCTGACACGTGACCATATCGATTTCCTGCGTGACTATGCGGACTTTTTCGGGTTCTTACGGTTCACTTTTTTCTCTCATCACGCCTCGCTCCATGACGCCTTTACCGGGGTTCAGGGATCGTTTGATCGCACACTTGCCGCCGCTGACGCCCTGCAGACGGCCGGAGTGAGGACCATGGTGATTATCAACCTGACCGAAGCGAATATCGATACCATCGACGAGACAAAGGCCTTTTTTTACGACCGTGGATTTACCGTACATATCGGATCAACGAAGATCAATGCCACCGAACACATTCGGACCGCCTACGCCCCGACGACGACGAAACGTTTCTATAAAAAATATTTATCCCTGACCGTCGGCGACGGGGTGGAGATAATGCGGAAACGCTTTGAAGAGAACCTCGGCGACGACCCGTTTGAAGACCTTCTTTGCGAAAAGCTCTTCGGAATGGTCACTATTCTTGCCAACGGCGATATCGTGCCGTGTCCCTCATTCCGCAACCATACAATCAGCAACATCATCATTGACAACCGATCGATCGACGAAATCATCCATACCTCCGATTTGTACCGGGAGCTGCGCGCGCTCAAACGCTCGCACCTTGAACAATGCCGAGAGTGTCGATTCAAGCGGTTTTGTATACTCTGTCCGGGAATGATGTACTCGGAAAACGGGTCATGGAAAAAACCGATGCAGCAAACCTGCAACTATGCACACGCCTACTATGAAACCCTTTATGAGCAGCGCTGATACCTTTGCCATGGTGCTCACCGTCGAGCCGTCGATCCGGTTTCAATTGACCGGATGCTCAATGGAGCCGCTTCTGTTTCGTGGACAGCGAGTTGATTGGAGGCCTCCGGGCCCTCTTATTGCCGGCAATTGTTATTTTTTTCGATATCGCCGGGGGATACTTCTGCATCGGCTGGTGCGGGTAAAGGGAACAACGGCATTGCTAATGGGGGACAACAGCAGCTCGATCGAACAGGTCGAGTGTCGTGACATTCTTGCTGAACTCGATGACGCGACGGGACCATTATACCGGTACGGAGTTGCGGTAATAAATCGGTTATCCCTGTGGTGTGCGCACCATGTTCCTCCCCCCTTGGGAGGGGGAATCATGCGGCTGCGCAGAAGAGCGGTGAGGGCGATATTCCGTTGCGCGGCTTTGAGGCGGCGCAGCGGCGCTGCGGAGGAGGGAGGGAGCGGATGCCCATGAAAGAACAGTACGAGAAACCGGAAGTCTATACCGATGATGTGAGCATCGCCTTTGCAGGTGCCTGCTGTACTTCCCAGTCGCCGATTGGCGCGGTTCCGGGAAGCTTCTCTCCGTATATCTGCTTTCCCGGGTGCCACTGGGAACTCAACAGTTATCAGGCCTGACTGATTACCGCTTTTATTGCCATCTCCTGAGGTACCCCCGCAGCATCCCTGCGGGACTCCGAACAAAGGCAAGCTCGATGGTGCCGCGAAACAGGGCTGTCCATACTCCTTTTCCGCGGCGGGGCGTCCTGATCGCAAGAAGGGCTGTTGTCCATGGAGGCGCCTGAAACGGTGGTGGGAGCGGGACAGCCCTTTTACGGGAGGTCTGCGTCAGAAGCGCTCTGCCGAAACGCCCGATACCCGTTGCGCGCAGGAGCGTCGAGAACCGCTCAAAGGAAAACCCGGGATTCCGCAACAACAGTGCCGCCTCATCGTATACCTGCTCCCGTATGCCTTCAACGAGATGGACCAGCGTATGACCGATAAGGACAACCAGCGCGTCCTCGGCCGACATGATCCTCCGTACAGCCGTCCGGCGCTCAGCCCGGCCGAACAGCGCCTTAATATCCAGAATAAACCGTTCAGGACGATTGAGGGCGCGGTGCAGTTCGAAATGGATCGGGTGGTTGCCGTAACGGTAGAGAAACGATTGTTCGAAGCGCCACGGATCCGGGGGCTCACGGGTAAAAAGCGGGTGGGAGCTGAGCAGATCCACGGCTTTATTGAAATCCGATGGACGCACCAGGAGGTCGATATCGTTCATTTCACGGGCTTCAATCATCGCGGCAAGGCCCGTGCAGATAAGATGCGCGCCTTTGATCGGCATGTATTCGATCGCCCACTCTGCAAAGATAGGGTCGAGCGCATTGAGCACCTCCCCGTAGACAATCTGCCGCACCTTCCACCGCCGGGAGGAGGAGTCGAAAGATTCGTCACCGGCGGGGAGATGCACTGACTGAGTCACCGCCGCCTAGAGTACGAACCCGCCGGAGAAAGCGTCCATCCGGTAGGTGTGAAAAATGTGCCGGCGCAGCGATTCGGAGGCGAATCGGGTAAGCAGCCAGATCGTACGGATGTGGTGATGGAGGCAATTACTTATGGGAATATCGATCAGCCGGAACTTGCCGCCGACGGGCATGGCCGGCGGGGAACACGTTTGGGTCAGCGGCTGCAGGCGTCGGACTCTCCCCCCGACGAGAATAATCGCGGTTATTTGCGGACCGGGCACAATGGCTCCCCATTGTTGCGCGAGAAATCGCTGCGGTCGATTGCCGGGTTACGACAGTTCTCCGGAAAGGGACCTCTCCTCATTGTGGAAAATACCGTTTTTACACTGATAGAACCACCATTTTTTCGCTTCCTTGACCGTGTATTTCTGAAGTGATATAATAACTCGCAGAAAATTACACCAGCGGTATAGTGGTACGAAGACCGGCGGTACGGGAACCTGTCTTTTGCATGATTCCATAAATGTGTGACGCGTCGAGCACCGCTTTGCCGCCGCCGGCGAATCTTTTTGGTGATGGTCGTAAACGGCTGGCGGTTACGTGATTCTGTCGGGGGTGTCGCATGATCAGTATCATTTTACTTTCAGGAAATGTACGCGAACGGCAGATACTCGCCATGGCTTTCGAGCAGCGGGGATTCAGGGTGCTCCCGGCCGAGCCCACCTATCAGAGTTTTGTTTTTCTCCTTCAGTTCATGCCGGATCTAATCGTTATCGAAGTGCCCAAGGACAGCAGGGAACAACTCAGTTTCACCAAAAGAGTCCGCGGAGATAAACGAACCCGTTTGATTCCGATTATCGGATACGGAAACAGCGTTGAGCCGTCATTTATGCGCGGTATGCAGCAAAACGGTATTACCGTTTATATTGAGCGCCCGCTTAAATTCAACGACCTTTTACTCCAGATTGAGCGCCTGCTCAAACCGTTTAATAAAACAATCGGCACGAAGCCGGAGATTTCGGATAAAGAGAAGGACATGGCGCTTATTCTCGAGGACACTATTGCACCCTCCAAAAAAATCGAAGCGATGTGCCGCCATGTCGCGAAACTTCTGGCGTTTCCATTTAGTATAGCAACCGTCCTCAAAATTACGAATGATGAACGGTCCGGCGCCGGTCATCTCGCCCGGGCGATCACCTCGGACCCGGCGATAACCGCCCACCTGCTGAAGGTGTCGAACTCGGTCTTCTTTGCAAGCGTAAATCGCCGGATCAGCTCGATCAAAGAGGCGATCATCCGGATCGGTTTTGAAGAGACGAAAAGAATTGTCATGGGAATGAGCGTGATGAACCTGTTCTGCCAATCGAATAAAAACATCGGATTCGACCGGACCGATTTCTGGTACCACTCCCTCAC
>JAFGNB010000107.1 GCA_016927235.1 Chitinispirillaceae bacterium
CCCCTGTCGAGAAGCGCCGTTCCGATCCTCATTGTCGCTTCGAGACTGGTGCTGTCGCCTCTCAAACAGGTCCTGTAAGCTTCAAGCTCATCATCTTTTTTTCCGAGACTCGCATACACCTTGCCGATGTCAATCCATATCGAGGGAATGGTATCCGCCAGCTCTGCAGCCTTTTTAAGCAGCCCCAAGGCGCTTTGCAATGTCGCCCTGTCCCGTGCCTGCAGCTTACCGAGTCTGACAAAATTACGATAATCATTGGGGAAGCTTTTTATATTCGCCTTATATGCCAATATTGCCTTTGCCGGCGACTTCTCTTCCTGCGAGGCAGCCAACAGATAGACAATATCGGCGTTCTTTGCCCCACCAAGACCAATATACTTCGCATACCATTTTACCGCCTTTGCGGCAGAATCGTTCTTGAAATATGCGTCCCCGAGGATTTTGAACATCTCTCTGTTCGGTTTTGTCGCAAGCTTCGGATTGGCTGCAAACGGTTCCAGCACCGCGATGGCCGAATCGTTTTTTCCGGTCTGCTGCAGCGCTTCCGCAAGCATAATCTTAAATGCCGGCCGTTCTATGGCTCCGCCCCTGGCCTTGGAAAAAAATTGAAGCGCCTCTTTATACTTTTTCTTCTCATGGTGGTACTTTCCAAGGCTTAAAAAGATTCTCCCGTTTGCAGTATCATCTTCATTGCTCATTTCAAGACACTTGCGATAGGCATCCATGGCTTTTTCTGTTTGACCCTTTCGGGCAAACTGGTCCCCCTGCTTCCTGAAATCATCCGCCGTCGGCTTCTTTTTTTCAGGCTGTTTGGCGTTCGATGCCGTGTCGACCGTCGAGGAATCGCCCTGCACCTCGGAATGATCGGTCGTCGTATCCGGTTCCTTTGTCGCTGCGGATTTCTTAGATGAAACGGTGGCGGCCTTTTTTGCCTTGGGAACGGAGGACTTTGCCGGCTTGGCCGTTGCCCAGCAAACGTGGACGATCAACAGAAGGACTGCCAATGCTGATGCTGAAATAGCATGTTTCATAGTAACCTCTTCAGAAAAAAATATGAAGCGCACCGCGACAGAAAATCCGGAACATGCGTGCAACGCTGGTAATTAAAAATAAAGAAATCATCGAATAAAAAACAAGAAAAACATTCATTCACCATGAACCGGCAGGAACACGTGTGGAACAGTGACGGAGCCCCATCCTGCGGCACCTCCCATAACCTCACGCGTCATGGCCCCCTCAACTGCAATAGACGTCTTGAGTCGACTCGACCCCGGCACTGCGGTTCCCGCAACCGTGAAACTTCGCGCCCTTACCGATTCTTGAAATGTTCCGCCAGGTTGTCGAGCTGACCCCGTGAGGGGCGGACCTTCGGAGCCATGGTGCCGAGGTTGCGCATGGAAAGTGAGATGCGACGCTTCTTCACGTCGACTCTAAGCACGCGGACATCGACGCGGTCGTTAACAGATACGACCTGTTCAGGATTTTCAACATACTCGTCGGCGAGTTGGGAAATGTGAATCAGTCCGTCACAAACCGCATGGATATTAACGAATACGCCGAATTGGGTAATGTTCGTCACCCTTCCGGAGACGACGGCTCCCTCACGGACCTCGTTTAGCTTCAATTTACGCCTGACTTTGGCGGGGGGCTGCAGCACATAGCGCCGGGAAGCCGCAATATGGCCGATCAATTTCTTTTCAATATAATTTTTTTTCTCCCGGTCGTCCGTCATGTACGAATGGAGATATTCCGGCTCGGTAACAATTGTTTCGATGGAAATGTTAAGCTGCTCGGCAATATCGTCAAACCAGTCGAAGTAATCGGGATGCACAACTGTTCGATCAAGCAGCAACTCGGCGCCGGGAATGATTAAAAATCCCGACATATTTCTGAAAGCGACTTCAGTGATACCCGGCACCTTCAACATATCGTTCTTGGTGCCGATCAAACCTTCGTTGTCGGCGGCCTTGATTGCCTGAACCTGTTTTGAAGAGACTGCCGTGATGTGATTGACGCTAAAATCGGCGATTTCCTTAATCGAGACGCCGGCATTGAGCTGTGCTGAAGTCCTGATGCGGTTGACGATTTCAAGAAATCTATGTTGCGGCAGGAGGGGCTGCAGAGCATGAACCGAATAGAATTCGCTTCCCACCTTCGGTAACAGGAAAATAGGTTTCAGAATCAACAAGGCATCCGCATACATTTTTTTCATCGTCTCATCAAGAAGCGTCGCGAATTCCCGGTAGATCCATTCACATCTGGCCGCATCCGCGGCGGCATCCCGCTTATACGGTACTATTTCCGGCACCGCCTCCCAGCCGGCGAATACCTGCTCCAGTAAGGCATTGGCGAATGCCGTATCATTATTTTGGGTGACGGCAATTCTTTCGGCACGGTACCTTATGGCGAACTGCTTCAACCGTTCACTGACAACCGGTTTCCCGTCGGGAGGTTTTCGTTCGGTAGTTGTCCCGAGGAGTTCCCCCCTTCCGCTGACGGCGATAAACGACACCTGTTTCGGGAGCCCGGCATCGACCACGAGCATATGGCCCCGGGCAAGCTCTTCCGCATACGCTTTTTCCAGGTCGCCCGTAACGTGCCGATACGCCCAGGCCTGTGCATGTAAATGTAACCGTGTCTTAACATCGCGCTCAACGATCGGCTGCAACAACCGAAGCCAGCTTTCATCGATCGTTTCACAGATAAGGTCGAAACCGCTTGCATCCGGGTTGGTGATAAAATGGTGCCGTAACAATTCGGTGATGCGAAAAAGCTGTATTCCGACTTTCAGCCGTACGAGTTTTTTCTCTTCGGCGGTAAAAAGACGCAGAAGTTCTTCGTTGAGAAGCTCATTGAAGGGAACCTGCCGACCGAGATATGGTGTAAAGGTGGGATCTTTCTTGTTTTTCGGAATTATTTCAAAAAAACCATCTTCAAAAGCAACTTCACGGGCCATCGCACGGACGGTTTCGTCATAGGCGATCATTTCGGCCAAAACATCCTTAATCCCGAGAATCACTTCCCCTACCGATGCAAGCGACGGGTCCTTCCCGATAGAGGATGCGGCAATTTCCTCAATCGGCGTCGCCACGTCACTTTGTGCGAGAATACGTTCCGCAAATGGTTTAAGCCCCTTACCGGCAGCGATCTGTCCGCGGCTTCTCGGGTTGGGCCGTACCGGAATGAGCAGATCGTCAAGCTCGAACGGGTTAGTGGTAAGATTGATCCGCCGCTCAAGTTCGGGAGAAAGTGATTTCGCCTTTTTATAGGCGTTGAGAACCCGTTTCTTCTTTGGGGAAAGCCCGTCTATTTCTTTAAGAAAATCGTAGATCTCCCAAAGCATGGACGTCGTCATTTCCATACTTAACACGAGATGATATTCGCCGAGGTAATAGGGGGAATCACCTTTTACATATGCATTACAGACCTGTTCGGCGACCGCCACCGGTATATTCCATCGTTCCGCAACCTGTTTAGAAAATTCAATCATGGAGTCAAACTATTGTGGCATCTAAAAGCATTATCGGACCTCAAATATAGAAGATGCCTTGATGACGATCAATAGAAACTTGGGGAACGCGAAAGGTGCGGCGTAAAAAAACGGGAATGAGTACCCTCATTCCCGCCTTGAAAAAAAGAGCGGATTTCTTACTTTTTCGCTTTGGCTTTCTTTGCCGTTGCTTTTTTAACGTTGGACTTTTTCACCGCTGATTTTTTCGCTGCTGCCTTTTTCACCGGTGATTTCTTAACCGCCTTCTTTTTTGCCGGAGCCTTCCTGGCACCTGCTTTTGCTGCTGCCACTTCACAACCTCCTTTGAAAAATAAGAAGTAGTAAACTTCAATGGCGAATAGTCGTTATCAATAATAAACGACCCTTCGCCGGTTGTTATCCGGTCGGTTCCTTCTTTTTCTCACGTTCGTTCATCCTTCCATCCCGCAGTAATTCGTTCATGATAATAAAATAGTATGTTCATCGTAAAAAGGTGTCAATAAAAAAATAATTATTTTCGTATCCCGTTCAGGCGAAATTAGCAAGCACCTTGCGCGCGTCTTTTCCTTTGTTAATAATCGCAATCGCTTCCTTCGGATCGTCGGTGACGGTAAAGAGCGATAAATCGATTGTATCGATATAGGCATTCCTGAGCAGCACCGCGTTGACCCATTCGAATAACCCATGCCAAAAAGCTTCTCCCATGAGCACAAGCGGTAATCGGATGATTTTATTTGTCTGGACCAGCGTCAAAGTCTCAAACATCTCGTCGAGGGTCCCGAAGCCGCCCGGCATGATGACTACTCCCGACGTGTATTTTAGAAACATGACTTTACGGCAAAAAAAATGCTTGAAATTCAATAATAATTTGACATGCGGATTAGGCATTTGTTCAAAGGGCAGTTGAATATTAAGTCCGATCGATTTCCCATTCGCAAGTAAGGCACCCTCATTCGCCGCTTCCATGATACCCGGTCCTCCGCCGGTAATGACACCGAAGCCGTTTTCCACCGCCTGTTTCGCCAGCTCAACGGTAAGCGCGTAATACGGATTATCCTTCTGCGTTCGCGCAGACCCGAATATGGTGATACAAGGGCCGACACGGGAAAGCGTCTCGAATCCCTCAACAAATTCGGCCATTATCCTGAAAATGCGCCACGTATCGTCGTTCCCCACCGCCGACAAGTTATTGTTTGCCATATACGGTCATCCTTTACATTTAATGTTATACATCCGATGGTAACCTCCGGCACCACGATATTATATTATGCTGGTGCCCTATCGTCCACCGTGAGCCGGGAGCCATTGCATGAAATCGTTTGCCGCCTTGCCGCTGCGGGAAAAAATACGTCGGGTGCATCCCGACGCGCCCGTGAAATTCATTTTTATCGATACGGCTCGACAGCGTCTGCATCTCATCGATGATACCGTTCCGGTGCGCTCGTTTACAATATCAACATCCCGTTTCGGCACCGGAAACCGCGAAGGCTCGAACCGGACTCCCCTCGGCATGCACCGCATTGTTGCGAAAATCGGTTCGGGCGCGCCGCCGGGAAGGATCTTCAGAGACCGCCGCGACACCGGTACAAACGTGCAGGGTGAATTAACGGAAGAAAACATCATCGTAACCCGCATCCTGCGTCTTGAAGGCCTCGAGGATGGTGTCAACCGCGGCCCCGGCATCGATTCATTCAAACGGTATATTTACATCCACGGCACCAACCGCGAATCGTCGGTCGGCACGCCTTTTTCCCACGGATGTGTCTGCATGAGAAGCAATGATATTATTGAATTGTTTGATGCCGTCCGGGAGGGAACCATTGTCGTTATCGATTAACGGTCTCCCGGTCAACGGCCTTCACTTCGCCGGTATTTTGGGAAGCGGCATGAGCGCCCTCGCACAGTTTCTCAGGTGGAAGGGCACGTCGGTGAGCGGGTCCGACCGTTCACTCCACCAGCCGGAAACCGCCGCGACCGCCACATTGCTGTCATCGATCGGCTGCACCCTCTTCGAGCAGGACGGGTCGGGAATAAGCGATCGCACCGATGCGCTCTGCGTTTCAAGCGCCATCGAATCGAACAATCCGGACATCGCAACCGCCCGTGCACGTGCGGTTCCCGTCATTCACCGTTCCGATGTTCTTGCGGCGATTGTAAAGGAACACCGGACGATCGCCGTGGCCGGCACAAGCGGCAAGTCATCCGTCACGGCCATGATCTTCGAATTTCTGAGTGCATGCGGAAAATCTCCTTCGCTTATCAGCGGTGCGGCTCTCATACGGCTCGAACGTCAATCCCTCATCGGGAACGCCTTTTTCGGAACATCCGATCTCTTGGTCATTGAAGCGGATGAGAGCGACGGATCGCTTGTTAAATACGAACCGTCAGTAAGCATTTTCCTTAACGTATCGAAAGACCATAAATCCATCTCTGATGTTAAATCGCTCTTCGGTCTTCTTGCACGGCAGTCGGTGCAGTCCATCCGGAATGCCGACGACCTGCTGCTTTCCGACCTCGTCACTACCCGCACCTTTTCGCTCCACGCGCCGTCCGACTGGCGTCCCGAACGGGCGTTGAGCGACAGGAAGGGTTGTGTACTCATACGAAACGGCATCGAATACCGTCTTCCGCTGCACGGGGAGCACAACCTCTCGAATTTCGCCGCGGCGCTTTCGGCGGCCGAACTTGTCGGTTGTCCACCACAGCGGCTTCAGGCGATAACACCTGCCTTCGAGGGAGTTGCACGGCGTTTTGCGGTTACGGAGACGGCCTCGGGAATTGTTGTCGTCGACGACTTCGCCCACAATCCGGCGAAAATCCGTGCAGCCGTCACTGCGGCACGGACTCTCGCTCCACGCATCATTGCGCTCTACCAGCCTCATGGCTTCGGACCGACCCGTTTTCTGCGTGAGGAGTACCGTTCGCTGTTCAGCTCGCTTTTTTCGAACCGTGACGTACTCTTCCTGCTCCCTATTTATTATGCAGGCGGGACGGTAGTCAAAGATATCTCATCCGATGATCTGAAAAATGACCTTGGGGCGGTCACGTTCTCCATTGCAACTCCGGAACGCCGCGACAGCCTCCTGCCCGTTCTTAAAAAAATTGCGCACCCGGGAGACTGCATTATCGTCATGGGCGCCCGCGACCCTTCACTGCCCTATTTTACAAAAAGTATTATCGATCTTTTCGGGGGACCGTTGCATCGACCGGATCGAAATGCACGATGATACATCCGCGATACCATTGAACGTCACCTGAACGATGGATAAAAAACGAACTTTTTTTCATGGGCGCGGACGGTAATATCGGTAAACGACTTCAAACCGATGACCGACCCGTCCGCTCCACGCGCTTCCACATCAATCGAATGAATCCCCGGTTTCACCGGCAGGCGTGCGATCTGGACGGTCTTGGGAAGGAGGAAACAGCTTCGGGTGTCCGCTTTTTCAAGCTGATCGGCGAGCAGATCGGTACCGATATTGAGGAGAAGGTTCGCCGCAGTATTGCCGGTCTGCATCCGGTTTTTCGCCGCCTGCGCCGCAATCGTCCGCAGCACGACGCGGACAACCGTTCGGGCGAGCGTCGTCCCGCGGCTGTCTTCCAGATGCCTCATCGCCTGCTTGTCGAGGTCGTTGATGACGATCGATGTCGCCCTTTTTTCCTGCCCGCCGCAGCGCACCGAAAAATAGTTCGTCAATGAGGGAATCGTCCGGACCTGAGGAAGGGCGAATTTGATGTGAAATGTGGTACCCGATTCGGTCTTCCTTCCCTTCTGGGCTTTCATCAATTCCTCCGGAGGAAGCGCCGGTGCCGGAAGCGTCATTGTTTCCTGTTCACCGTTCGCACCGGTATGGTGTACCACCAGAAGCCCGTCTTTTATCCATGTTCCC
>JAFGNB010000108.1 GCA_016927235.1 Chitinispirillaceae bacterium
AGGCAGCATGACGCTACAGGAAATTTGCGAACTTCCGGGGCATAGTAACGCATCCGCCAATCTCACGCCGGAGGAGATGGACGATTTAGTGGCGTATGTTTTATCGCTTTAATAACTGCTGACTTACAACGATATTCCCAAGAAATGGGGGAGGGTGATTAGACTCTAACGCTTTGGGATTATGGGAATTATCCTGACGGATCTTCTATATAAAATCAATAATTCATTGAAAAATAAATAAATAGAATCAATTCCTTCCTTTCTCTCCCCAATTAAAAGCGCTTTTTCATTTTGCAGGGTCAGTAAGATTTTAACGCCCTTCCGGAGATTTCAAAACCACCCGCTCACCCCGTCATCCAAGCGTCCGTAGATACTCCTCCAGATTCACGCAGAGAATTCCCTCCGTTTCGATACGCTCATCTCCGCGGTAGAGGAAGATCGGTTTCGCTTCCGGATAATCCGCTGCGAATGTTTTAAGTCCACGCAGGTCTTCCGGCCTTATCCGGTCGGTGTTTTTCACTTCGATCGCGAAAAAATGGCCGGGGCCGTACACCACAAAATCAACCTCCTGGCCGGTGGATGTGCGCCAGAAATGGAGCTTCGCTGAGTTTTCGCTGTTGTCTATCCAGGCCAGAAGATTCTGGCATACCAGCGTTTCAAGCGCCGCGCCGTCTATTTCCTCAGGCCGGTCGAGTGGTCCGGCGGGCCTCAGCGATCGGAAAACACCGCAATCGAAGTAGAAGAACTTTTCATGCGAGACGATGTTGCGTTTCATACGTTTGCGGAACGGAGTGATCGTATGGGAGATGAGCAGGTCTTTGAGAATGGCGATGTAGTTGCGCACCGAATTCACCTGCACCTGACATTCGCGTGCGATATTCGCGACATTGATCACGCATCCCTGAGAAAAACTGATCGCTTCCAAAAACCGGGCGAAGTTTTCGACATTTCGCACAATCGCTTCGGCCTTTACCTCCTGATCGAGGTAAATCTGAATATATCCGGCGAGCGCCTGACGGGGATCGCGAGCAGCGTGCACCACCGGAATAAGGCCGTTTTCGAGAGATTTGTCAATTGAAAAGCCGCCGCCGAGTTCCAAGACGGTAAACGGGTGCATCCTTTTGATGCCGGCTCTTCCTCCGAGCAGATCAGTGTCGGTGCGTTTTAGCTTGCGGGCGCTCGATCCGGTAAGGATAAATTGCAGCTCCGGTTGTTTGTCGATGAGGGAGTGAACAAGCGGCAGCATCTGCGGTACCCGCTGAATCTCATCGATAATAATGATTTTCCGATGCTCATTGGCCTTTACGAAATCGACCAGTCGCTCCGGCCGGGTAAAAAAATCACGATACGAATCGGGCAGCAACAGATCTATAAATGCCGCTCCGGGATAGAAATCGTGCAACCACGTCGATTTACCCGTTCCCCTCGGGCCGAATAAAAAGAAGTGCTGTCGTGACGGCTGCACATGCCGTTTAATCATCTCCATGGTATAAAAATACAATGTTGTTGTATATTTTCAATGATTTTCTACAACAGCGATGTAGTTTTTATGAATATATCGGAGAGGGGAAATCAGCCTTCAGGTCATGTTCTGAAGCTAAAAACAACGCAATTGCCGAAAGCATCCTCATCGCGGTTGAAATAGCGGCCTGATCAGAGGTATAATGATCTCAACCAATCACCCCAGCCGGGAGCCGGAAGTATGCACACTGCAAAAATGCTTTTTATCGTGGTTTCACTGGTACTTGCAGCGGGATGCGGCAAGCCTGAAAAAAAGCCTGAACCGTCGAAAACCGTTGAGGATTTCACCGGAATGACGAGCATTAAAAATATGAAGAAGATTAAAAAGAAGATTAATGAAGCCGAAACGGCGCAGGAGAAAAGATTTAAGGAGATTGAAGAGATGGGGAAGGAGCAGTAAAACCGGGGGATTCACCTGCCTGTTTCTTCCCTCTTTTTCATCAGTGCGATACGGCGCGTAGCGTCAGCCGGTGCGGTATCCCTATCAATCAAACAGCGACAGCTGCTGTGCCGGCGGTTCCGGCAGGGGGGCTTTTGCCGCTCCTTTGACCGTCATTCCCCCGAAATAATGCGACTGTCTTTGTTCATGGGATATAATTTTATCCACATCCCCGAAGGGTGAGCTGTTTTTTTCGATCGAAAGCGCCATGCGGTGAAGCGCGTTCAGGCTGCGCAGCTTGTCGGTGCGATCGATTTTCGCCGCATTGACTGCACTGCGGAGGGTCGCGATGCTTTCGTCGTATACGTTAAGCGGCACGGGGAACGGATGTCCGTCCTTCCCGCCAAGAGCGAAGGCGAAGCGTGCGGGATCGGAAAAACGGCTCGGACTGCCGTAAATGATCTCGCTCACCAGGGCGAGCGACTGCACGCTTCTTGGTCCCATGCCGGGCAGGAGCAGCGCATCGACGAAATTCCGGCACTGCTTTTCATAGGCGAGGGTCATGACCGCTCCGAGACGTTTTGCATCAACGTCGCCTTGACGGAGAGCATGGTCGCGTCCGAGCCTCAGGTGGCGCATCTCTTTCTTCTGCCGGACGGGATGCAGTAAAAGAAATTCAACGATTCCGCTCCTGTTGTCGTTTGCCCGGGAGTCGCTCAGATTCATGATCAGCCCGAGATTCCTGCCGATAACGGCAGTATGGGGGTCGTCCACAAAGGATTTCAGCTGTGCGGAATGCCAGTGATAGCGTCTCGCGAGTTTCCTGTCCGTATTCATGCCCTGCTGGATCACCGTCCATTCGCCGCCGCGGGAAACGATGAAGGAGTGAAGATAGAGTGAAAACCCGTCGTCAATGCAGCTGTTGTCGACCTTTGCGCTCAGTTTGGAAGCCCGCACGAGCGCAGTGCCGTCGAGGCCGGTTCTTTCGGAGAAGTCAAGCAGCTCACCGGGGGTCCGCAGGGAGTGCCTTCCGCGTCCCCCGCACATAAAGAGGCCCAGCTCGTCGAACAGCGGGTTGATTGCCCTTTTAAGCGCTCCCACGACCGACGTGGTGATCCCCGACGAGTGCCAGTCCATTCCCATAACGCAACCAAGCGCCTGAAACCAGAAGGGATCGGATATGCGCCGCAGCACTTCGGCGGAGCCGAACTCAATCACCAGGGCGCGGACGATCTCGCGGCCGATCGAGGTCATCCTCTCATGGAGCCATTCGGGAACACGACCGTAGTGAAGGGGGAGGTCTGCGGTGCCTGAACGTTTCATGAAAAGAAAAATAGGGTACGGCAAAATGCATACGCAAAAGGATAGTGATGACCGATATCCTCTCTACCGCCTTTTTTTTATTTGCAGGAAAAACAGGTATTTGCATCGATCAAACACCAAATTCCGCGCAGTATTCTCTACATTCCCGGAATTATCGAGACGATGTATGCAGGGGGGCACGCAGGAGCGCCTCATGGAAGCGGCTGTTGTTACGCCCAAACACCGCCTTGCAGTGATCCGGCGGGAAGCAGTACCTATCGATCCGAAGAAAACTTAGATTTTTCATCGATGCAAAAGATTGTCGATGAACACAATAGCGCTTTCTCAGTTATTTCCTTTTAATGGGCGACGCCGGGGTGCATAATCTGGCAAGAGACGACGTAAAGCCTTTCACGATTTTCCGTTTGACCGCACAATCGACGGAAAACGGCTATATCGTTTTTAAACGGGAATAGGTTGAATCTTTTTCAAGCGCAAACATCAGGTCCGAGTGTTCGACCTCGAGTTGGGCGCGCTGTAACATGTTGATTATCATCTCATGGGTGATATTGAGTTCGGCAAGTGCATCTATAGGCCCGGCTTCCATCGACCCCTCGAACGATCCAAGGACCGTGTTGCAGAGGTAGTATTCCGCCAGGTAGGCGGCGCAACAGATGAAGCGGTAATTCTCCGGTGCCCTGTCGGGAGCATGATGAAAGCGGACTGCGGCCACTATGGGAAGATCGATTTTCCAGAGACCCAGCAGTTCGCCCCCCATTACCCCGTGCATTTCGGAGGGAACCGCCTGTTTTTCGGCGACGAGAAAAGAGGTCTCGTTTTTCACCGCCCGTTCGATGATATGCTCGAACTGTTCGTGAAAAAACTGGTCATACAGGAGAATGCCGACGTCATGAAGGAGCCCCGCAAGAAACAGGATATGACGGTCCTGCTTTGAAAAACGGCCGCCCGCGTTGTTTTCGGCGATATAACAGCAGAGATACGCGGCGGTGAGCGCATGCGCCCAGAAACCCTTATAGTCGAGAACATTTGATTTATGGGAAAAATGACGCACGAAGTTTACCGCCAGCGCGATATGGCCTACTTCATTAAATCCGATCCGGGTGATGGCGAGCGTGATCGATGAGATTTTTCCGCTCGTTGCGCAGTAGAAGGAAGAGTTGGCGACCTTCAATATTTTAGCGGCCAGAGCCGGATCCTGTTCGATTATCCGTGCAAGGAGGGTTGCGTTTCCCTCTTCCGACATGATCAATTTCTGGATTCGTATGACGATTTCGGGCAGTGTCGGTAGCTGCTGAATTTCCGATATGCGCTGAATCATTCTCATGCGGCCGCTTTCCTTAAACGTCAGGAAAAGTATATCATTCCACGTTGAAAAGGTCAATTGCCGACTTTCATGCGCTTCATGGAAGAAAAAGAGGCTGAACGTGCTGCAGCCGCCGAACCGTGCCCCGCTCTGCCGGCGGAGGAAGCGGATTGTTATCCGAACAGCTTGAATGCTTTGAACATAAGCAGGGGATGGCGGGAGAATGTCGAGAGGAATACGGTAAGGTAGCCGATTCTCCCCGATTTCTTTTTTACAAGCGTCGCCGCGATGCGGTTGAGAAAAGCATCGTCGGTATGATGGATCACGAAATCCTTGAGGGCGAAAGAACGCTCCTGCTGCTTTCCGTACCGCTGTTTCCAGAGTTTTTCGTACTTTGTAAGCGCCTGATAATGCACACCGTCGGCGCGTATCGCTTCGGCGGCTGCCCCTCCTGCTATTTTTCCGGCAAAAAGGGAGTAGGCGATACCCGCGCCGCTGATGCAGTTGACCTGACGCGCAGCATCGCCGACGAGCATCGCTCCGTCGCGAACCAGCGGACGGATATACCGTGTCACCGGAACACCGCCGCAATGGAGCGCGCCGGCGCGGCAGCCGGGAAGTTGACGGTTGATGAATTCCTGAAGCAGCTTTCCGGGTTTACCCGCCGCGCAGTGCGTGCCGAGAATACCAAGCCCGACGTTCGCCTCTTCATTGCCGCGCGGGAAGATCCAGGCGTAGCCGCCCGGCGCTACTCCCGATCCGACAAAAAAAACGCAGCTGTCCTGATCGATCAGCGGCGAGGTAACACGTGTAAAGGCGCAGCTCTCTATATCATCCGGGGCAAGACAGGTATTCCACCCCAGAGCACGGCCGATCCGAGATTCCACGCCGTCGGCGATGATAACGATCTTTGCAATGACCGTTCGCTGGGGGCATCTGCATTGATATCTGCCGCCGGGGATACGGATAACCTCGATAACCGGCGTATTGACAAAGAGCTGTGCTCCTGCTTTAACCGCCTCTTGTGATAGATCATAATCCATCCGTTCACGATCGAGGATGGTGCTTTTATCGATATCGGCAATGGTCACTTTAGTCCCGTCCGGTGCAACCATGACCGAACCGGTAATCTCCCGCTTGATCCACTCCGGTCGTGCATCGGAGTGTTCGGTAAGGCTTCGTATGCCGATACCTTCTCCGCAACGTACCGGGAATCCCGGTTTTTCGTTCCGTTCCAGGAGGCAGACGTTGCGTCCTGCGGCGGCAGCGCTCCAGGCAGCCGCCGACCCTGCCGGCCCGGCTCCGATGACCGCGATGTCAAACGACTCATCCATTTCCATTGCTTTTCATACGGAGGCGCTGTGCGGTACGTCTCTCCAATTATTGTTCAATCTCCAGCGCCCCTACAGGGCAAATCGCAACACAGGTGCCGCACCGGGTGCATTGATCGTGAATGACCCTCAGCTCATCGACCAGAAGCAACGCATTGCACGGGCAGACACTGATGCATGTTCCGCAGCGGTCGCATTCGTTCCGATTAATTGTCAGAGGCACCGCTTCGCTCCCGCAACTTCATAATCTCCCGCTTCAACTCTTTGTATTTCCCGATCTGACTGCGCGCCAACAAATGATCGCATACGGCATTGGCGGACTGTTCATCACCCGCTTTATAAAGCATGAACGCTTGCCGGCTTCCGGTGTAAAGAGCGTTGTATTCACCCCATTTTTCACCATTGTACGACAAGGAGAGCTGACGATACACCTCAGCCGCACTCCGATACTCTTTCATTGTTTCAAAATACTTTGCCTCCGCCCAGCGTACAAAACGACTTCCGGGATATTTTCGTTTCAGCCGATGGACGGTTCTTTTCGCATCCTCGAAACGTTTTTCCTGGAGGTAAAGGTCGCAGAGTATGAATCGTGCGGCTTCCGGGGCCAGGACTGCTTTAGAGGCGCAGCGTTCGACACGTTTGATGCCGGTATGACGATCTCCCGGATACCAGAAAAGTATCCACCAGTATCGAGAGCGGAGTTCCGCCCGGCCGTATTCGTACGATCCGAGAACCAGGTCAACCTCATAGTTGGACGAGTCGGCCTGCTGCGCTTCACGAAGCAGTTTAACGGCATCGAGACCGTTCTGCAGCGCTGCAAAATACTTTTTCTGGCGCAGATAGAATGCCGAATGAATCGCCTTGCTCAAACCGGAAAGCATCAGGGAATAGGAAGAAGCGCCGTTGCTTGTTTCCCACTGCCCGACCTTTGCTGCTGCACTTTCATAAGTCCTTAGGAATAGAGCGGAATCAACGGTTTTTTCGAAATCGACGTCGCGCAGGGAAAGTACGGCGAGTTTGAGCACTGCCGGAAGCGGATCACTCTGGAGAGCGCTCCTACGGTCGATTTCTATAATAGCGCTATCGTATTGATTATTAAGCAAATAAGCTGTAACATCTCGTGTAATTGCACGATCACTGTCGGAAATGGTCAGCGCCGAGAGAGGAATTTCAAACAAGAAGAGGATGACGAGGACGCTACATTTTACCGGTTGTAACAGGTACGAGTGAAGGGTATGCGATTCCATGTCGAATACGAAAATACAGCCATGTTGCGGCAAATACAACAAGCGCGAGCGGAATGAAGAACGGAAGCGCTGAAAAAGCTGCAATCATGCAGAGCGATCCGCCGATTTTATACGTCGCTTCCATGATGAGACTGCTCCTCTTGAAATAAAAAAGCAGATACAACGGCAGGGAGGCGACGGCACAAAGCACTGCAAGGAAATCAGTTACGAAAAAGCCTGCAATCAACGCAGCAATAATAAACAGCAGTGCCAGCGTATGGGCTCTGGTGATGCCCAGAACCACGGCGGTCGTATTTTTTCCATGGACCCGGTCGCCCTCGATATCCGGGAGCGTGGAGCTGATGGAACCGCCGCACATGAGCAGAAAATAGGGAAGAGCATTCAACAGGAACGGGACGCAGAAGACCGTTTTACCGGCGGTCGCCCAGCCGACCCCGAAAGCAATGACGCCGTACCCTGCGGCATTGCTGATGAAATCGATAAAAGGGCGTCCTGAGAAACGGAACGGTTTGAAACTGTAAAGAAAGCCCAGCACAAGCGTCGTCGCAGCCGCCAGTGCGAATAGGTGCCCGTGAAACAGCAGCAACAGAAAGAGCGAAACAAAACCGCAGACACCCGTCGCCGCCGTTGCTGAAGGCACTGAGACGATCCCACGGGCGACCAGCGGCATCCCGCGGTTGCGTCGGTCAACTTCTCTATCGGCAATCTGGTTCATTACATATACCACCGCCACGGAAAGTGAAAAGAGAAGGATGATGCCGTAAACGGCAATGGTTGCGGAGTTCAGACAGGTGCGAATCCCGACGGGCGCATCCTCACGCACTGCGCAGCGGAAACCCAGCGCGCAGAATCCCCACACCGGTATCAGTATGACGGGCCGCAGGACCATCAGCAGATCGAACATGCGGCCGATACGCCGATGAGAGCTCATTTCGCCTTGAACGTCGGATAATCGATACCGAAACGCCATCGGTAGTACAGCCTGCTGCCGAAGAACGTCAGGAGAATGATCATGCCGTATTCCGGGATATACAGTGCGACCGACGCCGAAAGAAGGAATACCGGCCATTTGAAAGCGCTGAAGGCGATTTCAAGTTTCAGCGAACAGGCGAAGTAGATAAAGAAGATCAGGCTGATCAGCGATGGAAGGGCCATGACCCAGAAGTGGCTTTCCATAAAGAAAGCGCTTATGCAGGCCCCGATACAGAGAACCGCGGAAGTGCGTGCGGTGATTCCCGGACCGAATCTGACGCAAAACGTCGTTTTTCCGGTTGAGCGGTCGCCGGCCGCATCGGGTATCGTCGTTGCCAGAAAAACGGCGCCGTTGGCGAATGCCGGAGCCAATGATGAAACAATGCCGGTTTTGATTAATGCACAAGACGGCGCCGCCGGATACTTTGCACAGTACCAGCCCGTCAGAAAGGTAAGCATCCCGTGTCCGAGCGCATTGGCGATTACGCCTCCCCAGGCGCTGTTTTTTAATGAAAAGGGCGGCAGATTGTACCCTATCCCGAGGAGAAGACTCGCCGTAAAAAGCGAGACCAATGTGATGTTGTAGCGGGAAGCGATCAGGAAACCGCCGCAGGCGCAGAGTATTGCCAGCACCCATGCGGTCGTTACCGATAAAAACCCATGGGGCAAAAGGAACAGTTTGTGATTGATACGGTCGTTTTCGATATCCACGATCTGGTTGACAACGTAAATGGATGCCACGATCAGCGAAAAGCCGGTCAGAACAATCCAGAGGTGATTGAACGCCCCGCCGTCGACCGGAGAAGTGAAACGGCCTCCCGGCAGCAGCCGTTCGGTTCCCGTAATCCAGCCGAGAATGAATATGGTCCATACCGGCGCGAGAAGGGGGATTCTGAGAAGAAAGAAACAGTCGAGTAATTTAATAAGTGGTCGCGGCACCAGGCGTTCCTGTTTCTGATGTTACCCCATCGAGAAATTGAATATTAGAGAATAAAATATATACTCCGCACGCGTTGAATGATACTTGATTCATTTTCCAGCAGCGCGAGAAGTTGTCCCGTCCATTAACATCTTCTATATTTCAATGCGTCCCAACAGAGGAAGAAAGGAAGGAACGCACTATTCATGGGAAAGAACGTCGTTCAGAAAATACTTGATGCGCATATAATTTCAGGGATCCCCGAGGCGGGAGAAGAGATCGGACTACGGATCGATCAGACGCTTACGCAGGATGCGACCGGCACCATGGCGTATCTGCAGTTCGAAGCGCTCGGTTTCGACCGGATAAAAACCGAAGTGTCGGTCTCATATGTCGATCATAATACCATTCAGGAGGGTTTCGAGAATGCCGACGATCATAGGTATCTCGAAACGGTCGCTCGTAAATTCGGGATCCACTTTTCGCGTCCCGGCAACGGCATTTGTCACCAGGTGCATCTTGAGCGTTTCGGGGCGCCGGGCAAGACGCTTTTAGGGAGTGACAGTCATACACCGACTGCCGGCGGTATGGGCATGCTCGCCATCGGCGCAGGAGGACTCGATGTCGCGGCGGCGATGGGAGGCGGGCCGTATTTCATGCATTACCCCCGCGTGATTAACATCGAACTGACCGGTGCGCTCAGGCCGTGGGTTTCCGCCAAGGACGTCATACTGAACGTGCTTTCAATTCTGTCAACCAAGGGGAACGTCGGC
>JAFGNB010000109.1 GCA_016927235.1 Chitinispirillaceae bacterium
GTATGCGGATTTCGCAGCCGGCCGCAATAAGAAATGAATTTTTAGAGGTCCCCATTAATCTATGCCGTTATAAATAGTCGCCTGAAATTACTTTACAGCAGGCCGGTAATGGCTTTCTCCGTCACGGCAGGTGTTTCAGATAATCGAGGTCCTTATGGCGGCCGTTGGGCTTTTTATTCTTTTTCAGATTGTTGAGCGGGATAAGGTTTACAGAAATTTTATCAATTACCATTCGCTTTCTATTATATTACTTAATGCAATCGGATAAGCGCCTTTTCTTTTCCACTATTTATTATTACTGCCCGCAAGTGAAAGGAAGAGGGTATGAAGCTCTCCCGCAGATCGTTTCTCAAGAGTTCGGCAGCGTCGACCGTGGCAGCGGCAGCCTCCTCAAAAATAGTCAGGGCCGCGCAGGGATCATCAAGCCTATCCCCGGGGCCTGGAAACAAGTGGCCCGGCAGGGTCGTGATCAATTTCAATAAAAACGCGGTTGACAGTGTCTCAAAACCGGTCCCGTCGGTCATTCGGCAGATGGTTGATGATGCCATACTCAGGCTTACCGACCAGTCCTCGATCGGCGCTGCCTGGAAAGCGATTTTCCCCTCCTCGCTTACCGCACAGTCAAAAATCGCTATCAAGGTGTTTTGCGCGGAACCCAGGGTACCAACTCACTGGTCGTCCATAAGGGCCATCACCGACGGCCTGCAGCAGATGGATTTCAACGGAACCAAATTTCCGGCGTCCAATATCGCGATTTACGAGGGCAATGCTTCGAACCGGTTTTCCGAGGCGGAATTCACCGCCGCGAATTTTCCGGGAATAAAACTGGAATACTGGGCTCCGGGCAGATTCGTGGACGGCGGCGACGGCGCGTTCTCGAACCGGCCTTATGCCGGTACCCTTAAAGGCGCCGACTTCCTGATCAATGTTTTCAACCCGCGCGGCCACTCCGTCGGATCAACGTTCACGATCGGATTCAAGAGCCATTTCGGCACCTATGAATTGAATACAAGTAAAACCGGCGACCTTCATAACAACGCAGCGCAGAATCTGCGCGACATGCACTGCATTGGTCCCGTGTTCAAGAAAAACGTGCTCAGCGTCTGCAGCGGTATTCTGGGCATGAATGAGAGTATCGGCCCGACCGGCTCGGCTCAAAGCTATTTAAACTATACAAAAACAATAGATCCGTCATCGACCTGCCAGTGTCCCGCCACGATCATCATGAGCACCGACCCGGTGAGCTGCGAGATGCAGACCGTAAAAATGATGCGCCTCAATAAAAGCCCCGCAGGCAAGTACGGCGTGAACGACATGCCGACGTATCTGCGCGCGTCGGCGGGCGTCTCCGGAGCGCTGAGCGGTACGACCTACAACATCGGAATTATTGACGAATCAAAAATGGACATACGCCGCATTATCAATGGCACAACAGACGTGGGCACTCCCGTCCGCTCACGGGTCGCACAAGCACGTTCACGCATTAGTGTCTCTTCGCTGCCCGGCAGTAAGAACACATTTATCGAATACCTGCTGCCTCCCGACCGTATCGGCAAAAAAGCCGTTATCAGTATCCATACGCTTAAAGGGGTTACGGTGCACGAGCATGAGCTCCCGATTCCAGGCCGGATAAGCCATTATGCGTGGGACAATAGAGACCGGAGAGGAAAACCCTTGACGCCGGGAAAGTATGTTGTGCGAATAACGGCGGGGGCAGTGAGGCTTTCGGCCGATTTCTCAATTATCAAATAATTGTAGCGGGAGATTGCCGAGGAAAGAAACGGTCAATTTTGCGGCCTTCGCGGGAGAAACAATAGCCCGATGGTGAAACGGCTTCACGTGTCGAGCATCTGCACTTCTCCCCGCCTTTTCAGAAATCGAATACGATATTATCGATCCTGATGAAGCCGGTATCGGGCACGACCGAAAGCCTGCCGAAGTCGTCGAAGCGGGGATTTGGGTTCAGGCCGATTCCCTTTACCTCAGTGAGCATTGAATCGAGCAGGTCGGGATTTCCGGAATCCGCCCAGGTGGGGTAACCGATCCTGTCGACGGTAAGCGTGAATTGTTTGTTTTTTATTCCGATGGTGATAAACCACCCGTAGCTGTCGTCGACGCCGTTCCGTTCGTAGACATCGCTTGCAAGATGGATCCAGCAGGAGCGGGGGGTGTCACCTCTCAGACTGATGCGCAGGCCTTTGAGCTCACTGCAATCCAGCGGATCGGCGAAACTGAATCCCAGGTAGGCCCATTCGGCATACGGTGTGGCGGTGTCGGCAGGATGAAAGACGAACGAACAGAGCATGTCGGCCATACCCCAGAGGGGAGCGAGGGTGTCCAGTGACAGGCTGGTCGTCGAGCCGTCGGATATGTTCACGTTGGTCCATGAATCGATTGATTCCGCCGGGTCGAATTCGAAGTTATTCACTCGGTCAACCCTCAAACCGCTGTCCGCGGGAAAGGGGGTGAAAAAGCCGGTCGTATCAACGACGGGGATACGGTTGTTGACGTGATCGTCGAAGTCGTTGCAGAGAGGATCCATGTCCACCTTCATGACGTCGATCGCCTTCAGCCAGTCATCATGAGTGATCGTCGGTTCGTCGGTCATGACGGGGTCGATCAGTGATGCGAGCCGTGCAATGCGGTTTTTCAGTCGTTCAGGGGTCAGGATGTCTGCAAGAAATTGCTTCCCGAGGGCGGAAAAATCATTCCAGAGCGTTGCTGCCGTCAAGCCGGTCAGTTTGTCGCAATTGGGGGGAGTGGCGAGGTCGCCGCCCCATACGGTAACGGGGTCGCAGTTCTCCGGTACCACATTCCACTCGGGCAGCCCGTAGTCGTCCACCATCGGGTCGGAGGGGTAGAGGGTCGAATTGAGGTCCCAGGGAATGAGCCAGAACCTGCCGCCCGGGTTTTCCTCTTCGTAAAAGTAGTAGTTGTGGTTGGTCATCCAGGCGTCGCCGGTGTACCAGGTCATGATGCCGTCGGAATTATGAATGGCCCGGTCGACCGCAATGTAACGGAGCCAGTAGTTGAGGTCCATGAAAGGGGAGATTGCCGTGACGAACGTCTCCGGCGTTGCCGTCCTGATTGCCCTGCTGAAGGCGATCATCCGGCTGACCACGGCGGAATCTTCAGGGTCGTCGTTTGTTTTCAATGCGTCGCGGTAGTACTTCCCCGTCAACTGTAACGGCCAGGCCTCCTTGTACAGATTGCCGTCGCCGTACGACGGCCAGCGTGATTTCGTAAACCGGCCGTCGACCTCCTCCACAGCGGTAAAGAGCCCGCGGAACACGTTGTTGACGTATACTTTGGCGAATGCGGTGCGGCAGGTGTGGATTCCCGCTTCACGGAACAGCGCATAGGCGATCATCTCGCGCATTTTGCCGTCGTCGTAGGGCATCGAATGAAGATTGAGCCGCTTCATTTCGTAAAACCGGGCGTCGTCGTATTTATTGAATTTGATCTTCAGGGAGACGTTCCTGCAGTCGGGAAAGGCGCTGCGGTTTCCCTCCTCGTCGAAACAGCGCGGCATTGAGTAATACTTCGAACCCTTATACCGCAATCCAACGTTCCCGAACAGCGTGGAATCAAAGGTGAATTGCGCGGGAGTGAACTCTTCCGCGAGCGCGTTCCGCTCCATGGAAAGCGAATCTTCCCGGCTGAGTGTGAAGCGGTACGCGTGGACCTTCGCCTGATCGAAAACGAAGCTGCGCGGATCCGGGTTCAATGCAACGACCAGACTCTCGGCGGGTTCGAACAGCGTCCGGTCGCGCGGATAGTAGTCGTCATGCCGGAACAGAAGCGAAAATACGCTGTCGAGTGCGGCGGTTGCGGCCGTCGGTTGCCGACGGGAGGGCGCTGAAATGGCGACTGCACCCGGCTGGTTGACGTTGAGCAGCTTCCGGACGAACGAACTGTTGTCCCCTCTGGTAAACTTGACAAGGTAGACTCCCGGCGCCGTCGGGGGGAGGTCGATCAGTGAGCGTCCGGGATTGCGGTACTTCCCGAATACCATGCTTCCGTCAAGGCGGTGGACGAACACCGCGGCTATTTCCCGCGCCGCGCTCACATCGAAAATCCGTTGCCGGACATTCCATCGAACGGTAAGCGTGGGCGAGGCGGTTCGGGGGGAGCTGCGCAGCGCCGCAATACGCGGAGCATCAAGCGAAAACCGGCCTGCGGAATCGGTCATTGTACGGTGCAGGCCATACCCCGATGCGACGAGAACACCGGGGATCGGCGCGTTGTCGTCTCCTCTCTCGACCACAATGCCGCTGATGGCGGCGGAAAAGGAGCGATGAGAAATGAGCGCTACCGCGGAACAGGTAATGATAAGCATGCGCTTCCATCGGGGGAGGTAGTTCATCGGAATCTCTTTCGTTGATTGCCCGGGGCGGACCTTCCCATTACTATTGTATCCTTAACATACCGTTTTCAGGTATCTCCGGCTTTGCATTTTCAGGGGAGCCCCCCGTCAGTGCGCCTCGTTCCAGTTCTTCCCGATCCCCGCGTCGACCTTCAGCGGCACCGACA
>JAFGNB010000110.1 GCA_016927235.1 Chitinispirillaceae bacterium
AAAGCGGTATATCCGGGCTAAGTATGTGTCGCTAATAGAAAAAATAATGGGTGATCTGATTTAGATTTGCATTCATAGCAGATCACCCATTATCTAGGCCAAAAAACACTTCCGCCTTGGCTTGCGACTTGGCGGACTATATGCGCGTGTGGCGAAATCGGTAAACGCCCAGTTTTTGGCAATCTGTGAGGCGTTTGCTTCTTCCGGGTTCGAATCCCGGCACGCGCATTTTTAATATACATAAAATTCCAAGCTTTGTCAATATTTGTATATAAAAGTATTGACAAGTATAGACAAATATAGTATATTTATAGTATGAATAAGAAACCTACAGGAATCAGACTGCCGGAAGAATTGATCAGAAGAATAGATCAATTATCAGAGAATTCAGAGCCACATTTAACTAAAGCGGCAATAATTGAGCATTGTTTGAAAACAGGGCTTCCAGAACTGGAAAAGAAATATGGAATTCAAGACAATAATTAAGCTGACTGAAGAACAGGCAAGAGAGTATCTTGAACAGATACGATGGCCTCAGGGTGCTGTTTGTCCTCACTGTGGCGATAAACAGGTCATTAAGCTGAATAACGTCGCTTCAAGCGGGCGGAAACGTCGTGAAGGGCTGTATAAATGCCGCATCTGCCGAAAACAGTTCACCGTCACTTGTGGAACGATCTTTGAAGGTTCTCATGCTTCAATTAAAACATGGATGCTTGCCTATTCTTTGATGTGCGCTAGCAAAAAAGGTGTCAGTGCTCATCAGGTCCATAGGATGCTTGGAATAACCTATAAAACTGCTTGGTTCATGTGCCATAGAATCAGATACGCAATGAGTCAGGAACCATTAAAGTCAGCCCTTGCCGGGACCGTGGAAGTAGACGAGTGCTTCATTGGCGGCTTACCAGCTAATCAAAAGAAGCTTATGGGAAATCCTAAATATGCCAATAAAACGCCCGTGGTTGCCCTTGTGGAGCGTGGTGGCAGAGTAAGGGCTTACGTTACCAGATATGTGACTGCTAATAATGTGAATTTCTTCATCGGGAAAAATATAAGCAAAAATGCAATATTAAATACCGATGAAGGGAAAGTCTATAAATGGTCTGGAAGACTTGTAGGAAAACATGAGACTGTTAATCATTCGATTCTTGAATTTGCTCGCGGCGATACTACAACTAATCATGTTGAAAACTTCTTTTCTTTGCTTAAACGTGGAATAATCGGCAGTTTCCACCACGTTTCACCGTGGCACCTTCAGCGGTATTGTGATGAATTCACTTATCGATATTCACTACGCAAGTCCGATGATTCCGATAGAACCACTGCGGCACTATCCAGAATGGAAGGGAAAAGACTTCTTTATAAGACGCCAATTAAGAAGGTAGCTTGATAATTTAATAAAAAGCCCCGGTGGCAGGGTTCGAACCCGCATCTTACTCGGTAGCAACGAGTCGAGGTATCCAATTCCTCCACACCGGGGATAAAAATAACAATAAAAATGTATTGATAACGAATTAAAAATGAGATATATTAAAATAAATACTCGGTAGCATCAAGAGGTAATCCTCTTGAACCCGATAAGTGACCTGAAAATAAGGGTCAACCTACTAAGTCGTAGGAAAATAGAAAAAGAGCAAACCCCCTAAGTAGGGGGTTTTGTTTTATATTCTCGGATTTGGTGGTATATCTTTCCATTCTCTTCTCTTCCAGCTAGTCATTTTTGTAAAATTAATATAATTTCTACCAGCCGCATTTCTTAATTCTGAAGCTATATAATTATCTGTGGAAACAACATAAATTTCTTTTCCTCTTGCTCTAACCAATTCGATTGCTCTTTCAAAATCACCATCACCACTAAATAAAACTGCGACATTGTAATTTTCAATTGTATTAAAAAGATCCATTGCAATTTCTATATCTAAATTGGCCTTTTGTTTTTTAGTGCCATCATCTTGTATGATCGTTTTTATTCTTTTAGTTCTAACTATAAATCCTATATGCCTTAATAACTTTAAATATTTTTCTGTGCGTGCTTCTGGAGGAATATGTTCACCTATATAATAAAACGTTTCATACAGTTCACCAATTTGGGAAAAATGAGCAAGCATTTTTTCCCAATCAATTAAAAAATGATTATCTCTTTGAGCATAAAAAACATTTGCCCCATCAACAAATATTGAAATACGTTTTGACATATATCCTCCTTTTTGTGTATAAATAATAATTAAAAGTTATATGAAAGGGAAGGTAATATTTTTTATATAAGAATAATTTTATAAATAGAATAATTTAGGCATTATCCAGTAATCATCTGACGCTTCATTAAAAAATTTAATCATGATTTGTGGAATATATTTTCGTGGTGTGCGAAAGATATAATCGCCACCCGTATGGCAACGCAACAAACATGCCATTTCTCGACGGCTGCAGGGAGATCGTTTATCAGGGGAATGAACTTCTCGTTTTTATTCGAAAATGAGCATTTTTCAACAAGCGGTCGATCCGTTACTGCCGAATCCCGGGTTAGAAGCAGTCGCAAAAATGCGACAGCAATAAACCGAGTCGCAAAAATGCGACTCGAACGGTTCCCCGAACCCCCCGTTTTATCAAATGAAAGCCCGAAAGGGGAGGATCGAAGTGTGGAAGATGGGTGAAGACTTCATAACTCATTGAATTATAATTGAACTGCATGGGTTTAACGCCCTCCGGACGACCCGAAAAGTCCTCCGGACGACCTGAAAAGCTCTCCGGACGACTCGAAAAGCTCTCAGGACGACATGAAAAGTTTTTCGGACGACCCGAAAAGTTCTCCGGACGACTTGAAAAGTTCTCCGGACGACTCGAAAAGTTTTCAGGACGACTCGAAAAGTTCTCAGGACGACCTGAAAAGTTCTCCGGACGACTCGAAAAGTTTTCAGGACGACTCGAAAAGTTCTCAGGACGACCTGAAAAGTTCTCCGGACGACCTGAAAAGTCCTCCGGACGACATGAAAAGTTCTTCGGACGACTCGAAAAGTTCTCAGGACGAAATGAAAAGTTCTCAGGACGATTTGAAAATTCCTTTTTTTATTTTCCGATAGTATTTTCCTCCTCCGTGAACGGGGCCTCTATGAAAAGCATCTCTCTTATCCGCTCTACCTTTACAGGGCTGATCCTGTCGGCAATGCTTTCGTGTGATTGTGATATGCAAACTCTTCTCAGGGGGTATCCTGAGTCCAAACCAAGCGATCTGCAGTTGGTGATTGACAGCGCGCGGGTATACAGTACCACCCCGGATTACGACTATACGGCTCATCCCGATTCCGTCGTATGTTACAGCATCCCTGCCGTGACCCTTACGTATTTATGCAGCGGATACTCTTCCACCGGCGGTATCAGTTCCTCACAATCCAATTATGCCACGGTAATTGATGCGCCCGATGAGAGTACCTATGTCGTCCATTACCGCGCCGCCGATACCGCAAGTTGCACCGGCGTGCATCATTATGGACCTTTGAGCGGCATACTGCAGAATCCGGATTCACTGATACTTCATCCGTACACTGATTCCGTATACGTTACCGCATTCAAAGACATCGATTCAAGTTATGTGCTTATTTATCAATCCTGTTACCTCTCGCACAGTTACGGTTATCCGTACTGTTGTCAGGTATTCAAGGAGGGGATCGGGCTTATCTATGAAACCTATCGTGACGGGCAGACATTCGACGGCAGGGGCAAGAGGGCACTTTTACGAAAAATCAACGATTCAATTTTCGACATCGAAAACCTTCTGGCACGCATCATGGGCATGCAGAAAAAAGTGCAGGAGGATTTTCAGGCTGAACCGGCCACCATTGTCGTGACCGGCAGCGAATTCGACTCCATCCAGGGAAAAAAGAACTGGCTGTCTCCCCCGGATTTTACCCTTACCGCCGACACGACGATCCGGATCGCGGAATCGTCATATTATCTTTACCTGTTCAGTCCCGATACGATAATAGATCTTTATACGGGAAATTACCGGCACATTTCGATTTCAGGTGCAACGTATTCAACCGAAAAGAAACTGCACTATCATTTCGGCGGATGGTGACCGGGAGCTTCCCGCTGTTTGTCGCCACCCATATTGAGGGCGGCGGATTACCGAGGCCGGCAGTATCGGCTTTCAGGAAGAGCCGTTGCACAAGGTTCCGGGACGGCAGCCCCCGCACCACGAACCCATGCTTCAAAGCTCCGGTGTGTTGAACTATTTCCATGCCCATTCTAATCCAAATAAATAAATAATAGTATGAATCTTAAAAAATAAGCATACCTTAAACGTATCGTTGAACCTATCTTCAACATTTTTTCATTGTTGGACCCGATTCCCGCGTCTGATTGAAGTATATTTTATTGGTATGAAACGGCTTTTCGAGTATTTCGATTACCAGGAGTTCATGCGTGATTTCTATGAAGAGAAGAAGCGTGAAAACCCTTATATATCCTATCGGTATCTCGGCAGCCATATGCATCTTGATCCGGGGTTCCTGCTCAAGGTGCTGCAGGGAAAGCACCATCTGGCCGAACGGTCCATACCATCGGTCTGCACGTTCTTCAAATTTTCGGAACGGGAATCCCGCTATTTTGAGATGCTCATCAAATACAACAAAGCTAAAACCACTTCCGATATAAAACTCTATTTTGAGAAACTGATGACGCTGCGCGAATCCCGGGCGCGGCCCGTCGAGGAGTCGCAATACGCTTTTTATCAGAAGTGGTACCACAGCGCCATTCATGCCCTGCTGTCGATCTACGAATTCAAAGGCGGTTTTAAAAGGCTCGCCTCGATGCTGACTCCACCCATTACCGCGAAGCAGGCGCAGGAATCGATAGCTCTTTTAAAGAGAATAAACATGATCGAGCTTGGAGGGGACGGCATTTACCGGCCTGCCAATGCTTTTGTTACCAGCGGCGAAAAATGGCGCAGCGTGGCGATCCGCGATTTTCAGAAGGAGACGATCACACTTTCGGCGCAGTCGCTCGAACTGCATGCAAAAGAGCTTCGCGACATCTCGACGATTACCGTCGCGCTCTCCGCAAAGGACCTTCCCGAGATACGCGAGCGCATTCGCCAGTTACGTCAGTCGATCCTGACGCTCGACAATGAGAATGAACCCGATACGGTGTTTCAGATCAATATTCAGGTTATTCCGGTCACCCAAACGGTTGGGGGCGGCCGATGAGACGCCTCCGCACACCATTCTTGACGCTGCTCGCTCTGGGTATCGCGTGTTCTCTGGGCGACAGGATCGCCGGAAGCAAAGGCGGTTCCGAAACGACGAACGGTGTGACCGCCTGCATTCACCACCTCGACGGCACCCCGGCTGCCGGCAGTGTCGTCCGACTGCGCCGGGCCGATTATATACGCGAACCTGCCGCGCTGTTCAAGACTACGCTGAACAGCGCCGACATGATTACCGACCCACAGGGCCGTTTCTCTATTGCGAACATCGAACCGGGCGACTACTGCATCGAAGTCAACGATACCGCGACGGGCGAGGGGCGGGGCGGAGCGTTGCTTTTCATCTGCTCCCTGGACACCAATACGCTTGATTTGGGAACCGATTCCCTGCATCCTTACGCCGCGATCGCCGGCATCGTCGATACGGAAGACGTGGGCGGAGGGGAGCTGTTCGTGCAGCTCAGGGGCCTTGAACGCCTGGTGAAGGTGAATCCTGCCGGGACGTTCGTTTTTTATGACCTCCCCGCCGGCGAGCTGGAAGTGCGTATCGTCGAGGGGGGCAGTACCTCTGCTACTGAACGGGAGATAGTGAACGTTACCACGTCACCGGGAGACACCGTTGTCGTGAGGGTATCGGGAACATTCGCCTATTCAGGATCTGTTTATTTCAATGCGAGCGCCGCGGGAATCCCTGTTTCAGGTACGATTGTCGATTTTCCCCTGCTTGTGCGGCTCGATGCATCGACCTTCGATTTTTCTCAGGCGCTTCCCGGGGGAGAGGATGTCCGTTTTACAAAGAGTGACGGCACGTCGCTCCCCTTCGAAATCGAGCAGTGGGATGCGGAGGCGCAAAACGCCGCCGTCTGGGTGGTGATCGATACGGTATACGGCAACACTGCCGATCAACACATTATCATGAAATGGGGCGATTCCGCTGCGGTAGACCGGTCAAACGGCGCGGCCGTTTTCGATACCGCACGGGGATTTGCCGGCGTGTGGCACCTCAATGAGGATCCGGCCTCAGGCGCCGGTGCCGTGAAAGACCGGACCTTCAACGGTTTTAACGGGACACCCAACGGCTCCATGACAAGCAACAGTGTCGTTGCGGGCATGATCGGTGAGGCGCTCAGGTTCGACGGAGTTGACGACTATATCGCCGCGGGCAGGCTCAATCTGATCGGGAACTATACAATGAGTCTCTGGATCAATGCCGCCGATCTGGCTACGGCGAGGAGGTTCATCTGGAAAGAGTACTCCTATACCCTCTGGTACGACGCGATCGCCGGCGGGATACGGGTGGAACATTTCGCCTTCGAAGATTCGGTCGTCGTCTGGCGCGGCATTTACCAGGACAGTGGAACCATTATCTCTCTCAACACGTCAACCTGGTACCACCTTGCCGCCACCTACGATGGCGACAGGATACGCTTGTACATCAATGGTGAACCGGCGGATTCCACCGGGACGATCGGCATTTATCCGGTTTCGAGCAAGCAGTCGCTCTCGCTGGGCGGCCGCGCCGACGAATACGTCAAGGGCGTCATGGACGAGGTGCGCATCGAGAACAGGGCGCGGCCGGCCGAGTGGATCAGGCTGTGCTACCTGAGCCAGCGGCCCGGGGGAATCGTGGCGGAGTTCAGGCGTCAATAGGGGCATTCATGACAAGAGGAAAACCGACTTGCGGGAGAGGCCGCGGCAGGGGAGCCCTGCATCTCCTTTGTATCGCGGGAACGGCGGCGTTCGTATGCGCCGGAACCGTTGCCGCCGCGGCGCAGGGCGACCCGTACGCCTGGCCGGAGCACGATCCCGCCATCAGTTATGATTTCAGGGACGAATATCCCGATCTTTCCATGCCGACCAGGGACCTCGACGACTGTAAAGGCGTCGCCGGCGCCGTTTCGGACGGGCGGTGGACGTTCAAATGGGGCGCGGACATACTTACCATCTCGGTTGTACCCTCGCGTGAAACGGCGCATCCGGGCGCACGGTGCGCCGACGCGCAGAGGGGGTTGTCTCCGACGGCCGCACGACGGGGTTCGTCGAATACGAACTGCGCACCGCAGCAACGGTGGCGGTCGGCGTTTGTGCGACGACGGGGGCGGGTTCGTTTTTTTTCTAAAGCGGCGATTGCAAGGAGAGCGTATGAATAAAAGTACATTACTACGCCTGCTGTATCTCGCACCGTTACTGACGGCGCTCCTGATTTCCATGGCTGGGGCCGCGACAGACCCGCCGGAAAAGACTGTCAGGGTTTTTTATGTCCACCCCAACGATGTCCCGCTGGATTCCGCTTACCCCATAGGTATCGGGAAACTCATGGTATCCTGTCAAAAATGGTATCTCCAGAAATGCGGATTTACCTTCAGAATAAACAATCCGGTCTGCGAGGTAGTGCAGGGAAGCCATCCGAGAAGCTGGTATGAAAATACGCCGAATCCCGCGGGTAGTACCGATAGATATTGGTTTTCGGTATTCAACGGCTGGGATGATCTCCTTAAATTAGTCCCTTCTATTACGGCCGACCGCAATCACTCAAAATGGAAGATCGTTTTAGAAATGGATGCCGAAGGACCGGGCGCCGGCGGCGGCGCCAGCCCGGGTGAAGTTCTCCTGCCCAAACATGACGCCGACGGAGCAAAGGGATACCCAAAGGACACTGCCCGCTGGGGTGGCGGCATGTGCCATGAACTCGGACATTGTTGGGGGTTGCCCGACGCCAATGGCGACGACGGCACCATTATGTCGGCAGCGCTTTACGCCTGGCCGAATTGCACGTTCCCTGCGAACTTGGTCAATACTATAAAGAATTTTTCGGCGAACAGCGGATTCTGGGTAACGGAGATAACGGAAACGGCCAATTATGCCATGGCTGGTCCCGTTAATCTGCAGAAATGGGTGCCGGTAATACGGGGTGACCGGATACAAGTGCCCCTGTCTGCGACATCCGTTTTCGGGGCGTCGATCGGCATCTACGATCTCTCGGGCAGACGGGCCGCTTATTTTTCACCGACTGCGGCTGAATCCGCCGGATCGCTGCCAACCTTCGATGTCGGTGACCTTAAAAACGGCAATTATATCTGTTCGTTTGAGAAAAACGGGAAAATCCTACAAACAACCATTGTAAAAAAAATTCATTGAACTTCGAAATGGACGCGGTATACTATGGCGCTACAATGGAAAAAAATGTTTTTGACCGCTCTGGGTCTTGCAGCCCTCATGATTTCCGCCGCTGTGGCCGCCGATGAGGACCCGCCCGACAAAATAGTCAGGGTCTTTTACGTGCTGCCGAGCGACGTCTCCCTGGATTCGGCGTATATCGTCGGGATGGAGAATATCATGCGGGAGTCGCAAAACTACTATCTGGACCAGTGCGGTTTCACCTTCCGGTTGAACAATCCGATAGTTGAAGTAGTCAAGTCGTCTCACCCGACAAGCTGGTTCGCCAGTGTCGACGATTACGCGACGATTATTTTCCACGGGAAGGATGAGGTGAACGAAGCATTTCCGGCCGTTAAAGCGGACAGCAGATGCAGGCGGTGGAAAACCGTCGATTACGTTCATGCCGAAAGCCCCCATTGCGGAGGTGGCGCACAGCCCGGCTGGGTCGGGCTGCCGCGGCACGACGCCGACGGCGCCTCTATCTATCCCCGGGAGAAAGCGCGCTGGTGCGGTGGCATGTGCCATGAACTGGGTCATCTCTGGGGATTGCCGGATGCCACTCATGATGACGGTACGGTGATGTCCGCCGATTTTTACCACTGGCCGGTTAATTGCATTCTCAATGAGAGTCAGGTTACTACGATAAAAAACTCTTCCGCGAATGAGGGATTCTGGGTAACGGAGATAACGAGGATGGCAAACGGCAATTACCTGTCCGCAAAAGGACGACGGGAGTGGAATATTCTCTTGAATGAAGACCGTCTGCGTGTTGAAGGCAACCTGCCCGGCGTTTTCCCGTTTACGATGTGTATTCACGATCTATTAGGCAGGCAGGCGGCGCTGCCGACCGGCAATCAGTTCATCGGGGAAGGGAACACGCAGGCAGTCAATCTGCCGTGCCTTAATTCCGGAACGTACATCTGCCCGCTTGAAAACAGTGACAGGGCGGCGCGGAAGGGTATCGTCATAAAAAGCAGATAATGAACATAAGGAGGTTCGATATGATGCGGCAGAGGAGCGTTGGCGGCGCCATATTCATCGTTTGTGCGGCATTCCTTGCACCGGTAAACGCGCAGACGGACCACGCTTTGGCAAGTAAAATGATGGAGATGTTGAGAAACAGCATCGATCCCGCTGAGCAGGAGTGGCGTCTCGAGCAGCACAAACTCTACCGGGAGGACAATCCGGTGCGGCCGTTTCAGCGGGGGCCGCATTTCAAGGTGTTCGAAGGCCGGTTCGTGCAACCCGCTTACGGCGCTCAGGCCGCATCGTCCCAGAGCGCACCGGCGGTCAAGAAAATCCTGGTGCTCGCCAATAAGACGCTCTACGCCAATGCGACCGCGAAGGAGAAGATCGACCGTTATATCGGGGATGTCCGCAATGCGCACGGGTGTACGGTCGTGCTCGAGACGCTCGAAGGCGGCAAAGCGACGGACGTCAAAGCGGTGATAAAGGGCCATTACGACAACGGCGGCCTTGACGGTGCGGTGCAGATCGGCAAACTTCCGGAGCCCTGGTACGAATCGGACAACGATCCCACTACCAACCGCTATGACGATTACACCTGCGATCTTTATTATATGGATCTCGACGGTCAATGGGGCGACGCGGATAATAATGGTGAATTCGACTCCCACACCGCCGGCACCGGTACGCTGGGCATCGAGATTTTTTACGGCCGCATCGATTGCACCACCATGGGCACCTATGGGAGCGAAATCGAATTGTTAAGTGAATATATGGATAAATTGCACGATTACTACCTCGGGAAAGTAACGCTTCATAAAGCCGCACTGGGGTATCTGGACCATGACTGGCGTACGTCCGATAATTATCTCAAGGAAATCTATCCCTCCTCCGGCGAAAACGAACTGATCCGCTGGACCGAGTCAAACCCGCCGGTGAATAAAAGCGACTACCTGAACAACCGGCTCCAGAAAAACTATTCCGCTCTCCAGATGTGGTGTCATGCCGGTTATAACGCCCACGGGCACCATACCGGCGGAAGCTCCAGCATGAGTGAAATTTATAAGGCAAACCCGAAACCGATCGCTTATTTTCACGACGGTTGTCATGTATCCGATTTTGCTGCGGGAAGAGGAAAATCATTCCTGGGGGGAAGCTATGTGTTCAATAAAAGCCCGACGGCGCTCATGTGCCTGAGCGGCAGCAGGAGCGGCCAGTGGCTCGGACTCATGGCCAAGGTCATGTTTCAGGAACTCGCGAAAAACAGCTGCGTTGGCCAGGCGTTTAAAATTTGGTTCGGGCCGTATCAGGATAAGAGCGAGCCGCGCGACAAGCAGAACTTCATCGGGTGGAATTACGGGTACAATATTTTCGGCGATCCCATGATCACCCTCGTCGAACGAAGCGCGGTTGTGGAAGTTGTTGAGAATGACCGGATCGACCCGATCATCGGCAGCGTTCACTGCATGGCAATCGGTCGCAGCCTGACGTTCGTTCAGGCGTCGCCGGCCGCGTTCGGGACGGAATTCGATCTGTTGACTCTCGCCGGAAGGCGGATGCCGATGAGTCGCGTGGCGAATGACGGGACCCGGTCCGGTGCGGTGCATTCGGCCGCGGCCGCGAACGGGGCCTACGTTATTTCGTTGAAGGCCGGTCCGTCAGTCGGCGCCCGTCACATCAATGTCGTTGAATAATGAGTGCTGCTGCATCGCTTCCTTTTTTCGGTGATTCCATGAAGCGCGCAACGGGCGCGCGACAGACTCCTGATGCCGGCATGCAGAGGATGGTACGACGGTAATGAATAAGCCAATCACATCGTTTTTACCGGCAACGGTTTTTTCCGCGCTCACGCTCGTACCGTTTCTCGCAACTGCCGGGGATGTGGGCGAAGGGCCTCACGACACGACCTCGTCGTTCTCCGTTTCGGGGAGCGTGGGCATGTCGACGGGCGAGGTCGTGAAGGGAAAGTACCGTGCCATGAAAGGCAACGGCCATGAGGACATCAAGCACCCCTCGACCGTGTATCGCGCATGGTTCGGTCAGCCGCGGGCGAAGTGCGACCTCGCCTTCACGCCGGGCGACCGGCTGAAGGTGCTCGCGGGATTCGAAGCGAACGTCTTTGTCAATACCTTTCCGGCGGACCTGAAAACAACCCAGTCAAGCAACGGCGGTCAACCCATCCTTCCGTCGCTCATGGACTGGCGCATCCACCAGGCGCAGGGAATCGTATCGCTGGCCGATGACGACCGGCTTTCCGTCAAGCTGTCGCTCGGCTATATGCCCTATAAGTACAATCCCCACGTTCGCAACCTCGGCGAATACCTGTTCAGAAGCGGGACGTATCCATTCTTTCTGATGAACGAAGTCGACTTCCCCGCGGCGCGGCTTTCGGGGCTGCTCGCGACCGTTGCCGGCGGAACCGGGCGTATGCGATTCACTGTCGACCAGCTCGTGCTTACCGAGCGAAACATTCCTCCGCTTAACGACATCTCCTTTGCAACAATTGCATCAGTCAATTTTTCCCGGTTCATTGATGTCGGCGCGGGAGTCAATTTTTCGCACGCCGTACCCGTCGACGGCCGCCTGACCACGCCCGACGACGCCCGCTACGTGACGGATCTTGACACGGTAAGAGACGCAGGCGGCACTCCCGTCCCCGATCCGGCGACCGGCGGCGTCGCCATGGCGGGCGACACCGGGCACTACACCTTTCAGGGGATCAAACTCATGGCGCGCGCCGCCGTCGATCCGTTTGCGCGGCTGCGGGGGCAACGGACATTCATAAGCGGACTCCTGGGCGAAAACGGGGGCAAACTGTACGGAGAAATCGCCGTTATCGGCGTGAAAAACTATCCGTCGAGCTTTGAAATGATCGACGGCACCGATGCCATGAACCCATGGGGATACGAGTCGATCGCGGAGCGAACGCCGTTGATGGCGGGAATCAACGTCCCCCTGTGGAAAATACTTGACGTATGCGCCATAGAAATCGAGCGGTACCCCGCTCCGTATCCCAACGACTATTACCAGGTGGTCATGAATAAAGGGCTGCCGATTCCGACATGGTACCGAATGTATCACGACAGCGCCTCCGGCTATGATTCGTCGACGTACCGCAACAACCGCTGGTACTGGTCGCTCTATATGAAAAAACGCGTAGTGAAAAATTTCAGTCTTGTCGGCTGGATCGGTCGCGACCATATGCGGTGGGACGTCAATCTGGGCAACAAATGCAACTACGACACCGAGGAGATCCTGGCAAAACCGGACCAGTGGGCGTGGCGGCTGGAAATGGTACTGGAGTTCTGATGAAGGGGAACGTTGCGGCAACGGTAAAAGGTACGCTCGGGCGTTTAATCGCCGGGGTGCTGATGCTGCTCCACTGTTTCCTGATCGGGACGGCTGTCGCCGGGGATACGGACGACGATTCGACCCTTAATAAATTATCGATTTCGGGAAAACTGCAATTCGACTGTGCTGAAATGCTCAAGGCGCGAACCTCGGCGGGTGGGACATCCAATCCGGGCACGCCGACAAACGTCGACCATATATGGTACGGTCATACGATTGCCGAACTTTCCGCGGAAAGCAGGATGTTCGATTGGTTTTTGGTGCGCGCCGGGTTTGAACTGCGGCAGTATCTCACCATGCTTCCGCTCATTGAAAAAGCGCGGCGCGATCCTTTTTTCGGCAATACGTCGTGGATGGGGTTTTACCTCCGTGAAGGCCAGGGGATATTCACCCTCCTGAAAAACCATCCGGTGTCCATTGAGGCCGCCTTCGGGTACATGCCTTACAAGTACAACCCCGAGGTGCGCAATCTGGGAGAGTTTCTTTTCCGCAGCGGAACGTATCCCCTGTATCTGCTCACCGAATTCGACCGGCCGTTCGCGCGGCTCACCGGGCTGCGGACGGGTTTGCAAATGAAGAACGATATGATCGATGCGAAAATTGACGCGTTCGGTCTGATCGAGCGCGAACTGCGTCCGTTTAACGATATCTCGATCGCGGTGATTGCCGGCATCGATTTCCTGAAAATAATCAGCGCCGGCTGCGGCATCGACTTCGCACGACTTCTCCCCATGGACAGCCGGCTGACCATCCCCGAGGAGAGCGAGAACGAATATGTCGTCGACAGCATGCCGGTTATTGATTCGTCAACCGGGGCAATCGTCGGCTCCCGTCCCGTGTATGAACACTATACCTTTCAGGGCACCAAGCTGATGCTGCGGGCGACCGTCGATCCCTTCGGCATGCTTCGCGGCACGGGATCGTTTGTCGACAGATTATTAGGGGAAAACGGAGGAAAAATTTACGGCGAATACGCCCTCATCGGCCTGGAGAATTATCCCGTCAACCAGCAGCAGCTTCAGGATTACAACAGACGAGGGTACAAATTGGCGGACGACAGAAGTCCGTGGATGGCGGGATGCACCGTGCCGTTCTGGAAAATACTTGATATTTTCGCCCTGGAAGTCGAGCGCTTCCCGGGTTACTCCCCCGACAGTTATTTCCGTCAGGTCATCAACGGCTGGCCCCTGTCGACGTCCAGCAACGGCAACCCCGGCGTGTACGATACGACGACCTACGTTCCCCGGTGGAACTGGTCCATTTACATGAAAAAACAGATTACCCGGCATTTCAGCGCCGTCTGCCAGGTGGGGCGCGACCATCAGCGCTGGGAGTTCAATCCGGCGCAGGCCGACTACTACGACTTCGAGGCTGCGATGGTCAAGCCGGACGAGTGGGGATGGCGTGTTGCGGGAATATTCAATTTTTAGCGGAGGGTGCGAAGTGCCATCATCAAAGGCTTTCATGCGCGCGTTTCAACGGGGAAGAGACCGATAATGCGTCCGAACGGTGCTCTGTGGAATTTTATCGGAACGGCTGCCGCCGCGCTGTGTTTCTCGATATACCATGAGGCGGGAGCGGCCGACGACCGCGGCGACGGCGGCGTTAAAAAACAGGTCGCGATCTCCGGAGCGGTGGAACTGGAGAGCGCCGAGATGCTCAGGGCGAGAATAACCTATTCCGGCAGGAACGTGCCGGTGGACCACGCATGGTACAGTCATCTGCTGGGGATTCTGAACGTCGGCGCAACGCCGCTTCCCTATCTGGACATACGCAGCAGCTTCGAATTCCGCCAGTACATGAACATGTCGTCGACGCAATACAACCCGAAGGTAAATAATTCATACAATCTCGGCGATTTTCTCTACCATGATTTCTTCGTCCGCGAGGCGCGCGGCATCTTTACTTTAGTTAATAACGGCGCCGTATCGCTGAAGATCGAGGGCGGATTGATGCCGTACAAATACAATCCCGAGGTGCGTGAGCTCGGGGAGTTCCTTTTCCGAAGCGGCACCTATCCGTTCTATCTGCTGGGCGATTTCGACCGGCCGTTCGCGCGGCTCACCGGCCTGCGCGCGGGGTTCTCGTTTATAAACGACGCGCTCGGCGCCGACATTGACGTTCTCGCGCTTACCGAGCGGGAGATCAGACCGTTCTGGGACGTCTCGTTCGCCGCGATCGCCGCCGTGCGTTTTTTAAAAATCATCGACGTAGGAGCGGGAGTGGATTTCGCCCACGCGATTCCGGTGGACGACCGCCTCACCACGCCGGAAACGGAGGCCAACGAATATATCATCGATTCAACGGCCGTTACGGACCCCGCAACCGGCCAACCGACAGGGGGCTGGGAGTACAACTACGGCTATTATTCGTTCAAAGGCATAAAATTGATGGCGCGCTTCACCATTGATCCGTTTGGGATCGTCCGCGGAGGGGAATCGCTGCTTAACGATATCATCGGTGAAAACGGGGGTAAAATCTACGGCGAAACGGCGATCATCGGTCTTGAAAACTATCCGGCAAACCTGAACGTGAGCATGGTTTCCAATCCGTACGGCTATGATAACCTCAGAGAGAAGACGCCGTTTATGGCGGGAATCACCATCCCCCTGTGGAAAGTACTCGACGTATGCGCCCTTGAGTTCGAGTATTTCCCCAGTCCCAACCCCAACAGCGCCGTTGCCGTGATTAAAGACGGCCTTCCGGTGCCGTTTTACACCTTCAGAAATCCCGAAGCGGGGTATGATACCGGATCGGGCAACGCGTACGTGCCGCGATGGTACTGGTCCCTTTACATGAAAAAACAACTGCTGGCGAATTTCAGCGTGGTCGGCCAGATCGGGCGCGACCATATCCGCTGGGAGATGCCGATGAATTATCAGACGTCCAATTACGATTACGAGGAGGCGATGGTCAAGCCCGACGAGTGGGGCTGGCACATCAAGACGATATTCAATTTCTGACGGCGGCGATATGCGAACAGGGAAAATAGACGTTTTATTCTTTTGGCAAGGAGGGGTGCGATGAACCTCGGATTCCGTATTGAAAAAACCGTGCGGTTCGGGATGATCTGCGTTGCATTGCTTGCGGGCACCGGCCGCGGCGCGGCGGTGGGCAACTACGTTTCACATACCCAGAACGGCAATCAAATCGATTTCAGCACCGGCGGCAACCAGAAGGTGCGTATTTACGTATGCACACCCGGCATCGTGCGGGTGAGTCTCGACGACCGGGGTACCTTCAGTTCAAAGAGGGACGTTCTCGGCATGGAGGACGTGAACCGCACCTGGCCCGAGGTTTCACCCTTGACGGTTACCGATGCATCGGAAAGCGTCGTGATTGCCACGTCGGCGTTGAAGATCACCGTGCAGAAGTCGCCCTTCCGGATTTCGTATGCAACGGCCGACGGCACGGCGCTCACGGCGGACGCGGCGGCAATGCAGTCGACCGGATCGAGCAGCGGCACTCCCGCCTTCACCTTTACCCAGCGCGAAGATGAACATTATTTTGGCTGGGGCGCGGCTTTCGAGCAGTTCAGACGGGGATATCATGAGATCGATAATAAGAATCAGACGTACAGCACCCGTCGTTCGACCGCGTGTTACATGTACTCCACGGGAGGATACGGGATGTGGTTCCTGTTCGCCGAACCCTATCCGAACGGTTCCTCATGGGGAGATATTTCGAACCCGACGAACGGCACCGGTTTCGACCTTAGGGGAACGAGCGCCAAATACTGGATGAATCCCTCCACCAGTCCGGGCAACGGCGGCCTCATGGATTATGCAAGTTACTTTTTCATTCTGGGAGACACCTGGAAAGAGGCGATGACGGGGTATACGCTTGTCTCCGGAAGACCCCCGCGTCTGGGCAAGAAATTTTACGGCATCATGCGCGACATGTATTTCCGCTCCGGCACGACCATCGACAAGTTCAAGGGGTGGGCCGATATGTTTCGGACTAACCGGTTCAACATGGATTGGGTCCGGATGGACAATTTCTTCGACTGGACGAATCTCGGGTTTTTACCGAGCGTGCGGAATTCCGGCT
>JAFGNB010000111.1 GCA_016927235.1 Chitinispirillaceae bacterium
CCCGCGCGACCGGCCAGTTCGACGATCCCGTCCGCCGAATCGAATCCCGGCAGCGTGCGTCTGCAGAAATCAATTTGCGCCGGCGTCAGGGTGACGGTTTCACTCATTGAACGACATCTCTCCCCAAGGTGTCAGGACCATATTGCGCAATGGATGCGGGGGGCTGTGCGTCACCCCCGGAAATATCACGGTCCGTTCAATCGTTCCTCCTGGGTCAAACGCCTCATCACCGATCCAGCAATAACCGCCGAGCCGGTCGGCCTGTGCGGTGCCCCATGTAACCGGGTAGCAGCATCGACGCTTATCATCAAGGCGGAATTGTGCAGGAGGATTGAGGCCCAACCGTCGGTCAATAATGTCGAAGTGAGCTTCCGCAAGGGACTTCGGGCTTCCGATATCCCGCCAGTATCCTGAGTCGATCAAACCGATCGAAACCGGCATACCCCGCTCGATCGCCCTGTGCCATACCGGCAGTATGGAGAAATCGTCTGGCGTGAGCAGGTTAAGAAACTCTTTTCGGTACATGGCAATGCCGATAAAATCAGCCGTTGCGAAACCGATTCGCCCCTCTCCTTCATTTGCCGCGCCAAGGTAATGGAAATCAGCCGGATCATAAACGACCGTACCGGTCCCGGTTTCATTCTTCCACGCAAGCAGCCGACAGCCGTCATTCGATGACTCGAACCGCCGCAGCTGTTCTGCGATATCGAACCGGACAACGATATCCGCGTTGATTACAATAAACGAATCGTCGCCGCCCAGGAATGACCGCGCGAAGTGAAGCGCTCCGCCGGTACCACGGATATGGGGGGTCTCCCGGAACAGCTCGAAGGATGCCGATGCTACAGAACGGTAAGCGACTATATGCTCCGGAAGATAGTGTGCGTTCACGCCGACGGTGTTCACTCCGCATCGGTGCAGGAAATCGAGCGTATGGCCTAAAAGCGGCTTTCCTGCAAGCGGTACCAGCGCTTTGGGCAGATGGTCGGTGATGGGCCGCAAACGGGTGCCGAACCCTGCGGCAAGAATAAACCCTCTCACAGCCGTTCCTCGGGATAGCGGGCGATCAACGCAGTATAACAGAGGGCTCCCCGGCGTTTCTTTTCCAGCGCCGGCAGCGTCTCTTCCAACGCTACCTCCGACCCGACTCGTGTCATATCGATCCTGTCCCGATATATATTTAATTACTTTTTATGAAATCCACCTGTTCGTCCAATCTCAAACTTAAGACTCCCTCCATCATATTTTAAACGGAGCGGTATCCGGCTGTGAATATAGTAATTGTCGGTGCGGGAGTCGTAGGCTACAGCCTTGCCGAACATTTGAGCCAGCAGGGGCATAATACCTCGGTGGTCGAAAAATCCGCCCACCTCTGCAGTGAAATCAATTCGAAGCTCGATGTTCTGACCATTAATGAAAACGGCGCAAATCCCCGCATACTCGAAATGGCGGGAATCAAAGAGGCGGAGATGGTCATTGCCGTTACACCGAACGACGATACCAACCTTGTTGTCTGCAATTTCGCCATGCAGTACGGTGTTCCACGACGCATCGCACGGATACGGTCACTCAAAGTAAACGACCTGCAATCGCCCATAAGTTTCTCGTCGCTCGGCGTTACCCATGTTATTGAACCTGAGATGGAGGTGGTCGACAATATTCTGAAATATATTAAGCTTCCCGGAGTTACCGAGGCGGAAAACATCCAGATGGGAAACGCCTACCTACGCGGATATCGAATCACCGAAGATATGCCCATAGCGGGAAAAACCCTCATCGAAACGAATGAACTTACCAAGTCATCCCATATTCTCATTGTTCTTATCATCCGTAACGGAAAAGCGATCCTGCCCCGGGGAACTGAAACCATCCAACCGGGCGACGAAATCATCGCTATCATGCGGGAGGACTCCCTCCCGGAATTCCGGGAATTGATCAATCAGCCTTCCGGTAAAATTAAAAAGCTGGTAATCGCCGGTGATACAATCGAAGCCGTCGAACTTGCACACCGCATGGATGATTTCGCCGACCGGGTGATTCTGGTTGATCCCAAAGCAGAGCATGCGCAACAAGCCGCCGCAACCCTTTCCGGCGTCGAAGTACTCCTCGGCGACTGCACCGACGTCGAAATGCTGCAGGAGGTGCGTGTCCGCGATATACCGTTTTTCGTTGCCGCAGGCAGTGACCCGGAGGACAATATAATGTCGTGCCTGCTCGCCAAAGCCGAGGGGGCGCAGCGGGTCATTGCGGTAAGCAACAATCGACGGCATAACAAATTGTTCGTCTCTCTCGGAATCGACTATGTCATCAATCCCAACACCATTACCATTCAGACGATCATGCGCAATATCATCAAACTGCCCATCGCTTCCCTGATCAGTCTGAGGAGCGTCAATGTGCAGGTAACGCGGTTCGTTATCGGCCCGAAAAGCGCGGTCATCAACGTGCCAATTAAAAAAATCGGAAACCGGATCAAGCGTTCGATCATAATCGGAAGCTTGTTTCGAGGAGAAGAACTTATCATTCCCTCGGGTGAAACGGTATTAAGGGAAAATGATGAGGTACTGGTACTCTCACAGCCGGGCGATACGAAGGAAGTGGGAAAGCTCTTCGGTTCACAATCCACCCTCTGAAAAAAAATCATCCATATGAAAGTCCCTGTGTATCTTCAGTGAATATTCATTTTATCAAATACTCTCTCGGAAAGCTTCTCCAGCTGCTGGCGTTCTCTATGGTGATCCCCGGAATCATCGCCGCGGTTGAGGCGAATCACACCTCCATCGCCGTCACGTTGCACGACGTGCAGGTCGGAGGTTTTTGTATCGCGATTGTTCTGTCGCTCCTGACCGGCACCGTTCTTACGCTGCTGCCGCGAAAGGATACCGGTGAACGGACAATCAGGGAGGGGTTTGCCATCGTCACGTTCGGCTGGCTGCTGCTCACCCTGTTCGGCGGCATTCCGCTGTTTATTTACTTTGTAAAGTCATCCGATCGGCAAGGCGTTCTTTTCCTTTTGCGCTGCTTTACCGACGCCTGTTTCGAAGTCATGAGCGGCTTCACGACTACCGGCGCCACGATCCTTGCCGATATCGAAAAACTGCCCTCGGGCCTGCTCTTCTGGCGAAGCATGACCCACTGGCTCGGGGGCATGGGAATCGTCACCCTCGGCATCGCCATTTTTCCGGCATTCGGCGTCGCCGCCTATCAACTGTTCAGAGGGGAGGTTCCCGGCCCGACCGCCGAACGGTTCACGCCGAGTCTTGCTCAAACCGCTAAAATTCTCTGGGGGGTTTATGCGGCGCTTACTCTCGTCGAAACGGCGCTGCTTTTTGCCGGCGGGATGTCGCTCCTCGATGCTTTCTGCCATGCGTTCGGAACCATGGCCACCGGCGGTTTTTCCACACGGAACGCATCGATCGGCGCCTATAAAAGCGCCTACATCGACTGGGTAACAGTACTTTTCATGTTTTTTGCGGGGATGAATTTCATTATACACTACAACCTGATTTTTTTCCGTAAATGGAACATCCTTGCAGCCAACCACGAGTTCAGGTTTTACGGCATCGTCATTATTACGGCCATCGCCGTCACAACAACGGTCTTGATGGTGCAGGGACTTGGCGGAAGCGGCGACATCACCAGAAGTTACCGCCGCACACCTTTGACACAAGAGCGCTTCGAACAAAAAACCGCCGCCGAAGAAGCAAAAATCGCCTCGTTCGGTTCCACCCTCCGCCACGCAACCTTTCAAGTAGTCTCGATCATCACCACCACCGGATACTGTACCGCCGATTTCGATATGTGGCCGGGGTTCACTCGTCTGTTGCTCGTCGTGATCATGTTTTTCGGCGGATGTGCAGGCTCGACCGGGGGCGGTATGAAAATGGTGCGTATCATGGTCGTCATAAAATCCTCCCTGCGCGAGGTACGGTCGATGATTCAACCGCGCCGGATTATCGCCGTCAGAATCGCCGACAAGGCGATCGACGAAAAACAGGTCCACGCCATCGTCGGCTTTTTCGTCATGTTCCTTGTATGTACCGCCGGGTTTTCACTGATCATGTCGCTCTTCATTCCCGATTTTACCACGGCAGTCAGTTCGGTGATCGCCACCATCTGTAATGTCGGTCCGGGGCTGTCGGGGATCGGGGCTACGGAGAATTACTCCTGGATTCCCTCACCCGGAAAATGGATGCTCATTTTAAGTATGCTCCTTGGAAGGCTTGAACTTTATACGGTGCTGATCGCCTTCGCGCCCGCTTCCTGGCGAAAATAGACCTGAGTGGAACCGAACCTTTCTCCCTAAAAAATACAGGAACCCGCTCTCCGATCGTGTTTTAACGTCGTGATACCTTTATTTTCTCCACGTGCTTCCCTCCCGCGCCGAGATGCCAATTGGTATATTTTACCATCAACCCCCTTATCAGGCAGGGAGGAATACATGACGTGCGAACGACTTTATAGTATCCATGGAACAGGACCCGATACCGTCGGTCTGGTCGGCAGGATCGCCCGGGAAATCGCCCGGCACAACGGGAATATCGTTGATCTTCGTCAGGATGTCCTCCATGGGCTATTTATCATGTACGCCGTCGTTGACCTGTCGGAATCGCCTATGCGGATCGACGAGTTCGCAGGGATTATCAAACGGTTGAGCGAGGATACCGGTATCGCGCTTCGAGTTGATAATTATACTCCCATCGCACGTACTCCCGAAAAGAAAAACATGCTTCTGATCCTTCTCGGAAACGACCGCATGGGAATCATTGCTTCGATCGCCCAACTGCTGGGCAACTATTCGATCAACATCGAATTCGCCCGCACTATCGGCCGGGAAGGCGTTTTTCTCATGGAGTTGATGACCGATATAAGCCTTTGCACCATTCCGCTTGATAATGTCAAATCAACCGTCGGCTCCTCCATGGCGCAGATGGGAATCAAGGCGCTCTTTCAAACCGATCAGGTATTCAATAAAAAGAAACGGGTCCTGCTGTTCGATATCGAACTCAATCTCATGGATGATTCGCAGCGCTCGGAGATGGTACGGCAGGCCGGTCTGGACGGGGCGGACTTAAACCGGCTGCTCTCCGATAAAACCGGGACGTCGGTGGCAAAAAGGCTCGAAGGGTTACCGCGTGCGACCTATGATTCGATTGTCGCGGCCGTCCATGCCACCTCCGATACCGTGGAACTGCTGCAGACGCTTAAAATCATGGGATACGTGCTCGGCCTCATCTCGTCGGCATCGTCGATTTTCGTCGAACGCCTCTCGTCAAAGCTCGGCATCGAGCATTGCTGCGGCATTCCCTACGGCGTCGACGACGATACGCAATGCTTTACCGGTTCCATCGAGAGCGATTTCAACGGGATCGACCGTCAACGAATCATCGCCGGCATCGTCGCACGGGAAGGCATCGCATACGAAGATGCGACGATCATCAATGCGGAAACGAGGAACTCCCTGCCCGGCATACATCCCGTTTTCAATATCGGCATGATGCTCGATCTTTACAACCGTCATAGCGTCTCGAAGCCTCTTCTCAATGCCCTGATCGCAAGTTTCGGTACGGGAAACGTTGAATGATGCAATGCGCTTCCTTGGATAATCCCTAAAAATGATCCGTCAAAAGGGACCGAGCGGTGAAGACAGACCTTGATATAGCACGCGAAGCACAACCGATACCGATCAACGAAATAGCCTCCGGCATCGGTCTGACGTCCGACGACATCATCCCCTACGGCCGATTGATCGCCAAATTGCCGATCGGATTGCAAAAATCCATTGCCGACCGTCCCGACGGCAGACTCATTCTCGTTACCGCAATGACCCCGACGTCGAAAGGCGAGGGAAAGACGACGACCACCATCGGACTCGGCCAGGCGCTCGCCGCAATCGGGAAAAAGGTCATGATCGCCATCAGGGAGCCGTCGCTCGGACCCTGTTTCGGCTTCAAGGGCGGTGCGACCGGCGGAGGGTATTCGCAGGTACTTCCCATGGAAGCGATCAACTTCCATTTTACCGGCGATCTGCATGCGGTGACCATGGCACACAACCTGCTTGCGGCGGTCATCGACAATCACCTGCACCAGAAAAACGAGCCGCAACTCAGCCCGCGCAAAATAGTCTGGAAACGTGCGATCGACATGAACGACCGCTCGCTGCGCTCTATCATCGTCGGTCTGCAGGGACAGGGAACCAACGGTGTCATGCGTGAAGAAGGGTTCGAGATCACCGCCGCATCGGAAGTGATGGCGGTTTTTTGTCTTGCCTCCGATCTGAACGATTTGAAGGAGCGCCTGGGCCGCATTATCGTCGGCTACAATGATCTGTCGCAACCGGTGACGGTTTCCGATCTCGGCGTCCACGGCGCCATGACGGCGCTGCTTAAAGACGCCGTCGCACCGAACCTCGTCCAGTCAATCGAGGGAACGCCGGTGCTGGTACACGGCGGTCCGTTCGCTAATATCTCCCACGGATGCAATACGCTTATCGCTACCCGCATGGCGCTCAAACTGGCCGACTATGTCGTGACCGAAGCGGGATTCGGCGCCGACCTCGGGGCGGAAAAATTTTTCGATATCAAGTGCCGCATCGGAAGGGTGACCCCTTCCGCGGCGGTGCTCGTGGTCACCCGGCGCGCCGTCGCGCTTCACGGAATCGAAAATGTAAAGAAGCATATCGAGAATATCGGTCGGTTCAACGTTCCGGTCGTCGTATCGATCAACCGTTTCGTCGATGACGACCGTGACGACCTCGCCGATATCCAGCGTATGCTCAACGGCCTCGGCATTCCTTCGCTCATCACCGACTACCGTGAGAGCGGCGGCAGCGGCGGACTTGATCTTGCCGAAACGGTATGCCGGTACTGCGATGAACGCGCGCCGTTTACCTTCCTCTACGATCTCGATCAACCGCTGGAACAGAAAGTCCGCACGATCGCCGAAAGAATGTATGGAGCGTCCGGGATCGAGTTGTCCTCCGCCGCCAAACGCGACTTTGAACGGCTCGAAACGCTCGGTTTCGGAAACCTCCCGGTCTGCATCGCCAAAACGCCCGCATCGCTGAGCGATAATCCGAAGCTTCCCGGCCGGCCGAGCGGTTTTACCCTTGCCGTTGCCGGCGCGCGGGTTTCCGCGGGAGCGGGGTTTGTCGTTGTTTACACAGGTGAAATTATGACCATGCCGGGCCTGCCGCGCAAACCGGCGGCACTCTCGATCGATGTCGATGAGGGGGGGAACATCATCGGACTTTTCTAAGGGACACCGACACTTTACGCCCCCGTATGTCCGAATCCCCCCTCGCCGCGATCCGACCCGTTGATCTCCTCTCGTTCCGTAAAAACAAGATGCGACGCTACCCGCATGGGAACGAGCTGGGCGATGCGGTCGCCGTGCCTTATGATGAACGGTTGCGGACTCATATTCACAAGGATGACCTTTACTTCCCCGCGGTAATCCGCATCGATGGTTCCGGGGGCATTGAGCACGGTGATGCCGTTTTTAACCGCGAGCCCGCTGCGGGGACGGACCTGGATCTCGTACCCCGCGGGAATTTCGAAGCAGAAGCCGGTCGGTATGAGCGCGCGTGAACCGGGCAGCAGTTCCAGCGGCTCTTCAAGAGCCGCACACACGTCGCACCCGCTGGAGCCGGCGGTCATACGCTGCGGAATCGGTAATCCGGCGGCGTGGGGAAGCCGCTTGGCGATTATAGAAAGCGGGACACTCTCATTCATCGGTCATCACCGGTTCTGTGGCTGCGCCATTCCTACAACAGTGCCTTCCGGCTTAACTTGACCTTTCCGAATCGGTCGAACCCGATCAGCTTGACCTGCAGTTTGTCGCCGACCTGGAGCACGTCCTCTACTTTTTCCACCCGACGCTTTTCCAGTTCGGAGATATGGACGAGCCCTTCCTTTCCGGGCAGGAATTCGACGAATGCGCCGAAATCGACGATCGTTTTCACCACCGCATCATACACCGCACCGAGTTCCGGCTCGGCGACGATGCCCTGAATACGTTTGAGTGCGGCGTCGCGCTGTTCCTTGTTCGCTGCGGCGATCTGGACGGTACCGTCGTCTTCGACGAAAATGGTGGTCCCCGTGGTGTCCTGTATGTCGCGGATTACTTTACCGCTCGGACCGATAATCTCCCTTATTTTATCCTTGTCAATAACGATGGTGCTTATGCGCGGGGCAAATACCGAAAGCTCCTTACGCGATTCGGGAATGGTCTTTTCCATAATCTCAAGAATCTGCAATCGTGCTATGCGCGCTTTTTCAAGCGCTTCCTGCATAATCTGCGGGGTAATACCCGCAATTTTGATATCCATCTGGATGGCGGTGACGCCGATTCTGGTACCGGCGACCTTGAAATCCATGTCGCCCACATGGTCTTCGGTCCCTAGAATATCGGTAAGGATCGCCACCCGTTCTTCCTCTTTGATAAGTCCCATGGCGATGCCGGCGACGTGGGTTTTGATCGGCACCCCGGCAGCCATGAGCGACAGGGAGGAACCGCATATCGATGCCATCGACGAAGACCCGTTCGATTCAAGGATCTCCGATACGACGCGAATGGTATACGGGAAGCTCTTTTCACTTGGAAGCACCGGCGCCAGAGACCGCTCGGCCAGATGACCGTGACCGATCTCGCGCCTGCTGACCGATCCCAAACGCTTCACTTCGCCGACCGCAAACGGCGGAAAGTTGTAATGGAGCATATACGATTTGTCGTATTTGGCCTGAATATTGTCGATATGCTGCAGGTCGAGTTTGGTGCCGAGCGTCGTCGCCACCAGCGCCTGGGTCTCTCCTCGTGTAAAGAGCGCCGCTCCATGGGCGCGGGGCAGCACATCAAGTTCACAAGTGATCGGACGAATGGCGTCGACCGGCCGGCCGCCGATGCGTACTCCTTCGTCAAGAATACTGCGGCGTATGTCACGGCGTTCGATGTCGTAAAAGATTTGTGCGACGGCCGCCTCTTTCTCGGGGAACCGTTCCGCCAGGGAGGCCTGCACCTCCTTGAGCAGCTGGTCGATCCCGCTGTACCGTTCCTGTTTATTACCCCTGAAACTGATGTCGTGGATACGTCCGGCTACGGCTGATTCGACCGCCGAAACCAGTTCAGGATCGATCGCCGGAGCTTCAACGGCGCACTTTGCCTTTCCGGCCTTTGCGATGAGCTCTTTCTGAATTCCGACCAGTTTTATTATCTCCCGGTGTGCCAGCAGAAGCGCCTCGATCAACGTATCCTCACTGATCTCAAACGCTCCGCCTTCGACCATCATGATCGAACTCTCCGTTCCTGCGACCACCATATCGAGCGACCCTGTCTCCGTCTCCGCCAAAGAGGGAAATACCTTGAGTTCATTATTGACCATACCGATCCGCACCCCTGCCACCGGGTCGGAAAACGGCATATCGGAGAGACAGAGCGCACATGAAGCTGCGGTAATCGCCATCACATCGGCATCATAGGTTTCATCCGCCGAAATCACCGTACAGATAACCTGAACCTCGTTGCGGTAGAAATCCGGAAAAAGGGGCCGGATGGGCCGGTCGACCAATCGCGCAGCGATAACCTCCTTTTCACTCGGTCGCCCTTCGCGTTTGATGAAGCCTCCCGGAATGCGGCCCGCGGCATAGGTTTTTGCGATAAATTCCACCGTGAGCGGGAAAAAATCATTTTCAGTGCTTTCGGCACCGTTACATGCGGTCGCCAGTACCATGGTATCGCCGATGCGGGCAATGGCGGCGCCGTTCGCTTGTTTCGCCATCCGGCCCGTTTCGATTGATACACTGGTTCCGCCGATGTCGGTTGCTACGGTAAAACAGGTCATGTACGTGCACTCCTCATGTTAATTGTAAAGTTATGCGGGATGTTTGTGCTTTGGCGCATGCCCAACGATGGCGATGCCGACGGATGGGGAACGTGACGGTCGGCAGCGTCGCTCTTCATACGCTCGGCGCCGACTGCAGATGGTCAATGATCCACCCATGGTTGCGGGAAATAACTGTCGGATCCACTATTTCCTGATATTCAATTTCTTAATGACGGTACGATACCGTTCGATGTCGGTTTTAATCAGGTAATCAAGCAGTGATCGGCGCTGCCCTACCAGTTTGAGAAGGCCGTATCGGGTATGATGATCTTTGGGGTGCGTTTTACAATGCTCGGTAAGTTGGTTGATCCGTTCCGTCAATAAAGCGATTTGTACATCGGTTTTTCCGGTGTTTTTCTCATCGCTGCCGTATCCGACGGCGATTTCCCTTTTCCGTTCCTTGGTTAATGGCATGACTCTTCTCCTTCATGAAAAAATTCCGAACGGTTCTTACATCATCATGTATTTGAGCACTAAGCTCGTCCGCCGTGGAGAATGCACGATCTTTCCGAACAAACCCGTGAAGCCGCAACCGTGCACTTTCACCACAATCGGGGAATGGCTCTCCGCCGTCAAACGAATGGAATTCGAAATGCACCGATCGGTTTGTAAAGGTCGGACACTCGCCGAAATAAAGTGCACCGGGCTTCAAAAAATTCTCGAATTCCAATTCGGCTGCATAAACTCCAGCAGGAGGTAACACTTTTTGCGAAGGCGGCCTTTTAAAATTGAGCGTCGGAAAACCAAGCCGGGAGCCTATGTTCAAACCCGGTATTCGCTCCGTCGAAATCAGATAGGGATGCCCCAGCATCTCAACCGCTTCGACTATGCGTCCGTTAATTATCTCAACCCTGATCCGGGTGGATGAAACAACCCTGCGCTGCTGTTCCAACAGATCTATAATAAATGGTATAATATGATATTTGCACATAACATTGTGCAAAGAATTCTTTTCACCGGACCTGTCCCTTCCAACGCCATGATCTTCCCCCATAATCCATTCTATCGCATGAAGTTGCTGTACCATTACCGTTTCGACGAACTCTTCCGATGAAAGCCGGCTGAATACCGGTGTAAACGGCAGACAGAGCAGATAATCAATTTTCAAGGGTTCGATAAGACGGACTTTTTCATCAAAGGTGGTCAATATCTCAAATGGCATCTCCGGATTAAGCACCAAACGAGGATGCGGATCGAAGGTAACAAGTGCGCTTTTACAACCCCGTTTTGTCGCCTGTTGCACCACCTTGTCGATAAGGTATCGATGCCCTCGGTGCACCCCGTCAAAATTGCCGACAGATGCAACGGTCGCTGTACCATCACTGAGACGTTCATCAGGTCCGAGAATCCGCATGCAGCGCTCCTTCCGGTGAGACAAACACCCGTAAGGGGTGAAAAAGGTTTTCTTGAACCCTGACTAAAACCGCCGCAAGCTCCTCTCCCGCAAAAAGCATGACATTCCGGCCGGCTGTCGGAAATGATTGCGGGAGCATAATATCTCTGCCGTGCAGCACCTGCTGCACCGTCGCCTGATCGCCGTGCAGGCAGGGGAACTCGTTGAATGCTTGCCGGATCGATACGAGGGGCGTTGATGCGGTTATCGCTTCAAACCGGCATGCATCTGCAAGGGTAAATTTTCCGCACGACCATCGTCGTATCGAAGAGGCGTACCCGAAGGTTCCGAGCTTCAATGCAATATCACGTGCAAGCGCTCTCACATAGGTGCCCCCGGAGCATGCGACACGACATTGAGCCTGCCCTGCCGTTTGGTTATAGTGCAGCAGTGACAGGGAATGAATCGTGATCTCACGGGGCGAAAGTTGCGGGATTCTCCCCCGGCGGGCAAGCGCATAGGCACGTACCCCTCTTATTTTAAGTGCGGAAAACGCCGGGGGGGTCTGCATCTGAAGACCGATAAACAGAGGGATAGCCGCAGCAACGGCATTATTGTCCGGAATCGGACCTTCGGAACGGACGACCGTGCCCGCCGCATCCAGCGAATCGGTCTCCGCCCCGAACTGGATGGTGAATTCATACACTTTAGGTTCGGTCGGCAGGAATGGGAGGAGACGTGTCGCCTTACCGAACGCGAGAATGAGCAACCCCTCCGCCTGCGGGTCAAGCGTTCCGGCATGACCGGCTTTTTTATCTGAAAAAAGTATCCGCACCCGGCGCACGATATCAAAAGAGGTTACTCCCCGCGGTTTATCGATAAGAAGGAAACCGCCGCTTGTATTCAACCCAACTCCCGTCTGAGAATATCGATCATAAAGGAAAAAGCCTCACCATACGGCCGGCTTATCGTACACCCCGCAGCGCTGAAATGACCGCCGCCGCCGGGTATCTTCTGGGCTATTTTCCCCACATCGACCTTGCCCTTGGAGCGAAGGCTGAAATGTGACTCTTTTTCGTCGTATTTGATCAACATTCCCACCTCAACACCCTCGGCAATGATCGTATTGTCGGCCATCCCTTCGCTGTCGCTGTAATGTGCTTCAAGCTCATCAAGAACGGCAAGGGGCATATCCATGCAGCATACCTTTCCGTCAAGATGAAACCGCAGCGTCGACCAGATACGCGCCTGCAGAAGCAGCGCCTTCGGCGCGTGCGAGGCATATACCTTTTCGTAAATACTCGAGCAATCGGCCCCATGCTCGACAAGTTCGGAACAGTATCTCAGAATAGCCCCTGTCGTATTTGAGAACCGGAAACCGCCGGTATCGGTCATGATTGCGGTATAGAGCGCTTCAGCGACATACGGAGGAAAATCGATCGAACAATCGCAAAAAAACCGGTAAAGGATGGCTCCCGTCGCCGCAGCGTTACTATCGACGATATTAACAGCTCCGAAGCCCGTATTATCACGATGGTGGTCGATATTTACCATGACGGGCGCAATAGCCTCAACCTTCCAGCCGAGACGGCTACAATTCGAGCAATCAAGCACGATCAGGACATCGAACGCCGAGTCCGGTTTGTCGTTGAGTATGGTGTCGTGAACGGTAAGAAATGCGAACTTTGCCGGGACGGGATCCTTGTTGTAAATGGTAACGTCTTTACCGAGTGACGTAAGATACCATCTCATCGCCACCTGCGATCCGACGGAATCTCCGTCGAGGCTCATATGGGAGGAAATCAGAAAACGGTGATTGGCATCAACAAGTGAACGGAAATCATCCCACCGCATCGTGAATTTCTTTAAGAAGCTGATGAATATGTTCTACGTGTTCCATGGTATCGTCGTATTTAAAGTAGAGGCGAGGGAAATGTTTCACGGTAATACGCGAGGCGACAAGACGCTGGATAAAAGGAGCGGCGTTGTTGAGCGCTTCGACGGCATCTGCGGCCTTTCTTTTATCGTCGAATATACTGACGAAAACCGTCGCGTTTCTTGTATCGGGAGCAAGGTTGATTCCGGTGATAGTCACAATCGGCGGAACCCTCGGATCACGCAGCTCACGGGAGATTACCGCGACTATTTCACGTCGCAGCACTTCAGCCAATCGCTCTTTATGAAAATGCGGAGAAGCCATTGCCCACCTATGTTACGCTGGAAAGCTTGCGCGCAATTTCGACCTCTTCAAACGCCTCGACCCGGTCCGCTTCCCGGTAATCGGACCAATTCTCTATAGTCAGTCCACATTCATGCCCGTTTTGTACCTCGCGCACGTCTTCCTGCATGCGGCGCAGGCTGTAAATACGTCCTTCGGTCACGACGATATCATCGCGTATGAGTCGTACCCGGTCGCCGCGGCAAACCGTACCGGATTCGACAAATGAACCGGCGACGGTGCCGACCTTGGAAACCTTGAACACTTTTCTGACGACCGCGGATCCGATGATATTCTCTTTAATTTCAGGCTTGAGCATCCCTTCCATGGCACTGCGCACGTCGTTGAGCACTTCGTAAATGATCCGATAGGTACGGATTTCGACGCCTTGTCGTTTCGCCAGTTCCCTTATTTTCGAATTCGGACTGAGATGGAACCCGATAATAAGCGCCGTTGATGCCATGGCCAGATTTATATCGGTCTCTTTGATTGCTCCAACACTTTTGTGGATAACGCATACTTTTATTTCATCGGTGCTCAATTTCTCAAGCGAAGCCGCGAGCGCCTCAACCGATCCGTCGACATCCCCCTTGATGATCAGGTTGAGGGTCTGCATGCTGCCGGCCTTGATCTGTTCGTAGAGATGGTCGAGTGAAATGGTTCCGATGGTGCGCAGCTCGCGCTCTTTCTGCGCAAGCCTGCGGCGTGCGCTGATTTCCCTCGCCTCCTTCTCGTCGTCAACGACCCTGAACGAATCTCCCGCCTGCGGCGTACCCGACAGCCCCAGAACCAGCACCGGGTGCGACGGGCCGGCGCTCTCCACCAGCCGACCGTGTTCGTCGAACAGTTCTCGGACGCGGCCCGAGTGAATGCCGGTAATGAAGGGATCGCCTTTTCGCAAAGTACCCTTCCGTACGAGAATCGTCGCAATCGGACCCTTCCCTTTGTCTAGTTCTGATTCTATCACGACGCCGTGTGCTTTACCAAGAGGTTTCGCTTTGAGTTCGAGGATTTCGGTTTCAAGCGCCAGCACTTCCAGAAGACGGTCGATGCCCTTCCCCGTTTTCGCGGAAATCTCCACGCATGACACCTGACCGCCGTAATCCTCGACCAGCACATTGTACTGGGCAAGCTCACCTTTCACACGGTCGACATTGGCGGTCGGCAAATCTATTTTGTTAATCGCAACCACCAGAGGAACCCCGGCGGCGCGTGCATGGTCGATGGCTTCCCTGGTTTGCGGCATTACCCCTGATTCGGCGGCGACCACCAGCACGATAACATCGGTGATCTGCGATCCGCGGGCGCGCATTGCGGTAAACGCCTCATGACCCGGCGTGTCGAGAAACGTCACCGGACCCTGTTTTGTCTGGACCTCATACGCCGCGATATGCTGGGTAATCCCCCCTGCTTCCCCCGAAACGATATTTGCTTTTCTGATGAAATCCAGAAGCGAGGTTTTTCCATGATCAACGTGACCCATGACCGTCACGACCGGCGCACGTGGAACCGTCTGCCCTTCACCGGCCTCGGATTCACCCTCATCGGATTCCTGAGCGTATTCGGTCATTAATTTCGCATTGTAGCCGAATTCGTCGGCAACCATTTCGATCGTTTCAAAGTCAAGCCGCTGGTTGATCGTTACAAACAGGCCGAATTCGAGACATTTCGCGATGACGTCGGCAATCGGCACACTCATCATGTTGGAAAGCTCGTTTACCGTAACGAACTCCGCGACATTAAGCACCTTTTTGCTCTCGCCGATCGCCTCTTCCGGTGAAGCGGCCTCTTTCTTGTATTTCTTTTTTGTAAATCCTGAACCGATTTTGGCAAGCGTTTTTTTTATGTTTGCTTTAAGCTGCAACTCGTCGATTTCGGGCCGTTCATTGCGTTTTTTCCCCTTTTTCTTATCTTTTTTGTCTTTACGCGTCGACGGCTTCCCCTCAGCCGACACCACCTCGGCCGTTGGCCTTTCCCCCGCCGCAGCCTTCTGTTGAGGAGGCATGTAGGTCTGTTCTCTTCCGAAAGCCGAAACCGTACCCGGCGCACCCCTGCCGCGTTCCCTGAAAGCGGTATGCCGTGTCTGCCGGTATCTGTCGGTCTGAAGAGTGTCCTGCGCCGACCTGACAGCAGACTCGGTGGTATAGGGACGGTCCGGCGACGAGGCTGCGGCTTCGATCGAACCGACGTCCTGCGCCGACGAAGCGTTCTCTTCATCGCCCCGCTTGATCAACTCTTCCCGGGCACGTGTGAGCATCTGCTTTTTCCGCTCATACTCTTTTTTAATTTCAGCACGTTCCTGTTCAAATTTCTTCCTAATATCGTCACGAAGACTCTCATCCACCGTACTCATATGGCTTTTAACGGGAATGCCCATGGCGCGAAGCATCTGTACAAGCGCTTCACTTGACACTTTAAATTCTTGAGCTAATTTGTAGACCTTCTCTTTTGCCATTGGTTACCTCTCCGTATGACTGTCCCCGCTTGCAGGGTTGAAATGCGTTACGACTCTCGGCAGTATTGTTTTTCCGCAGACGGAAACGTGGACGCATATCTGATTTATTCCGAAGTCACGTCGGATACCCCTTGGTGCTGTTTTTCCTCTTTATCAACGTTATCTCCCGCATCCTCATCGGTTGCCGACAGGGGTTCGATCGCCTCACTGGACATTTCGTCAAGCCCTGCATCTTCCCCTCCCGCTTCACTGCCGACGTTTCGGTCGGCCGCCGGAGCAGCCGTCTCGTCGGCGGCAGGATCGTCATTCGATTCATCCGGTTTTTTTTCTTCAACCGCCTGGCCGTCCGCAACGTCGTCGGCCGCCTGACTTCGTTCCTGCAAGGCTGCAGTACGCTGCTCTTCAGTCATATTCGCATATTCCTGATCGCCGAACACATCGATATCCTTATCGAGCATCTTTGAGGCGAGACGGATATTCTGCCCTTCGCGCCCGATCGCCTGAGCAAGATCTTCTTCGCTTATCACCACGACGATCTTCCGATCCCCTGCCGGAATCACCCGCTTCACTTCCGCAGGTGAAAACACCCGTCGAACAAGCAGCGACAGCTCCTCGGTCCAGTTGATTATGTCAATACGCTCATTTGACAATTCACGGACGATGGCCTGAACGCGGTTTCCCCGCATCCCTACGCAAGCGCCGACCGGGTCGACCCTGCTGTCGTTGGTTGTGACGGCGATTTTCGACCGATGGCCGGGATCGCGGACAACCTTGACGATACGGACCGTCTTATCGAATATCTCGGGAACTTCCAGCTCGAAAAGACGCGCCAGAAATTCAGGGCACGTCCGCGAGATGATAACCTGTGGTCCCTTTGGATTATTCTTTACCTCGAGAATGCAGGCGCGGATATTGTCCCCCTGCCGCCAATGCTCTTTCCTGATCTGTTCCCGGTAAGGCAGAAGCGCCTCGGTACGGCCGAGATTGACAAGAATATTGCCTTTTTCAATCTGCTGAACCGTACCGGTCACCAGTTCGCCCACGCGGTTGCTGTAATCGGCGAAAATTTTTTCCCGCTCGGCCTCTCGAACGCGCTGGATAATGACCTGTTTCGCCGTCTGGATCGCCATACGACCGAACAGTTCGATATCGAGGTCCTGGATGAGCTCGTCGCCGATGGCGATATCCTCCTCGATTTCCTTCGCTTCCGCGATGGATATCTGCATTTCCGGATCCTCGACCGTCTCAACGACGTTCTGCCGTATATAAACTTCAATCGTCCCTTTTTCCCGGTCGACCTTCGCTTCGACGTTTTTCGGTGTACCGAGATATTTCTTTGCGGCGGTCGTAAGAGCGTCTTTCAGGCTGTCGAGCACCAGATCGAGGCTGATGCTCTTCTCTTTGGTAACGGCGCTGATCGAGGCGGCGATATCCAGCGCTTTGAGCGCTTCGGCCTTTCCCTTCTTGTTCATCCTCATTCCTTCCCGTAGTGGTTAAATCGTATTTCCTCTTTGCCGCTATTAATTGCCGCAAGCGGCAGTTCCACCGCTCGTCCGTTGCAGCTAAGGCAAAGAACGTCCTGCTCACACCGCTCGATAATCCCCTTTACCTGCATTTTTCCATTATAGGGTTTCCTTAGGTAAACAGTCACCTCTCTTCCGCATGCCCGACGAAAATCGCGTTCTTTTTTAAGCGGTCGGTCGATCCCCGGCGAAGAAACCTCCAGGGTATAGGAACGGCCATTGATGAAATTTTCCACATCCAGAAAAAGCGATAGTTCATTGCTGACCTGCTCGCAATCCGCGATCGTTACCCCTGTCGGCCGGTCGATAAAAATACGAAGTATCGATCGGGAACCCGCCCTGAAAAAACGCGCCTCGAAGAGTTCGAATCCCATCTCGGCACATTTCTCCGCGATCAGCGGTTCGAGGTGTTCCAGCGACGACATAGATCTCCCGGTTTGGTTGTTATATAGAAAAAACGGGCTTACCGCCCGTATCTCCCCTCCCTTTAAATTAAAGTAAAATATACTAGTTTGTAAGGAGCCGTGACAACAATATCTTATAAAAATGGATTATTACATTGTCTTCCACACTAGAAAAAGCATTATTTGCGGGAGCCGTACCGCTTCTGTACCGCCATAATCGCCTCTTCACGGGTTGCGATCTCCTCTTCCAGCTGCATATCGTAGAGTACCGACAGTATCTCGCCGAAAAGCGGTCCCGGCCTGAATCCGAGTTCCACAAGATCCTTTCCTCCTAAGAGGGGTGGCGGCTTAAGCGTTTCCGATTGAAAGCGTCGCGATTTTTCCTTGAGGAAATCGATGTTTTCGCAATTGCCGTGACTTGCCAGACAATCGATACGGTGCAACTCCATTTCGGTTTCAATCGTCGGTCGTGAAAGAAATTTTTTAAGCGTCCCGAGCCTCATCTTCTTAACCTGCATGAAGTTCATGTGGTTTGCGATACATGCGGTTACACCCTCGATAAGCGCATTTGACGCATGAAAACGCTTCAAAACGGCACGCGCTTTCTGCATGCCGACCTGATCATGGTTATCAAACCGGATACGGTCGGCGACCCTCATTGTCTGAGGTTTCCCGATGTCGTGCAGGAGAACGCTCCAGGCAAGGGTCGATGAGGGATGCATGTCAAGCAGTGACAGCGCTTTTTTCGTGTGTTCAAAAACATCTCCTTCGGGATGAAATTGCGGCGGTTGATGCACCCCTTTAAGTCCCGCAATTTCCGGAAGAACGATCGCCAGAAGCCCTGATCGGTCAAGCAGATCGAGCGCCCGGTCCGGATGCGTCGAGCAGAGCATTTTATCCAGTTCGGTAAAAATCCTTTCCACCGAAATGGTCGTGATGTTGTCTGCCAGCAGCCTGATTGCATTCCATGTTGTCGTTTCAATTGTAAAATCGAACCGCGCTGCAAACCGGATTGCCCGTATCATACGCAGGTAATCCTCCCGGAAACGAAGCGACGGTTCTCCTATGGCCCGAACGGTTTTCAAATTAATATCCGATTTCCCCCCCACATAATCGATAACCTCCTCCGTTTGCGGGTTGAAAAAGAGGCCGTTTATCGTAAAATCACGGCGCAATGCATCATTGCGGGCATTGGTGTACACTATATCCGCCGGATGGCGGCCGTCATGGATACCGCTGTCCGAACGAAACGAGGCCACTTCGAACGGCACACCGTCCATAACAACGATAATGACGCCGAATTGTGCGCCGACCGGTATGGTATGGGAGAAAAGACGGCTGACCGCTTCAGGACGAGCACTGGTAGCGATATCGATATCGCCATCATCAGTTCGCTCCATGATCATATCTCTTACCGCCCCGCCGGCAAAAAGCGCCTCATAGCCCGCTTCGGCAAGCCGGCTGATAATAGAAACTGCGGCTCGGTATTTGCGTGTTTTTTTCAGTGGAGTCATCAGGTTAAAATACCTCACCTGTTTATCAGGTGCAAGCGGAGCGCCTGCCGGCCGCAGACATTTCCATTAAAAGGTGAGGCTTCCCCAGAGAAAGCGGAGAACGGCGTTGAAAAAACACCGTTTTAAAGCCGTGACTCGTGCCTGCGCCAGCAACTTCAATCGTCAGCCCAAAAAACTCCCGGACCTATTGACAATACCTTATGGAGAAAAGCATCTTTATTCAAGTCTGAAGATATCCTGTTACTTTTATACCATATACGAATGGAGGAGTACATGAAGGTGGCCGGCAAACTTTGTGCAGCGTTAAGCGTTTTGGTGCTGATCATCTCCTGTTCATCGTCTTATGAACAGAAGGGAAACGCCGCCTATAATGCGGCGAAAAGAGTCTCCGGTGACGAAAAACGTCGTCAGTTGAAAACCGCATATCTGTTTTTCGACAAAGCGGTGAAAGAGAACCCCGGAAGAATCAATAACCGACTGAGAAACCGTTACATTGAAATGACCCTCGAACGGGCGTTCATGGTGCTGAACGAAGGCGCGGCGCATATGGAGGCGATCCCTCTTTTTCTCGACGACATCGAAAAGAATATGACCGCGGACGTCAATCCCGAATTCAAACAGCGACACGCGCTCATCTGGGCGCAGATGGCCGATTCAAGCCTCAAAAAAGGGCGCATTGCCGAAGCGCGGACCCGTCTCGACAAGGCGATCGCGGTGGCCAACGATCCGACCCCTTTCCGGACAAAGAAAAAAGAAGCCATCGATAATCTCGCTCAGCAGAACTATGATGAAGCGGAACTGTACTACACCAATGCGGTAACGAACAAAGACGTCAACGATTTCGTCGCCGCGGAGTTCTTCGCCAAATGCGCGCTCCTGTTCGATTCATCACGTGCAGACGCACAAGAGCTTCTCAAAAAACTGCTGAAGGAAAATCGCGGGACCTACTCGGCATATCTTTCCGTCATCGATCCCATTCCCGATTCGGCCATATTCAAGGTTATCAACAAATGGGACATTCTCCTGGCCATACCGGTGATGGAAAACCGCGGAAGCACCATTCGTGCGGTCATCGACATTTACAACTACTCATGGAATCCGTTGCGTCTTAAAAGCGAACACTTTTTCCTGGTGGATGTCAACGGCAAACGCTATAAGGCGCTGCCGGCCCGTCTCGATCCGGAAATGCTCGACCAGGAGCATGAAGCGAAGCTGAAGATGAGCTTTCCTAAACCGTCGGCCGACATCAAGATGCTCCTCTACGAAAACGACGAGCACATTTCGGAAAAACCGTTCATATAATTTTTACCAATCCTTACAACGCCATTTCGTTGAAAAGGAGAGCTTGCGGGAAGCTCTCCTTTTTTTTATCGGCGGCAAGTGCGGCGGTGGGCGCGGTCAGAGCAGCGGTATCACTTCCCTGATCGAGGCGACATCGTACCCGAAGGTCGTATAAACGCTTTTAACGATGATGCATCTCAGTTCCGGAAGAAGTATGCGGTCGGAGCTCTTATCGCCGACCATAAGCGATGCGGAGAGATCAATGTTATGATCGGCCGCCGCCGTAGTGAACATTCCCGGTTTCGGTTTGCGACAATCCGAATCTTTCCGGTAGTGCGGTATCGTACCGTTTTCATGGTAGGGGCAATAATAGAATGCAGTGAGGGTTATTCCCCTCGCCGCGAACTGTTCCGTTATCCATTGATGAAGAACACGGACATCCGCTTCGCTGAATTGTCCTTTGGCCACACCCGCCTGATTGGTGACGACGACAAGGAGATACCCCTTCCCCACCGCCGCGCCGCACAGATCAAATACGCCGTCGCAGAAACGGATCTGTTCCGGTTTGTGCACGTAACGGAGATCCTCATTGATTATTCCGTCACGGTCGAGAAAGAGCGCCCTGTTTTTTCGCATGATTATCCCACCGGGTTTATGGTCCCTTTATCGTACGAGCGGCAGCATTGACGTTCACGGCAGAAACAGTACCACGTCGGCCGGATCGAGCGTAAAGGCGAGCGGCACCGGTTCCCTGACCGGTTCGTCACTGATAAGCGACAGCACGTGTGAACAGCTTTTTATCTCCTCCGGCACCATCCACTCGTCGACAACAGATTCTTCGGTCATTCGTCTATTGACACATACATATACCGACTTCCTGCCGTCATCGGAGGTTTTCTTCAGAAAAAGGTACGGCTCGCCGTACGACGTTATAACGCGCCATGAACCCTCTTCGCCAAGCGGCGGCAGTGTGCCTTTCAGCCGATTGATCTTTCCTATCCATGCGCAGAGGTTCCACTGCGGAGGATCGATATCGGCCGGCCTTCCCCTTACGACATCCATCCGGGTCACCGACCCGTACTCGTACCCCATCGGCATGAGCAATCCTCTTGAAAAGACCGCCGCAAAAGCGTAATGGCTTTTCTGAACGAGCTCGGTTTTCGGAGCGACACTCGCCAGTCGTTCGGTATCGTGGGATTCCGGAAATGCAATCGAAGGGGCGACGACCTTGTTGGCGGCATGCTGTTCGATCGCCCACGTTTGATCGTAGTTCCACCATTTTACCGAGTTGAAGAGATAGTCGAATCCCGCAGGAGCGAGCGCCTCGATCTGTTCAAGACGGCAACCGAGGGTTTCCGCCAGAAAGGTCGCCCGTTGATCACGTCGTTTCGCGGAGGAAATCAGGTGCTCCCACAGGCCCACCGGTACCTGATAGGCCGCATCACACCGGAACCCGTTAATACCTTTTGCCTGGAAAAAAGCGACCAGATCATCCCAGTACGCCCAGAGCGCAACGCGGTCGGAGCTATTTTCATTGTCAATTGAAGCGAGATCCCCCCATACCGTAACCTTTGTCGCATCCGTGGGGTCAATGGCAAAGGGGTTCATCAGCTTTCCCTCGGCGGTATGCCTGTACCACTCCGGGTGCAGTTTCGTCAGCGTCGCATCGAATGCCGTGTGATTGATCACCAGGTCGATAAACAGATCGATCCCGTGCTTTCCACATGCATCATTGAAACGTTCGAGCGGTAAGAAATCCGAAGGGTCCGCTCCTTTTGTTAAAAACAGGGGATTGAGCCGGTAATAGTCTTTGACGGCATAGAGACTTCCCGAAAAGCCGGTTTCAAAAAACGAATTGACAAAAACCGCATTGAATCCCATCCCGGCGATACGGGGCAGCTCTGCACCCCAGTCATCGATGGTTGAAAAAAAGCGTGGAAAAAGATTGTAAATAATCAGCGCTTTTTCATCCGGTGGCTTCAAGGTACCGCTCCTAAAAGAGTATTGTCAATAAGCCTTGTCGCGCTCTCCTTCATGCGGCAGGCGATTGCCAACAGCGCGGATGAGGTGATAAGCGAGAGCGGTTCGAGGGTGAGTTGATCGACGATTTCGACATATTCGGGATCGATCAATTCCGATTGTGCGCATTCATTGCGCACTGCGTCACGAAGTACGTCGGCATGCCGTTCCCCCCCGGCAAAAAGCGCTTCGGCGTTACCGAGTCCGCGATGAATCAACGGCGCAACCGCCCGTTCGGCGGGAGTCAAATAGCCGTTTCGCGAGCTGAGCGCCAACCCGTCGTCTTCCCTGACAATCGGTCCCACGATCACCCGGGTCGGGCAGTGCAGATCAACGACCATCCGTTTGATCACCGTTGCCTGCTGTGCGTCCTTGGCGCCGAAAATGGCGACGTGCGGATTAACAATGTTGAATAATTTCAGAACGACGGTGGTCACCCCCCGGAAATGGGTCGGCCTGCTCGCACCGCAAAGCCGTTCGGTGATGCCGCTTACCGAAACCGACGTGCGATGCCCCGGCGGATACATCTCCTCGACCGGCGGCGCGAAAAGAATGTCGCAACCGGCCGATTCGGCCGCCCTGCAATCGGCATCAAACGTCCGGGGATATTTCAGATAATCCTCATCGGGTCCGAATTGTGTCGGATTGACGAAAACGGACATCACCGTGCAGTCGGCATGTTCCCCTGCGATCGAAAGCAGCGACAGATGTCCCCGGTGCAATGCGCCCATGGTCGGCACCAGCGCCAGTATGCTCCCCCCGGAGCGGCAAGTGCGCGCCAGATCGATCATCTCAACAACGGAAGTGACGATTTTCATGATTCCCTTGTGAAAAGTTTGACGCCGTTTCGCTCCATCGCCTTTTTTTTACCGTCGTCCCAGCGCCTCATCGCCACCCCCTTACGGTTCCTCGATCGCGGTATCATCCGACACATACTCCCGCAGGCAGCGCTCCCGCAGGCGTTCCTTGTCCTTCGCCGCCATCGGCTGATAAAAGGTGGTTCCCTTACCGGCATGCCCGATCTGCAGCAGGCATTCCTCAAAATCGGCGGGATTATTGACAAAGTCAATATCGTCGGTATTGATGATGAGCAGCGGAGTAAGGGTATAGTGGAAAAAAAAGTGGTTGTATGCCTCATTGAGCATATCGAGATAACGCGGGTCCATATTGAATTCGTACGAACGCCCCCGCCGTTCGATCCGGTGCAGAAGCACCTTGGTTGACGCCTGAAGATAGACCACCAGATCGGGGGGAACGATGTTCCGCACCATTACCGACGCCACCTGCTCGTAGAGCGCCAGTTCCTCTTCGTCAAGATTGACGCTGGCGAACAAACGATCCTTTTCGAAAATGTAATCGCTTATGGTCACCCGATAAAACAGGTCCTGCTGGGCAATGGCTTCCGAGAGCTGTTTATACCGCGAAACCAGAAACCATAATTGCGTCTGAAAGGCATAGGACCGGCGCTCTCGATAAAACTGCTCCAGAAAAGGATTTTCTTCAGCGGCTTCGAGCACGAGACGGGCAAAGCACCGCTGTGCAAAAAGGTTGCAGAACGATGTTTTTCCTGCGCCGATCGCCCCTTCAATGCAGAGGTAATTGATCCAGGAAGGAATAAGCGGCGCTTGTTCAGTTGTCAGAATGACCTCCCCGCCGAACCAAATAATCGCAGCCCCTGGTTTCTTAGCTGTTGCGTCATAGCGGCGTACTGCTGCCCGACCGTTCCCGCCGCACTACCGATTACCGCATCGGGCATGACCTGATAAAGCCCCTCAAGATAGAATCGCCGTGACAGAATCGCCGAATGAGGTATTGTCAACTCTTCGGCGGCGATTGTTTCATTGCCGAAAAGCAGAATATCGATATCGGCCGTCCGGGCCCTTCCCGTCCCCTTTTCCGTCCGTCCGAGTGACCGTTCGATTGCAGTACATGCCGCCAGTAGTGTAAAAGCGCTGCGGTCGTAGCAGCCGCCGATAACGCGGTTAAGATACCACGGCTGCTCATCGAATACCCCAACAGGTTCGGTTTCCATCAGCGCAGACATAACCACCGGTGGAAAAAGAACAGCATTGAGCATCTCCTCCATCCGCTTGATATACCAGCAGCGATCCCCCCTGTTTGAACCGATGCAGATTGCCACCTTCACCATATTGAAAATATAGTATTTCGGGCATTATTCGTGTATCCGGGAGACGGATGCCGTCGGGAATAAAAAACCATTTTAAACATTCTCGTCACCGACAGCCCTTCGCTCACACCAGCCGTTCCTTATAATGAAAACGCTTCGGCGTTCCGAACCGTGAAAGCTGGGAGAGAACCTCCGATCGCTTTCCCACACCGACAATGATCAATTTTTCGGGATCAAAGCAGCTCCGTATCGCGTCGTTGACCGATTCGATGGTTATCGCCCGGATCATTTCATCGAAGCGCTCGATATACTCGACGGTATGGCGGTAAAAACGAAGCCAGAGAATTTTTTCGACCAGATTCGTGATTCCCTCGAGCTGGAATGCCATGTTGCCTATTGCAAATCTTTTCGCCTTTTCGAGTTCATCGGCGGTGATGCCGTCACTGTAAAACAGGCCGAACTCATGCAGTAGTGCTGAGAGGACCTCCTCAAGCTGCCGGTTCTGCGTCGAAGTTGCTATCGATAATGCACCGAAACGACGTTCCGCCGCGATATGCGACACAATGCCGTATGTTTTGCCGGCACCCGACCGGATCCGTGTCATCAGGCGGGAAGAAAAGTTTCCCGCGCCTAAAACATAATTTGCAAGTGCTATCCTGTTGCGCCGCTCATCGAATTCGCCGGGCGCCGATTGTCCGACTACCAGAGAGATCTGGGTAAGATCGTTCTTCTCAACAAATCGTACCGCCTTGCCGGGATGTTCGGCCGGAGGTGCTTCACAGGGCAAACGCCGTGCGCAGGCCCGCCAATGGGCGGCCGTTTCCCGGCACTGTCGAGCGAACCATTCCGGCTCGAAATCACCCGCGATAACAAGGGTGCAGTCTTCGGGAACAACATGCGCATCGTAAAAAGCGATAACCTGTTCACGCCTGATCCGTCGTATCGACCGAACCGTATGGTGTCTCCCGGCGGGATGGCCGGGACCTGCCAGTTCGTTAAAAAAATGACGGTGTGCAATGGCGCCCGGATCGATTGTCTCAGCCCGGAGTGCGGTTGCCATTTCCTGCTGAACACGCGCAAGCTCCCGCTCATCAAATCGCGGCTCCGTCACCATCTCCCAAAAACAGGGGAACAGGACCTCCTTGAATCGCGAAAGCATTTTAACGCCGATCATCGTTTGTTCTTCGCCGATTTCAGCAAAAAGCGTCGCCCCACGCTGCTCAAATTCGTCGGAAAACTGCTCGAAACGCTTTGTTGCAGTCCCCTTCTGCATAACGCCGATACAAATATCCGCACAACCTTCCTGTCCCTGCGGATCGGCGAATCTTCCAAACGGCAGCTGCAATGCAATCACCAAGCCTTCCTGCGCATGGTCGGGAATCAGAAGACAGTGTAATCCGTTCTCGAGTTCGTACTCCTCAAACGAAGGGAAAGAAAAAAGTTTCGCCATAACCGGCCCGTCTCCTATCGCCGTTTTCTTTTCAAACGGCGTAAAAATCCGGCGGCGAAGAGCAGCGGATTGGTTCTTCGCGGCTTGAGATAAAGCACATGACGATGGGAATCGCTCCAGTACTTCCGGGCGACATCGACCAGCCTGCTGATGTCAAGCCATCGCAACGCCTCCAGCCGTTCCACCCATGCGCGGTAATCGCCCTCGACGCACTCGCTGTACCCGAGATGGTGGCAGATGTTTTCGGCGGCATACAGTTCATATGTCCTGTTTGTCAACGTTGCGTTTTTTACCTTTTCCATTTCACCGGTGCTGATGCCGTTTTCCCGCACCAGATCGATCTGCTCCTCAAGCGCCCGTTCCACGCGCGCCGCCGGCACATCCGGCGTGAATGCGGCAAAAAACATCGACATGCCTGCATGTTTGAGCAGATGGTTCATTCCACCCACCATGACCGCAGCCGATTGCCGGCGCACCACTTCCCTGTGCAAACGGCTGCTTTCACCGCCCGCGACGACCAGTTGAAGGATCTCAAGCGCCACCGCGTCCTCGTGTGAAGAGGCCGGCGCCGGATACCCGATGATCAGAAGCGGTACGTCGAACTCGACCACCCGCTTCATCCGGTGTACCGACGGCACTATGCCGTCTGCGGCGATGCCGGGCAACGCCGGCGACTCGACCTCATTGCGCGCTTTTTTCCCCCCGAAGTACCGCTCCGCGCACCCGATTATTTTCTTTGCATCGATTTCTCCCACGATAACAAGCACGGCATTATCGGGCCGGTACCATCGTTCGTAATAGTCACGGCACTGCCGTACCGTCAGGCTCTCGAGATCGGTAATGGCACCCAGCGGGCTGTTCGAATAGGGATGATCGCGGAAAAATTCACCCCGGAACTCCATAAAGGCCTTTGCCACCGGATTATTCATATACGTATGGTATTCCTCGATAATAACCTTCCGCTCGGTTTCAAAGAGAGAAGCATCTAAGGTCAAGCCATCCATGCGGTCCGCTTCGAGTTCGACGAGCATATCGCAAAATTCACGCGGAACGCTGCCGGTATAAACGGTCATGTCTTCGGCCGTAAAAGCATTGCAATGGCCGCCCACGTCGTTGATGATGCGGGCATGCTCTTCGCTTCCAACATTCGCTGAGCCGCGAAACATCATGTGCTCAAGAACGTGTGAGATGCCGCGTATTCCTTTATATTCACAAATGCTGCCGGTTTTGTACCAGAGCTGGGCCGAAACGATCGCAACACCCGGTTTACGCAACGCAATCACCTTCAGACCGTTTTCGAGCGTTTTTTCGGTGATGTTATCGAGAAGCATTGTCTTGAACAATTAAAAAAGATGAAAACTCTTCCGTTAAAAAATCGACGACATGGTCAAACAGTTCCTTGCCCGTTCCGGCGTCAATCCCTTCGATCAGGATGGAAAAGGAAGCCTCGGGAGCCATCTTCCTTAATTTATCGGGGTCCCTTCCCCGCCGGTGCCATTGCTTGAACGCTTCGGAATCCTGCAGGGCGCCTTGTCGATTTTCAACAACCAGATCCGGTCGACAAAAAACGGCAAGAGCGCTTACTCCCCATTCGCTCCGCCCATACTCGGTTCCCGAACAACGAGACATACAAAACGAACGGAACCGGTCATCATCCTGAAGAGAACAGTACCGTATCGCGACATCCTCGCCGCGATCGCCGCCGAACCGCTTTACCGCCGAATCGATTCCCCGCCTGCCGTCCATGGCAAGGGTAAGTACCATGATACGTTTAATACCTTGAAAAAACCAGCATTTACAGCATTCCGTCACCACATTCGCAAGCGTAGTATAATGAATGCCGGCGCTTCCGCCGAATGATTTGAACGGCGTACTGTTGCCGTATGCGATCAGCGGCGCTACAAGAACCTTCAAACGGTCGCTCAGAGTATCCGCAATTATCCCGCAGCAACTGTTTATTATACCCAATGGGAGGGTATCCCCCACCGGTTCAAGCCCGCCGACAGGCAGAATCAGCGACGGGCATAGCTTTATATGCCTTTCAATCTGCCTAAATGACAAGTCCCCCACTCTCAACGGAGAGCATGATTCTTTAAAAGGCATACATTCTAAACCGGTTGAGAAAAAAAGTAATCGGAGTGAGAGGATTTGAACCTCCGACTCCTTGGTCCCGAACCAAGTGCGCTACCAGGCTGCGCTACACTCCGATAGTGAGGACCGACAGAATTGATGAAGCACTCTGTCGAGACATGGTAAAATACCATATTAACGGAAAGATTGGCAAGGGGGGCAGGGGGAGATAGGGGAAAAAAGTATTCAGTAGTCAGGAATCAGAATAACGAAGTAAGACAGAAGTAAGATTGTAGTATAACTCCGCCGCATCTCATGAAAAATCGGATTCTCTATTCTTATTCTTTTCATTTTACACGGCTTTCTCACTGCTGACTACTGGCGCCTGCTCACGCCTCCTCGCCCTCACCCCCCGCGTTGCCGCCGCTGCCAAGACACCCACCACCGTTGCCCAGCACAGGACGACGAACCAATCCCCGTAGCGTGCATAAAACGTTTCGGCCTTCTGAAGCGGTAACGTTCCTTCGAGGACCCTCCGTTCCCCCAGTTTCGTTGCTCCCAGTACTCTTCCCTTCGGATCGACCAGCATGCTCACGCCGGTGATCGCGCAACGAGCCGTGGCAACGCCGTTTTCAATCGACCGCATCCTCGCCATCATGGCGTGCTGATGGGGGCCGGTCGTCCTGCCGAACCATCCGTCGTTGGTGATATGGACGAGCAGGTTTACTCCATACCGCAAACGCTGCCGTACGTACGCGGGATAAATCATTTCATAACAGATCACCGGTGCGGCGCGGATGGAATCACCGATCGCGTAAACGGTCATCTCATGTCCCTTCTTGAAGTCGGCCTCCCCTAAATTGACACGTGAAAGAATGGGGAAAACCCCCTCCAGCGGAATATTCTCACTGAACGGAACCAGGATGATTTTTCGGTATGGTACGATTTCATGTTCATACGGCCGGATCAGAAAGGCGGTATTGAATACAAGGTAGTCGTACGCCGAGTTTTCCGGCGCCGGATCCCAGTGCAGGGCTCCGAGAAGGATCGGCACGCCGGTCGAATCCGCCCAGCAGCAGACCCGTTTCCGCCAACTGTTCTTCCGCGACAGAAAGCAGAGCAGTGCGCTTTCCGGACCGACGATGAGATCGGGCTTCGCTTTCGCCGCTGAATATACCATGGAATCGGTCACCATGAAGGAGGTGTCGAGCAAACGCCGATTCCAGTTCAACTGATCAATCGCGGTCTGCAGCAGCGCAATTTTCACCGCTGGCCGTTTCGACGGTAGTGCAATCCTCATCCATCCCCAGAGCGCAATCAGCCCCACCACCACGATGAATGCCGCACCCTTGACTGCATTGCCGCGGCAATCGTCCCCGCGATACCAAGCGATGCCGATCTCCCAAACGAGCAGGTTCCCGGCAACAACCAGAAAGTTCAATCCCCATACGCCGGTAATCGAAGCAAGCTGGCTTACCGGCAGAATCGGCGTTAGGTTATAGCCAAGAAACCCCCACGGGAAAGAGATTTCACCGAGCGTCCTGAGGTAATCGATCACCACCCAGCAGGCGGGGAAAAAAAGAAGGTACAACCGCGGCAAAGAGCGGTAACACCACCTGAATGCCATCCCGGCAATAAAGAAAAAAACCGCCACGATCGCCGCCATCACCACCATGCCGAGTATGATCAGCGCCCACAGTCCCTCAATTGTTACAAACACAAGCCAGAAATTCTGCACGAGGGCTGTTGAATAGGCAAAAAGGTAGGTATGGAGGAGCGCCCTGCCTCGCGGCTGCTGCACCGCAAAAAACAGCAGTGGGATGACAACGAAAAAATTCAGAAATGGAAAAAACGTGAAGGACCAATGGAGCTCATGGTTGAACGGCGGCAGGCAGATAACAAACGGAAAACCGGCAATGAGCGGAAGCCACCACCGGTTTTTTTTTCTGTAAAAAAAGACGAGCCGTCGCGTTATTATTTGCAGCATCGAAACCCGGCATAAAAATACTTTCTGCCCTTCTTAAGCCGGATTCTCGATCCACAGCCGCTCCCCTCCCCGCCGTTTTGCCACGACCCGCCGTACACAAAGGGATCACCGTTGCCGCTTTCGACCCATTCGGCGGCATTGCCGCTCATGTCGAACACCCCCGCGCTGTTTTTGCACTCAATAAAATCGCCGGAAACCGCGATGCTGTTCTGCACTCGCGGATTCCCGAGCGTGTTGCATCGGTCGAGGTCGTAGCGGGTGCCGTACGGATATTCATATTTGAGATTAACATCGCGGCAAGCGGTCTCCCATTCCGCCGCAGTGCAAAGCCGTTTCCCGGCGTCCGCACAGAATCGGCGGGCTTCTTCGTAACTCACGTCGATTCGCGGTTTGACGCCGCGTCGATTCGGAAACTCATAGGCATCAATACAGAATCCGCTTCCCTCAATCGTCCGCATGCCGTCCGGACAAATGACAATACGGACGGTATCGGAAGCGCTGTCGCCGTCGGAATCGTAGACACGGAAGACCGCGTCAGTATACGCTTCGAACGCACGCTCGACGTTGCCGCTCTCTTTCGATGACCAGTCCATGACGTTGTCACTGTTGAAGTCCCACGCATACAGGGCAATCGTCCCGTCTTCGTCGGTAGCGGTGCCTGCGAGTCTGACTTTCCGTTTCTTCCGGGAGATGATATCATCTCCGGCGGAGGCGATCGGGGGCTTGTTGATCACCTCGACGCATGCGCTGTCGGAAGCTTTTTGACCGTCATCAGTTGTTATATAAAAGTACGCCGAATACACTCCCGCCTTTTTGTAGGTATGCTCCGCTTTCGTTTCACGCTCCGAATGCCAGTCGATGTTTCCATCCCCGTCCGCATCCCAGGAGTACTCTACGATCCGACTGTCGAGATCACTCCCCGATCCCTCAAGAACGACCGGTGTATTCACGCCGGCACGATACGGGCCGCCGGCATCGATTAACGCCGCACTGTTGATCACCGCAATCCCCTTTGATACCGTTTTCTGCCGGTCCTTTTCGTCGGTCATCCGGCAGAGAACGGTTACCTTCCCCGCTTTGCGGAACATCGTTCGCACTGCAGCCTGGGTACCTTTTTTCGGGTAAACGGAATCCCCCTTGAAACTCCATGCGAACTCCCTGACGGGGAATTCAGACGCATGCGGTAGGCAAGTGAATTTCACCGAATCGCCTACATGAACCGTATCGGGGCCGTCGATCGAACCGCCCGTCATCTCTTTACAAACCACTATCTCGACGGAAGCCGTACTTGCTGCGCCGTCCCTGTCGGTGATTTCAGCGACAACGCGGTATGTTCCGGGGCGCTCCCAGGCATAGGCGGCCTTCGCTGCGGTAAGAAACCGATTGCCCTCGGGAAGGTCCCACGTCCCATTGTTGTCGATATCGTACCGCACCTTGAGCGGTGTCGAACCGTTTCGCGTATCGGTACTCGCCGAAACGTCCAGTTCCACCGGGGTCCCGACGGTCACCAGCACCGGAACCGCCTTGAGTATTGCGACAGGAGGCGCATTCACGGTGATCGACCGTCGAACGGATGCGGTCTGCCCTTCATCCGAACGCGCTTCGGCGCGTATTCGAAACACTCCTTCCTTACTATACCTGTGTATGAGTGTCGATGCTTTCCCGAAGGTGCCGTCGGACGGAACATCAGTTTTCCCGTCGCCGTTCAGATCAAAACGATACCGAACCTTTTTCTTATCAACTCCCAACGGCAACAGGGAAATTGAAATCGGTTTGCCCGGCTCCGCCATCCGCGGCGACAGCAGACGCAGCGACAAGCCTGCTGAAACGCTCAAAACAACGCTGGCGGTGCACGAATACGCATCGGCATCAATTGCCGCTATCGTAAGGGTATGATCACCAGCCTTTTGCGCGGTGTACGCGAGTATTCCGGAACGCTCATCAAGCGTCATTCCCTCCGGCGCTTCACAGAGCACATAAGTGATACCGGTCCGTTCGGGATCGACTGCCTCCACAGTGTCAATGAACGATTCTCCCTCCAAAGCGGTTTCGCTCGGCAGGCGCTGCCACTGAGGAGGCTCGTTAACCGCTGCCGCTTCGTTCACCGTACATCCCGACCGGTTCAGCGCTTCCTCTACAATCGTCGAACCGACCCATCCCTTGATTGAAGCGATGTCGGAGGCGCGCAACGGTTCAAGCGTTCCCGGCCCGGTCTCGCCGTGCTGCAACCGGGTGCATGCAGGAATAACGGTTTCAGTACCGCCGCTGAAAGTAAAGGTGGCGAAACCCGCCAGAAGCACCACTCCGCACATATCGGCACCGTGCCGCGCACGGATGGAAATATCCGCCCCGGTGACGCGGACCGTCCACGGCGGTGCGGTGATCAGATACTCCTCGTAGGATTCGTCGCGTTTTACAATGTAAATCTCTCCCGCCGCGAGGGACGCAACAAGGCGTTGCTTAACGCTTGATAATGGTACCGCTTTATCAACCGCCAGCTCAGAGCCCTCGTTCAGATACCATGCCGCCCCGCCGGCACATTCGAATTTTACCTTCGAGTTTTCTCTTACGATTACGGTATCCCCCGGCCGCAGCAACCGGTTCGGTTCCAGCATGATACGCTCGCCCTTGCGCACCAACTCCACCGTTCCGACAATAATCGCGGCATGGGGAAAACCGGATCGTCCATCGGTACCGCAGAAAGTGAAAATCGTTGCGCACACAAGGACAGCTAGGATGCATTTCCGGTCCGTTCGATTCATTCTTTTCGCTCCGGTAGCCGTAAGAAATGACGGAACATATTGATTTTTTTTATTGTATCGTCAGCGTCACTTGATGTCAAGCGGGATTATATCCCGGAAAAACGAAATGGCAATGGAATATGGAGGATTTACAGCGTCTGGTCCAGCGCCTGAGCAAAACCGTGCCCTAGATCGTCGATAACGGTTTCGCTGTTATAAAAACCCGCTTCAATACGGCGTTTTATCGAATCAAGAAGTTTTTTCCGTGACGGATCAGGTTGATACCGTGGTGAATCGGCGTCAAACGGCGACTGCGTCTCACTTTTTTTGGATCGATAGCCGGATTCCAGCCGGCATACGTTGCCCTTCGCCGAAGCGGCGTGTAATTCCCATCCCTGGATACGCATCTCAAGTTCCCTCTCAAGATTTCCTGTACAGCGCCGATATTCACACGGAAATAAGTGCCGTTTCTCCCATTTTATTTTATTAAATAAAAAACACTGCTTTTATCTTTTTTTCTATTTTATTCTCTGCCTTATTACCTACTTTCCCCTTCTAGGTTTATCGGCGTGAAATGTATAAACTTTAGATAAAAGCGTTGATGGAAAAATGCTTTTCGATGAAACGTTTTCAAACTACTTATTGAACGCGAAAAGTGGGGCATGTATTTTGAAAGTGAAGCCATCCCTTCGTTGTTTCGACCTGTTCATTGAGAAGAGATACGATCAGCCATCATAAAAACAGGTTTTACCCGTAGTATGAAATGTAATTCGTAACAATAGCAGAGAGGATATTCATGAAAGAGAAGGTACAGGAAGTTATTGACGAGATCCGTCCAGTGCTCCAGGCGGACGGAGGTGATATCGATCTGATCGACGTTACCGCCGACGGCCTCGTAAAAGTGAAGCTGCGCGGAGCCTGTCACGGTTGTCCGGGAGCGGCAATGACCCTTAAAATGGGAGTCGAACGGATCTTGAAGGAGCGAATCCCGGAAGTAACCGGGATCGAAAACGTGGTGTAATGGCCCCACTGGAACAGAGTGCCCCCGATTCCCGTCAAGAGACCGCAGGTCCAGTCCGGTTCATTTCCGAATCGGCCTGGCGTTCGGCCTGGACGAAATTCCCCTTTCTCGCGTTCTGCTGGGTGAGCCTCTCTATCGTCGGCGCCGTCGAGGCACTGCTCTATTATTTTATTTATCCGCGAATGGTATCGCTCAGCCCCGCTGCCCACACCATTATCGGCATCGGGTTGCTGCTTTTCTTTGCCGTGCTCGCCGGCGGCCTCCTTCTGATAACCCTCACCGCGCTTACCGGTATCGACCTGCTCTATCCCCACAAAAAACAATCAATTACGGTCAAGCTGCTCTTCCCGATCGCCGCCACCATGAGCCAGGTCCTTCGGTTCGACCGCAACCGCCTGAGGACATCCTTTGTCAAGGTTAACAACTCGCTTACCAAGGCGCAATCAAAACGAATAAAAGGCGACCGCATTCTCATTCTCCTCCCCCACTGCCTGCAGATCGACATCTGCAACCGCAAGATCACCAACGATATCAACAACTGTGTCCGCTGCGGGCGGTGCCCTGTGGGCAGCCTTGTAACCCTCGGCGAGAAGTACGGCCTCAAAATAGAGGTGGTCAACGGCGGAACGCTCGCCCGCAGACGGGTCGGCATGTTCAGGCCCGACGGTATCGTTGCCGTCGCCTGCGAGCGGGATCTCACCCTGGGCATTCAGGATGTACACCCAATTCCAGTCTACGGCGTCATCAACGACCGGCCGCAGGGGCCCTGCGTCAATACCTGCGTGGACATGGATCTGGTTGAAAAGGCGATACGGTTTTTCAAGAATAAAGAGGGAGCGGCCTCAGCAGCGGTGTAGGCGCCCGCAACCTGCACGAGCGTTGTTCAATCGTTCGAAGAAAGGCTTATGTATGAGAGAAATAAAAATTACCGATGATACCTTCTGGGTCGGCGTCAACGACCGGACCACCGATCTTTTCGAAGGGCTGTGGCCTATTGACACTACGGGAATATCCTACAACTCCTATGCCATAAAAGACCGAAAGAACGTTCTGATCGATCTGGCAAAGGCTTTCAAGACGGATGACTTTTTCGATCAGATTTCGAACATTGTTCCGTTTTCCGACATCAACTACATCATCCTCAATCATATGGAGCCCGACCACACCGGGGTCATAAAAACACTGAGGATGCTCTCTCCCCAGGCTGAAATCATCTGCACGCCAAAGGCTGTCCGGATGCTTAATGAATATTACGGCATCACTGAGCGCATAAGAACGGTCAACGACGGCGACACGCTTGATATCGGGAGCAGAACGATTTCATTTCATCACGTTCCGTTCGTGCACTGGCCCGAAACCATGGTTACCTACGATCAAAAAACGAATGTCCTGTTTTCCTGCGACGCATTCGGCGGATACGGCGCACTGCAGGGAGCACTGTTCGATGACGAGTATTCCGACATGGCTTTCTACGAAAAGGAATCCCTGCGCTATTACGCCAATATCGTAGCGAAATTCGCCCTGCCGGTCCTCAATGCCATAAAGAAACTCTCCCCCCTCGAAATAAAATGCATCGCTCCATCGCACGGTCTCGTCTGGAGAAAGTCACCCGCACAAATAGTTGAGCTCTACCGCAGATGGGCGGAGTACGGGACAAACGGCGGAGAAAAAGGGGTGACGCTTCTTTACGGCTCAATGTACGGCAATACCGAAATCATGATGAATGCGATCGCGGAAGGCATCGCATCCGGCGGCATATGTCCCGAAATATTCGACGTCTCCCGCAACCACCCCTCCTACATGCTTCCCGCACTGCTTGTCAATAAAGGGGTCGCCGCGGGAGCGCCCACCTACGAAGCGGCGCTGTTCCCCTATATGCAGAATATCCTTGAGAAAGCGGCGCTTAAAAGCATCAGAAATAAAAAAGCGGTCTACTTCGGGAGTTACGGCTGGAGCAAAGGCGCCCTTAAAAAAACACGCGAACTCACCGAACCGCTGGGCTGGCACTACATAGGAGATCTGGAATTCGCCGGAGGGCCGAAACCGCACGACATTAAAAAAGGATTCGAACTCGGCAGGCTCATCGCCGAAGCGGCGTCGGAGTGAGGGGCCGAATCGCCGGCCATCGCAAGGCGTGCAGGGGCAAAGATCCCGCGAGGAACGGTAGTAAGGACGGCCCGAGACGACGGGCAGTCCAGCGTCGCATCAGAAAAGTTTATGAATAATCCCGGTTCACGGAGGACTTCTATCTGACAATGACCGTTGTCACTGCCGACGGTGACGAAGCCCTTTTGACCCTGAGCAGATACATCCCTCCCGCAAAGAAGTGCAGATCGAACCGGTACGTTCCCGCCCCGAGCGGTTCGTTGCTCAGTTCCGCGATGCGGGTCCCCCTGACGGTATACAGTTCCGCTGTCCGGCCGCCGTCACCTGTAAGGTTCAGTTCCAGAAAACCGTTACCGCAGCGGGCTGAGACGTTTTCAGTTGACACGTATGTCTGTTTCACACGAACGGGGACAGTGTAGTTGCTCCAACCGGGCATCTCGTCGAGCGTGATCGTGTAGTCGCTGTTGAGGATTTTCTTCCAGTCTGCAGCGGTGTTGTCGTGAGCCCAGCCGTCCATGGTGTAATCGCCGTACCAGGGCATGAAATACGACCATCCCGCTCCGTCGTTCTTCATATCGTCGGGAAAAGGAACCGATCCGTTTTCACTCAGGGTGACGATCTTTTTACCGCCGTAGATATCCTTGATCTTTTCGAACGACGCCACCAGCGAACCGTGATTTGCTTCGCGCGGATAGTAATAGTAATCACGCCCGATGATATCCACGTACTCGTCGCCGGGATACCAGTCGAGCGCATCCGACGCCTCGTCGCTGGTCCAGACCCAGATCAGGTTGTTCAGACCGTGCTCTCCGGTATAGCGGTCGAACATGAGCCGGTAGAGTGCTTTACAGGCTTTTGATCCCTTGTAGCCCCACCAGAACCATCTGCCCGAGGCTTCGTGGAGTGGCCGCCACAGAACCGCAACCCCCTTGTCGGCGAGGGTCTTCAGATACCCGGCAACGATATCCAGATCCCTGATAATACCTTTGTACTCAGCGCTGCCGGTATTGAATTGCATACACGTTGCGGGATCAATAAATGCTTTGGTGAGGTCGAAATTCGTGGGGGTCTGGCCTGAGGCCGAAGGCGAGTAAAATGACTCGGTGGCATGACTCGGATCCCTCCAGTGCCAGCAGTAGGCGGGAAACCCGCCTTTTTTATAGATGTCCTCCGCGAGGGCAAGGGTCGCATTCGTGTACCCCTTGAACCATTCGTCCCCGGCGCTCGTGCCCGCCGCGTGCATGAAGTCGAGCCCCAGGAGCGCCGGTGTCTTCCCCGCTGCTTTGATGATCCAGGCAACCTCCTCCTGGTTTTCAACGGTATTGGGCGTGTAATGACCATCGTTGAGCATGACGGTATTGGTCATAACTCCGCTGATGACCTGTTTCTGAAAATGTTCCCTGATGAAACCGAACATTTTCACTGCATTTTCCGAGGGGTTCGGGGTAACGAGCAGTGAAGAAATGGTGAAGGGCACTGGTTCATAAGGCGTAACCTCAATATAATCAATATTCACCCACCCCCACGATTTCAGGATTTCGATGGTATTGCCGCCCGCCGATAGTTTGATCTTCGAGGATGCTTTTATATATACGAACGAATCGACCTCGGGAAACGAGATCTGACCAATGGAAACTCCGTTGACCGACAGATTCTGGATTTTTCCGTTCGTATCGTAGGGCTGGGAGTACCCGGCCCAGAGCGTATAAAAACCTGAAGCTGTGACGTTCACCTTAAAAAAGAGAGTGCCCTCCTTCATGTTGACGTAATACCCGCCCGACGCTCCGGCATCGGACACTTTCTGAACGGAGTTCTCGTCGACTATCGCGTCTTCAGCCTCATAGCGCTCCACTGCCGCAGCAGCAGCGAGATACCCCGCCAGTAAAAGCGCTCCGTACAACCGCTTCATTCACGCTCCCTTTGAATCCTGATCTGAATCCACCCCCGCAACAATTCCCGGCAACATTCACCATTCAGGAAAATCGGTTTCGTTTCAGTCGATGATGCCGGGAGCGGGCGACACCTATTAATATAGTGCCATACCCGGAATATTTCCGCCACATAGTAATGCGTGCGCAGTGTACCGCCGCCTGCGCCGTAAAAGGAATCACCAGACAGTAAATTTCATTGGCACACTAATCGAATTCTTGATAGAAGAGAAAGGAAGGAGGGCATTATGAAAAGCATGATGCTTGCTGCGGCGATCTCCTGCATGATAAGCGCGGGAGCGGTCATGGCGTCGGTCTCCAATCATCCCTTTCAGAATAACTGGGCGATGAAAGGGTATATGACCGTGGGAAGAAGCGTGGTGGTTCTTCCGGAACGGTTGCTTGCCGGAGACCGTATTGAGCTGTTTAATGGCAGCGGTGTGAAGGTACGCGGGCTGACGGTCGGAACGGGTTACATTACGATGAATGTGTCGACACTGCCCAAAGGGGTGTACAGTCTGGTCGTGTACAGAACCGGGCAGATGATCACATCCCGGAAGATCGCGCTGGTCGGTAACGGAAAGAGGTAAACCGGACCATCGCATGAGCGCCGCCCCCCGGCAGCGGCTGGTTGGCCGGCCGGCTTTGAAGTGGTTGACGGCGATCCGGAGGCCATGGAGGGCCGGAGACGATCCCGGCTTGTCGGATGGAGCACTTTGCGATCATACATTGAACCCATATGCTTCAGCCGCTTCCCGCTTTTTCACTTTTTCCTTATAAAGAAAGGACATACAGTAATAGATCTTCCATCTCTTCCGATGACAGTGTTGAGGATGCATTGTTGTGCCCCGGCAATTTCACCATCGCTTCGATCTCCCGAAAACTTCCCAGGTGGCCGTATGGACCGGTACGCCACGCCTCGATAAGTGACGGAGTATCCCATTCGGTATTCGCATCGTAAGGATCGGGAACGCCTATATTGTGAAAGAGCAGGTCGCAATAAAGCGGTGCCTTGTGGCAGTTGAAGCATCCTGCCTTTTCGCCGGAAAAAAGCGCCTTGCCGCGAAGGGCCGCTTCGGAAAGCCTGCCCTTTATCAGGTAAGGGCTTGGTGTCGGCTTCAAATACATGATAAATGTGTCAAGGGGAAGCACCAGAGAATCGGCGGGAATCCTGAACTGCTCCAGCTCGACTGCAGCGGGAATCGACTTTTCCGCATGCCCTCTTCTGCCCGTCCACATCGTCGGCGGCGTCCACCAGGAGTAAAGCATGCTCTTGGCGTTCTTGGGCGCAACCACTGCGCCGCCGCCCAGGATCCAGTTGAGCGCGCATGGACGGGTAAACGGATGGCATGAGTGGCACGACTGCCACTTCTGAAAGCACAGCGACGCATCATAAAAATTGTTTTCGCCGTTGCGCTCCCCGTTCCATGGCTGCGGTTCTCCGATCACATATGTCCCGATCGGACGCGACCTGGTGGTATCGAGCAGAAACTCCTCCATCGTAGCCCCTGCATCGTCGAAATATCCCGCTGTATAAACACTCGTTCCCGCGATCGCCAGCGCCCGCGGACCCTTGGTAACTACCTCCAACCGCTTGCGACACTCCTTCAGCACAGTGAATTCCCGCTGCAAATCTTCACCCTTGGCACTGCGCGCAAGTACCGTATCGATCATCCTCGGCAGATTGATAAGCGACAGCTCGTTGGCGCCCGCATGCGCTATCACCATGTACTCACCGTCCTTGGTGCACTTGACGCCCCACGGATTAGCCAGACCCGTAATCGGAAGATCAAGACACACATCATTGATGAACTTCCGCTCCTGAATGTCGATCATCGCGAGGTTGTTCGTATGCAGGTGCCCCTTTTCAGGGGTCGATGCCACCAGATTGAACATCCCGATCAGATGCGTCACAAACGCGTATCGGCCCGTCGGCTCCACCGTAAGCCCGTACACCGAATGGCTCCCGCGCGTCAGACGGATCGTATCCTGTGTTCCGCTCGCCACATCAATGATCGACACCTTGCACGACACGAACATCGTATCGGTCGAACGGTCGTCCGGGAGCGAATTCCCCACAACA
>JAFGNB010000112.1 GCA_016927235.1 Chitinispirillaceae bacterium
CGCAGCTTTTCATCGACCGCGCCGGCAACGTCGCTTTTGACGCCGTGCATATCGGTCGAAAGCTCCGCCGGCATCCAGCCGCTGTCGGAGAGCAGTGCGTCGATGCGCTCACGGTCCCGTTTCATGGCAATGAGGACGAGATGTTCCCTCCCCTCTTTTTCACCAACGGGGACGATGACGGAGGGGATTTCGCGCAATCGTTCCTGAAGCGCTGCCGTTGCGTCCGGGGGCAGGGAACCGCACCGCAGCGACACATAGGAGAAACCGGCGCGGGGGATCTCCGATGTAAAAGACGATCCGTAAAGATCGATCTGCCGTTTGATCTCCTCGAATTTCAGAATGTCGTTCTGGAGAAAACGCTGCCGGTCGCGCAGCTGCTGCACTTCGGCGGCGAGCTTGTCGAGGTTGCGGTTCTCTTCGTCGATGTCGCACCCGGATGCGCGCGCCGCATCGATTGTCTGAGGAATATGAGGAACGATCGCCACGGAACCGAGAAAACTTTCAATCCGTTTCCGGAGGTCGCCCAGGCGCGTCATCGTTTCCGACGACGGGCCGGAATAGTCACGGTAACCGTCGACGGCGCCATTCTCGAACGCGTTGATCGAAATTGACTGCATGACGCCGATATCGAGCAGCGCTTCGGTGACTTTTTCACCGTCCTTTTCGAGGGCGATAGCGAAAAGGCGTATCATCGATTCGGTAAACATCACACGAGGCTCGCCGTCCGTTCTCTGCTGACGTTGAGGAGGCCGGCATTGAGGACGGTTCTCATCCGTTTGATCTCGCGCCGTTTTAAAACATAATAGGCGAGGATGATCCCGACGGAGAACGGATAACCGCACCGGATACGGCGTATCTCCTCGAGCATGATCTGTTCCAGAATACGCTCGATCATGACCAGGCGCGACGACTGTTCCCGGGGAGACTGCGACAGAAGGGCGGTGATTCCCGGATAGTTTTTTCGCAGCATCGACTGAAGGGGAGCGGCGATCTGCTGCGAATGAAAGACCTCCTGCAGGGTGTTCCCCCTGACGGTAAGGCCGCCGGGAATGATCAGGCCGGCAACCGTATCGAACGACAGGTTGTAAAAGGTGCGGAAACGGATGATCCAGTTGATGTTCTGCAGATCAATCTCGATACCGACGAGCCGTAAGGCGATCGCTCGGTCGCGCGGAGGGAGGTTCGTTACCTCTTCAAGCAACCGCCGGTAATAAAACCGGTCGAGCGCGTTCGAGAGCGGAAAGAGCGACTGCTGCCGCTCGACCTCGGGAAGCATGCTGCGGATGAGGTCGCCGTAAGGGGTGGAGGAGAGCAGGCTGACGATCTCATCGAAGGAGGTGCTGTTGACAACGGCGTCAAAGGGGATTCGGTGCAGGATGTTTTCGCGGAGCAGGTAGTGCAGGGAGTCGTCGATCGATTGTTTGCGCACCCTATGGTCGAAAAAAAGACGAAGTGCGTTTTTCAGATGCTCGATCTCATACCCCGCGGTATAGGCGCGTGAAAGTGCGAGCACGTCGGGCGGGAGATGCGGCTCGATATCCCTGAAAAGCAACGACTCCTTCCTGGAAAGCTCCCGTTCCACCATCTTCAGGTCGCCGGTCCGTTCGTAGATTCCCGGCAGGTCGGCGAAGGCGGTGGTGCGCAGGAGATTGAACATTTCGGTGAGGGAAGGGCATTTGATAAGATGGGTAAAGAAGTCGTCGTCAAGAATGGTACTGATTCTGGCGCGCAGTTTCGCATTGATCAGCGCATATTTTCCCACTTCTGTGAACATCAACGCTGCGTCTCCGAAAAGGCCGGTGCGGAAATCAACGACACGATTTCATCGATAAGATCGTCAATTCTGCCCCTGCTGCGTTCACGAAGAACCCGGTTTTCCGACGCAATATCGTTAAGAGCTTTCTCCCGGCGCGTCTCAGCCTCCATGCGAGCCGCATCGCTTGTTTCCCGTATGATGCGCTGCGCCTCTTCATGTGCGGCGGCAATGATGGCGGCGACCTCTTTTTCGCTCTCCTGCCGTATTTCCGCCGCCTTCCGACGGGCATCGGAAAGGGTCTGTTCGACCCTCTTTTCTGCGGCCAGAATTTCGTTCACCACCTCTTTCATGCGTACCGGCTCCCCGGATAAATGAAAAAATAATAAAAAAATATATGCAGTGCTTAATCGCAGGTGGAAAATAATTCTTCGGGGAAAGGGGTAATGGGGCCTGGCTTACTTTTTATACAACGACTTCCGGGCTTTGATAAACAGACGCAGGGTGATGCGATTCGTGCTGAAGACGTCGCCCGTTCTGACGTAAACCGGTTTTCCGATGCCGTTTGCTCCCACCGCTTCGAAGTACATTGTCCGGTCACATCCCTCGGTGCGGCATAGACGTATGGTTTTTATGGAACCGAAACCGGTGGAGGATCGATGCACCATAAACAGCTTGGGCGCTGTTGTCGGGAGCCGGGAAATCATGACGGTGTCCTTCTGCCCGCCGCGCGAATAATACAGTCGTCCGGGGTTGCATGAATCCGTTAATCCCGTCACGATATAGACGTCCCGATACCCTATTGCGGCATGGAGCGTCCCTTTGGCCGCCTGAGTAATGTGCGGCGGAGGGGGAGCAGGCGATGACTCCCCGGAATCTGCCGTAGAGGATGGTTCCTCATCGGTTGTTTTCATTGATTGCTGCGCAATCCCTGCAGCCGCGTTTTTCTTGCCGCGCACGGTTATTGCCGTCGAAGGGTCCGGGCGGGCGTCGTTGCCGGCAGGCGAGGCGGTCGATTTCGGAAGCGGCGGTTCCTTTGTAACGAAAGGGGTTGTCTTACGTGCCGCATCTCCGGTGTCTTTGACGGGAGGGGGTACTGCCGCGGGCGGTCTCTCTTTCGGGGGCGAGACCGTCGCCGGGGATGTCCGGCCGGCAACGGACGGTACGGACGCAGCCGGCCGCTTGTCGGCGGCTGGATCGGTCGCTTTACGGCTGCGGTAATGCAATACGATCGGTAGCGCGGCCGAGACAAGCACGATCCCCGTTAGTATGAGCGCCCGTTGTACGGTGAACTGCAGACGGTATGCCTTTCTGATCGAGGGTCCGGACTCCATCATGGAGCCGAATGCCTGTCGTTTCAACGCCGATTCGCTGATCAGCGCATTGAGCGCCGATTCGAACCGGGGGCAGGTCGGCGTGCCGCGTGCCGTGAAGGCGGAGGTGAGCGTAGTGATATCCGGGCCGAGTGCATCGCTTCGGCCTGCCGGCGAGCCTTTACGGAAGAAATAAGACCGAAACCATGGCTTATCAAGTATACAGCGGAGCTCCCGCGCGCTGTGCGTGGGAACGAACAGGTCGCACAACGGCCCGATGACCGGGAGTGATCGCCACAAGCCTCCGGTGGCTCTGTTGAGTTTACGCCACGGGACGAAGGCATCGCGCGAAAAGAGCAGCGGCATCAAAGCAATGATTCCTCCGGCAGCCTTGAAAAGTGAAGTAATTGAATGCTTCGCCGAAACAGGATTCTTAAACGAAACGCTCAGTCCGGCGCGGCTAGCGATTTCACGTAGCACTATACCCGGCGGACGGGGCGATTCCAGCGTAAACCGTCTTCCGTCATGGCGCTCTCCCGTCATGATCCGGTAACAGATAAGCGCAAGGCAGTAGAGGTCGCGGCACTCTGGTCCGTAGTTCGACACCGCTTCATCGGTCATCAACTCCGAAGGAATGTGGTCGTAAAGCAGGGATGACAACACGCCCGAGTAATTGGACAAAACAAGCGGCTGATAAGGCGTGGGAAAAAAAATCGTGCATTCTGAAATGCGGTCGTGATAGATGCCGCTGCGGTGATGCCGTTCGACGGCCCGGAGAATACGTGCGGCAAAAGTTTTTCGTTCAGGCTGTGGAATACGGGGAGGTTGCGGAAAAAGACACATAGGGAGTGCGACAGCCATCCTGATCAGCCGTGCCTTGCCGGGTTGCACCGTGCTCCGTACCCGGCTGATGACGGCGCTCATCCAGTCCGTATAATAGCTGAATTGCTTATGGGTGTACGGCCGCGGGTATTCTCTCTCGGCCGCGTTCAGAATATCGTCGAGGGTGAAACGGGGCACCGAGTGGACCAGGACGGCGGTAAGAGAGGCGCCGTCCTTGAAACAGTATTTGGGAATGGGAGTCATTGACGATTCGAAGGCGCCGAAAGCCGCTTTCTTGAGTGTCAAAGTCTCCGTTTCGCGGATCATCTGGTCTTCCGTTCTGTACGTAATAAGCTCGGCAAGTACCCTATCGGCGCATATTTCCTGCCCGTCGATGGTGAGCGACTGCACGGCGGCAACCATGCCGCGGGTCAGTTCCTGTTCGTCGCGCACCTCCAGATTGTTGGAACGCAGCATCGTTCGTATGTGCTCCGATTCTGAAATCGTGGAGGAGCACGTCGGTTCGTTATTAAATGTCATTTGAGTGCCTCGGCGGCGGTCAGGTGCTGTCGCTCCGTGCTGAACTGGTATAATCTCCTGAACAGCCGGCCAAGAAATCGTGATTCCTTCTCCTCTCCCGAACCCGTCCCGGCGATCTGATTCGTTCTTTGCAGGAGGGCTTTCACGAATTCCATGAACCGGTCCGAACGTCTGAGCTTGTACAGAAGGACGATACGTTGAATGTTATCGGCGTCATCGCACAGCGTGCCGTTGCGCAGCGCATTTTCCAGGTTCGACAGGGTTAACAGAAAGTCCTCTCCCAGCGTTACGCCGAAAAAGTTTTTCATGATGGTGCCGATCGCTTCGGCGCCGAATTTTCCTCCGAGCGCCCGTCTCCCGATGTGTTCGATATCGCTCCGTATTTCCGCAGCGCTTCCGTAGGTCTGAAACATATCCGTCTGCGATCCCCGGTGAATTATCTCCGCAAAGCGCGCCAAGAGCGCCGGAGAACGGATGATCTGAGCGTCGACACGAAACGGGTACTCGCGACAGAACGCTTTCAGGTTCAGTTTTTTACCGGAAATGATATCGTTAATGGCCGCGGTCAGCGGAGAATTCCTGAAGGGATTGTGCCGGGTAATGATTTCAAACAGGATAGTGGAAGAGAGCACGCTCAGATCGATTTTCTTCCCTTTGTAGGGCATTTCGAATGACCCGTCGAGATTTTTGAATACGGGAACGCCGGTGCGTCGGTGAAGGTATTCGCCGTACTGGTTTTCCACGACTTCGCCTTCGTCAATACGGATTTTTTCGAAGGAGTATCGTGACAGATAGTGAACGGTGCCCAGCACGAACGTGTCCTCATTCGTTCCGTGGGCGGTGACGTTCACGGTCGACTTGAGATCCTTGGAAATACCGAAATCGGTGACTTTCAGGATCGCCCGATTCTCATCAAAGAGGATATTGGAAGGTTTTATATCCCTGTGCACGATATTGCGGCGGTGAATGTCATTGATCGCGTCCGCGATGAGCCACATGAGCGCGCAGATTTCCCGCACGTCGAACGGTCGTTGCCGTAAAAGGATGAGATCCTCCAGGCTCAGGCCGGGGATATACTCCATACTGTAAAAGGGCACCCGTTGGCTGCCCCCTATTTCATAGGTCCCGCACTCGTATACTTTTACGCATCGTTCCGAAATTTCACCCACCAGTTTCGTGGTCCTGATTTCATTGATAAACCGCTCTTTCATGATGCGGGATTCAAGATCCCCGTTATCGTAAAGAAATTTCAGCGCAACCGTATCGCCGTTGTTGCGCCGCGCCTTGATGATTACCCCCAGACCGCCCGATCCGATCAGCGATTGCATGGTAAAGGTTTCATAGCCCAGACGAATCCTGGCGCCCGGTTCAAGCAGGCGGGCGATAAACCAGGACGGGACGCCTTCGGAAAAGGTATGGCGGGTAACCGGCTGTGTGTCCATTTGAATAATTATAAAATGCAGGCTTGTTGTTGTTAAGGGGGAAGTCGCAGCGTAAGGGATAGGGTATCGAGGAGGATTTGCTTGATTGATCTGGTGCCGAAAAATTGGACACGAAGTTAACTATCGTCTATCGTCATCCGTTTAGCATACTGTTCTGGTCTGCTTTCAAATTA
>JAFGNB010000113.1 GCA_016927235.1 Chitinispirillaceae bacterium
AAACGACCGTGCCGCACCGCGCGATGATCGGCCGCACCGCCGCATCGTCATGAACATTCATTGCATGAAAGGTGAGCCGCCTGTGCCCGAGAAAAGAGGCGATTTTGCGCGAGGAGAGGTCGATTCCCTCGACCCGGTAGTCGGTTGCGTAAAGTATCCGTTCAAGCAGATGCGATCCGATGAACCCGCCGCACCCCAGCAGGGCTATTGTCGCCGTTCGGTCATCAGCCACCGTAGTGATTCCTTTCCGGAAAATATGCTCTGAAAATACTTCAATAGTGTGTCTGCAGTCCGGCCGCCCGGTTGCGCTCGCCGGATCCTTTTAATACTCGACCCCGATCTTCAGGCTCGCCAGTCGTCGGGGAGCGAAGGTGCCGAATCGCTCCTCGTACGCCGCATCGAACAGGTTCTTAACCTCAAGTGAAGCCCAGAGTCTTTCGCGGATGTCGCAACGGATCTTGAAATCGGTCACCGCGTAGAGCGGGAGGCGCGCGAGGGGGGGATTGATCGCTTCTATTTCGAAACCGTTTCTACCGTAATTGAGTATGACATCATTTCGCATTCCGGCGGCGGTGCCGATATCCATCTTTATATCGTAAAAATTCTGGTAGGTCCGCCTGCCGACGACGAGTTCTTCGCCTGAAAGCGAAAGCCTAACCCCCCCGAACGTTTTTGAAAAGGAGACACCGACGCTCCATTTATGCGTCGGGATATAGTCGAGCTGAATATCGGTTTCCACGTCTCGTGAACTCCCGCCACGCAGCTCACGAAACAGTTTTGCCATATCCGATGCGCTTTCGTTGCGCGACTTCTGGAAAACATAGCTTCCCTGGAGTGTCAGGCCGCGGACGATATTCCATTCGACCTCGAGCTCGCTCCCTCCCGACCAGGCCGACCCGATATTTTCATACGATACAACGGCTCTGAGAGAGTCGTTGACAGTTTTGAGTTTTGCCCACGGCCCGATGAGGTTTTCCATGGTGTTGAAAAACAGCCCCGCCTGGATTTTAACATTCGGATAGGGGGTGAAGTCGGCCCCACCGTCGAGAGCCCAGATGTACTCAGGGTCAAGGTCGGGATTGGACTCGAGGGTGATCGTATCCTTGAGCGGCAGCGGCTGCATGTACAGTTCGGTAAGATTGGGCGCGCGGAACGCGCGACCGGCAGAGCTGCGCAGCCGAACCAGATCGTTGATCGCCGCCGAAATACCGAGTTTGGGGGAGATAGCCGAACCGAAGGCGGTATGATAATCCATGCGTATCCCCGGCACAACATGGAACCGTTCCAGGAACGATATTTCATCCTGGAGATATGCGCCGCTGTTGGAGATGCGCTCAGAAAGCCCCGTCTCAACCTCTGCGTTTTTGCTTGTGACGACATCGCCGAAGGCTATTCCGTTTGAAAGGAACTCCCCGCCGAGGGTGATCACCTGATGCGCGCCTGCCCGGAGCACTCCCTGCAGGTCAACCTGGCCGTCGCGAGCCTCCGACTCCCAGGAAATCGGCTGCTTGTTCATTTCGGTCGCATAGGAGGCGCGTATCCTCCGCACATAGCCCACCGCTTTGAGGGTGAAGTTGTCGTTGACGGTGTAGTTGACCTGCGGCCCGAAGATCACCTTGTCGCTCTTGATATCTATATCGATCGTATCGGGAGAATAGCGGGTATACCCGTACCCCAAATTACTGTTGAAGTAGCGGGTATGCAGGGCAATGGAGAGTCGATCGTTCGGACGCCAGCCTGCCTTGCCGAACAGCCGCCAGTCGCCGTAATCGTAATTGCGCACGGGGATAAGATAGCTCGTATCGGTTTTAGCGACCAGCGCCGAGTCGTCGAGCAGCCAATTGCCGATGAAGCGGTAGCCGCCGTTAACCAGGTAGTGCAGTTTTTCGTTCCCCCCGCTCGACATGAAATTGCCGTTCCAGAGCGCCTGTTGTGCGCCGGTTCTCGCCGCTTTGCGGATCGGCTTATCGTCGTACCACGCGTTTACGACGTTGAACGGATAGCTTGTCTCGAACATTCCGGCGAGTGAGGGTCTTCCATCGCCCGTTTTCGTCACCACATTGATCACTCCGCCGAAGGCATTCGCTCCGTACAGGCACGAATAGGGACCGCGCACGATCTCGATATTCTCGATGATTTCGTTGGGTATTTCGTTAATGACAAGAAACGGCGTTCCCGAAGCATTGGTCGGAACGCCGTCGACCAGAACAAGGATACGGGTGGACCCGAACCCGCCGGGTATGCCCCGCATGATGATGTCGTACGGCACGCCCTCTCCCATTCCCGCATACCGGCAGACCTGCACGCCGGTCTTTTTGGCGATCAGGTCGTTGACGTCGTTTGCCGGAGAGCATTCGATTTCTTTTCGAGAGATAACCGTGACGCTCGCCGGCGTTTCGCTGACGCGCCGCCGGGTACGGGTTGCCGAGACGACCATTTTATCCAGCGACTGCACATCCTTTCCGGCAGAGGGGCTGTCGGACGGCATCGATTCTCGGCGGAGCGGTAACGCATCCATTGAGACATCGGCTGCGGGCGGTCGCTTCGCCGTATCGACGGCGGGCTTTTGCATCGTCGAATAGACCGTTATTCCGCCGGATGTATCGACCCTGAGGCCCGATGAGTCCTGCGAAACAATTTCCTGCGTTATTGCAAGCGTTAAAGCAAACGCTGCAGCTTTTACCGCTAACGGTTTCATACCGTCTCCCGTCTCGTTTCCAACGGGAAATATTTTCTCGTTTCATCCGCCAGTTCCGGCACCGACAGCTGCCCCGGCGCGACCGGCTTCGTCAGGTAGCCGTAAGTAAAAAGCGACCCGAAAAGCGGCGCAATGACGCGTGAAAGCGCGCCGAGCGGTCCCATGCCGATGGCCACCATCGGTTCGGGGCATGAACGGGTAAACTGCAGCAGCCGCACGACGTCCTCCCGGCTGTTCGCCATGGTCGCTATTTTGACGATGTCCGATCCCTGCCGCTTTGCCCGTTGAACCATTGAGCGGAGTGCGGCATCATCGGGGGTGGCAATGAAATCATGCTCGGAGACGATGACGGTCTTTCCCGACGCTGCGGCAAGGACCTCATCGCTGATCGGCGAGCCGAGTTCAATATCGATACAGTCGACAAAGGGCATGATCGCCCTGAAGATCGCGCTCCGGTCGGTTCTCGTATAGTCGTTTTCACGGACGGTACCGATCATGGGAAAGCCCGCCTCCGCGCGGACGCCGCCGATATACTCCACGACCCGGTCGATCGGTTGACGATAACAATCGACCCGCATTTCGAGAAGGTCGGCGACTCCCTTAAGTGCAAGCAGCTTTTCGACGGGGATGAATTCGTCGACAATGGCCGCGATACGGGGGACGGCGCCGAGGATGCATTGACCGATCTTGATCATTACCCGACCTCCATTTCATTTTATACCAATATACTATCCTCTCCCCGCCTCCGCCGAGAGCAGCTTCCTTGCCCGCTCATCGAGATATGCCGGAAGTCCGCCGGGAATGCGCCCCGCCATTCCCGTTTCCTTCCAGATCTCCGGGCTCTCCATGCAGAAGTAAATCGGCGCATCGGGTTGATGACGATAAAAAGCCTCCTGCATCACCAGGTAAAGCTCAACCCGTATCGGCCGGAAGTAACGCAATTTTCCGTCGGCGCCGACGATCATCTCTCCGGAAAAGAGCGGAAGGTGCTCTCCCCGTTCTTTGAGATAGGTCTTGAGCGCAGGATTCGAACGGAATCCCCCCAGGCTGCACCAGGCGATTTTATTGACATCGGTTACTGTTTCGTATATCATGTCCACGACCTGCCGGTACTCCTCTTCCCACCCGGAATAATAAAAAATCGGATCAAAATGGAATGCGACGTTGAAACCCATTTCGAGACACTGCCGGGCTGCTACGAAACGCTCCTCAAGGGGAGCGGTGTCGCGTTCCATACTGGCGATCATCCGGGGAGTATTGAGCGACCAGGCGATAATGACCTTGCCCGGCCGCCGTATCTTCGCAAGCGGGGCGACAACCGCGCTCTTTGTTTTAAACTCGACGATAACCTGCGGCCAGGGTTCGAGAAGATCCGCAACGGCGACCGAACAACCGGTCTGCTCTTCGGTATAGAGGCTGTCGGTAAATTCTCCGGTTCCGAACCGGACGATCCCCGGCCGCCGGCTCAGTTTATCATTGATCTCCCGCTTCAGGTCATCAAAATTTTCAAAGACGACTAATGCTTTATTCTCAAAATAGACCTGCAGGATACAATAGCGGCAGTACATGCCGCATCCGGTCATCGGGGTTATGATCTGATACCCGCAGCAGAGATAGCCGCCGGTAGTTCCCGGGCACGGCTTCCAGAATTCTCCCTGATGTTTCGACACTATTATTGAACGGCAATCGTCGTTCGACAGGTTATCGATGGGCTGGGCGGTATTTTCCATACATGCTTCTTTTCGTTCCCGGCCATAAAAATATATCAATTCCGCCTTCACTTTGAGTTCCGACAGTGCAATATTTTTTCCTGATAACCGCAATCGGGGAAAGTTATCACGAAGAGGGACTTTGAGGGGTCAATAGCCTTTTTTCACGACAGAAATTATTTTTTCCGTGAAATTTTTTCAGGAGGTCGAATGAATGGATAAAATCCTGAGGGGATTTTTTCTTACGGTCAATTGTGCAGCGGCGCTGGCATTTTCGGTTTCATCAGCTCCGATGATATCGGTAGACAGCGCCGATTTCGACATGGGCGTTATCAAGGAGGGGACACGCACGTCCATTAAACATACCTTTGTCGTCAAAAATACCGGCAACGAGGCGCTGATCATCGAAAAAGTCAGGCCGGGCTGAGGCTGTACCGCAGTCGGGCACGACTCGATCATCCTTCCCGGTCGGGAAGGCAAAGTCACGCAGGAAATCAATATCGTAAAGATGCATCACGGTAAGATGCGCAAATATGTAACGGTTGTTTCAAATGCCAAAAACAACCCGAATCTCAGGCTTTCACTCGGGTGTACGATTCATGCCGAGCTTGAGATCGAACCGAAATATCTTTCGCTCAGACCCGATAAATACGGCATGGTCAAAGAGACGCTCACGGTTCTTACCTCAAAAAAAGACCTGCAGGTTCTGGAAGTGAGTTTCATGGAGCAGGAGCGATTCGGGAATCAGGAAAAAACCGGCTGGCAGACAACGCTGCCGATACTCTTTACTCACGCATTAACGAAACCCGACAGCAGCGACGCGGAGGGGTATCTGAGGTACCGGCTCGCCATTTCTCAGGCGCTCAATTATACAACCCCCGTCTACGGCAGTTTCACCGTGAGAACAAACCATGCGAAAAAACAGGAGGTCGTCGTCAACGGCGTCATCCTCGAAGTGGGGTCGGGGGGGCGATGAGGCGGCCGCAGGTTTTTTCGATTGCAGCACCCTGCCGATGCGGCGTAAAAATACAAATGCGAAAGACGACAGAATTTCCCGATACGCCGGAAGAGCTTGAACGCATCAAAGCGACACTGATCGAGATCGCCCCGACCCGCGAGCAGCTCAACTTAACTGATGAACTGCTCGGCCGCTGAACAGTTGAACATCTGACAGCTTACTTCATCCCTAAACGCAGCATCCCCTCCGCTATTTCCAGATCCTCCTTCGTCGTGATCTTGAAATTTTTCGGATCCCCCCTGGCGATGCCGGCCGGTATGCCGATCTGCTGCATGAGAAAGACTTCATCGGTAGGGGGGGAGGGGAGGGTCGCAGCAAGGTCGAAACATTTCGGCAGGAGCGAACTGCGGAAGAGCTGCGGGGTGCCGACACGCACCAGTTTCGACCGGTCGACGGTTTTCCCGGCAGTGTCGCCGGTAAAGGTGCGGATCGTGTCGACTACCGGCGTTGCGGTAAAGGCGCAGTCGAAGCGGTTTCGCATGACGAGCAGGGCGTCAATCACCGAGGCGGTAACGAAGGGCCGTGCCGCATCATGTACAAGCACCCACGGCGCGTCGGAGGCGAGGCAGCCGTTGCGCACCGATTCCCAGCGCTCGGCGCCGCCGGCAACCACGGCGACCTTATCATCTGCAAAGGTGTCAACCGCACGGTCGACGAGCCCCGCCGGTACGACCAGAACAATTCTGTCAATTTCGGGATAGGCGATAAACGTTTCTAGCGAGTGGGCAAGGAGCGGTTTCCCGCCAAGCGGTACGAACGCCTTGGGGATTGTAACACCGAGTCGCGTGCCCGATCCGGCTGCAACGATGACAGCGTCGCACTGTTCCACCCTCAGCTCCCGCCTATTGCTCCGCCTTGCGGTCGACCAGCCCGGCAACCTTCATCGGCAAACCGAAGAGCCTGATGAACCCCGTTGCGTCCTTCTGGTCGTAGAGAGCCGAATCGGTAAAAGAGGCGAGATCCTCGAGGTAGAGCGACTTGTCGGCCTTCGACCCGGCTGCGACGATGTTGCCTTTGTAGAGTTTCAGCCTCGCCTTGCCGGTAATGTTTTCCTGGGTGACGTCCACAAATGCGTCAAGCGCCGACCGCAGGGCCGAGAACCACTTGCCGTCGTATACCAGTTCCGCATATTTAACGGAAATTATTTCCTTGAAGTGGCTGGTGTCGCGGTCGAGCACGAGCCGTTCGAGCTCCCGGTGCGCGAAGTAGAGCAGGGCGCCGCCCGGCGTCTCGTAGACGCCCCGTGATTTTATTCCCACAAGCCGGTTTTCGACCATGTCGACGTGACCGATCGCGTGTTTGGCGCCGAGTGCGTTGAGTTTCTCGAGCAGCTCGACCGGCGTGAGTGTTTTCCCGTTGACCGATACGGGTATGCCTTTATTAAAGCCGATTTCCACGTACTCGGGCGTGTCCGGCGCTTTTTCGATGGTGCTGGAAAGCGTATAGACGTCGTCGGGAGGTTCGTTCCACGGGATTTCAAGAAGGCCGCCCTCGTGGCTGATGTGCCAGATGTTCCGGTCCTCTGAGTAAATACGCTTTGTTGATTGCGAAATAGGAATGCCCCGCTTCTCGGCGTAGGCGATGCACGCTTCACGCGAGTTGAGCGTCCAAAGGGGGTCTTTCCACGGCGAGATGATTTTCAGCTGCGGAGCGAGCGCCATAACGGTGAGTTCGAACCGCACCTGATCGTTGCCTTTGCCGGTCGCCCCGTGGGCAACGGCGGTCGCGCCCTCCCTGAGAGCGACTTCGACCGCCCGTTTGGCGATGAGCGGACGGGCGAAGCTGGTGCCGAGCAGGTACGATCCTTCATACACCGCTCCGGCCTTGATGACGGGATAAATGTAATCGGTGATGAACTCCTCGGTCAGGTGCTCGACGCAGCATTTTGATGCGCCGGTCTTCAGCGCTTTCACCTCGAGCCCAGAAAGCTCCTCTTTCTGTCCGAGGTCGGCGCACATGGCGATCACTTCACAATGATAATTCTCCTTGAGCCAGGCGATCATGATGCTGGTATCAAGCCCGCCGGAGTATAGTAAAACGACTTTATCCATACATTAACCCTTTACTATTAATAATATTTTATCATGACGTCTCTGAAAATGGCGACCGCCCGGTCGATTTCTGTTTTTTTGACCGTGAGCGGAGGGATAAACCGGATGGTATTGAGGTTCGCCTTGATCAGCAGCAGCCCCGCTTTTCTGCAGTTCTTGATGATCGCGACAGGGTCATCCTTCATCCGCACGCCGATAAGAAGCCCGTTGCCGAGCACTGCTTCGATTGCGGGGAAATTATCCCGCAGCGCGTGGAGTTTTTTGAAGAGATAGCAGCCCTTCTCCCGCACCTCCTTGAGGAACCGTTTGTCGGCAATGATGTTCATCACCGCGACCCCGAGCGCGCAGGCTACCGGGTTGCCGCCGAACGTGGTGCCGTGGTCGCCGGTCCCGAGCGACAGGGCGATATCCTCCCTGCATACCACTGCGCCCAGCGGCAATCCGCCGCCGAGCGGCTTGGCGAGCGTCATCATGTCGGGAACGACCTTGTACTGCTCGTACGCCCAAAGCGTGCCGGTCCGGCCCATGCCGCACTGGATCTCGTCGAAGACAAGGGCGCATTCGTGCTGGTCTGAAGCGGTGCGCAGAAACGCGAGAAACTCGCCGGTTGCGCTGTTCACCCCGCCTTCGCCCTGGAGCGGCTCGACGAAGATCGCCGCGAATTGATGGGAGGCAAGGAGCTTTTTTACGGATTTGATATCGTTGAAGGGTGCGTGGTGGAACCCCTCGATCAATGGTTCGAATCCCGCATGAAATTTCTCCTGCGCCGTGGCGCTCAGGGCGCCGTACGTCCTTCCGTGAAATCCGTCGGTAAAGGAGAGGACGTGATATTTTTCGGAAGATTGTTTCCGTGCCCACTTCCGGGCGAACTTGATGGCCGCCTCGTTCGCTTCGGTGCCGCTGTTGCAGAAGAAAATCCGCTTCCCGAAACTGTGTTTGATGAGCAGCTTCGCCAGCTCGATCTGCGGCTGGCAGAAATAGAGGTTGGAGGAATGGATGAGCCTCATGCCCTGGGCAATGAGCGCTTTCTGCAGCGCCGGGTGGCCGTGACCGAGTGAATTCACCGCGATTCCGCAGCCGAAGTCGAGGTAGGATGCGCCGTCGGCGTCGAAGAGGAAGCTTCCTTTTCCGTGCGTCAGGGAAGCGCCGTCCCGTTTGTAGGTGGGGACGAAGAGTTGGTCGATTCGTGTCGTATTCATTATCAAATCCTTTTTCCGATCGTTATGTGCATATAACGGTCCCCGAGGCGACCCCCCGGGCGAGTTCGTTGCGCAGCGTTTCACGACCGGTCCAGCCGCAGATGTGCACGCGCTTCACACCACGGTGCACCGCGTCGGCCGCGGAGCGCAGCTTCGGCACCATGCCGCCGGTGATATGCCCCTTGGCGATAAGAGGTTCAATCTCGAACGTCGTGATCTTTCTCCGCACCTCGTCATCGACCATGACACCGGGAACGTCCGAGACGAATATGAGATCGTCCGCCCTTATCGCCGTGGCGAGTTCGCTTGCCGCGAGGTCGGCGTTGACATTGTAGATGCATCCCGAATCGTCTCGGGCGATGGGGGAGACGACCGGGACGATCCCCGCGGTTTGGCAAAGGTCGATGAGTGCGGGAGAGACCTTGTCGATCCGCCCGACAAAGCCGATGTCCTGCCCGTTGACGAGCATTTTCGAGGCAATAAACAGTGCGGCGTCAACGCCGCTGAACCCCGCCGCTTTCACCCCTTCGCAAAGGAGCGCGTTGACGATTCGCTTGTTGACATCGCCTGAAAGCACCATCTGGACGATGTTGACCATTTCGGCGTCGGTGACCCGCATTCCCTCGACAAAGGTGAACTGCCGGTTGAGCAGCTTGAGCTGCCGGGCAATATCCCTGCCGCCGCCGTGAACGATAATGGGAAACGTTTCGGGGAGGAGCGTTTTAATGCTTTGCCCCAGTTCCCGCAGCACCCCCTCCGCATCGACCGTGGCGCCGCCGATTTTAATGCAGACGGTTTTCATTGAAAACGATGCTCCTCATGGGCGGAAAACGTTTAAAACTATTTAAAATAATAAAAGACGGGGCAAATTTTCGAGGAATGTTGACGCCATGGTAAGAGAGGTCACGCTGCAACCGGTTCCAACCGCCATTCACCATCCGGCACCGACCGTTCCGATTCTCCGCAATGATGAGGCGTTAGCCTCTCCTTTAATAATCATTATTTTCCACTACCATCTCACATTTACATGAAATAAGTTAAAAGTTTCTGAATTCCGATCGCTTTCAACACCATTCCCATTAATCCCGCTTT
>JAFGNB010000114.1 GCA_016927235.1 Chitinispirillaceae bacterium
GCGTGCTGCAGGAACGCTTCGTGAAGCGATCGAAGCGTCCGTTTGTTTTTTGCAATAAGAATGACGCCCGAGGTATCACGGTCGAGCCGGTGGACAAGGGCGGCCTCCTCTCCCGCAGCTGCGCCGCTTTTGTCGAGCAGATAAGCGGCGGCAAGCTCGATGAGCGTATCGCTGCGCTGATGTCCGCTCCCGGGATGCACTACGAGCCCCGGCGGTTTGTTGCAGGCGAGCAGGTGGTCGTCTTCGTAAATAATCGAGAAATTCTTTTTGTAAAAGGAGGTGCTCCTCAGCCGAGCGAGCGACTGTTCGGGCGTGCGGGGGGCGGCGACTTCCGCTGCATCAACGTCGATCTCCAGCACCTCTCCCTCCCGAAGCCGGTAATCCTGTCGCGTCTTTCTGCCCCCGACGCGGACGCCGCCTTTACGAATCAGGGTATAGATACCCGCCAGCGGCAGCAACGCCAACCGTTTGCGCACCACACGGTCGAGGCGACACCCCGCATCTTCGGGTCCGATGGTGATGTGCTGCATAGGAATCACCTGCCGTACAAAACAAAAAAATTCCCGTCGATGCAGCTGCGGCCCGAGCCGCACTTCCCTACCGTTTACGGCGTGGACGACCGGACTTCCCCACAATCTCAATGCCGACGGAGACCACGCCGGCGGAAATCATATCGAGCGCTTTTGCCGCTGCAAACGAAAGGTCGATGATGCGTCCCCCTTTCAGCGGGCCGCGGTCATTGACGCGCACCGTTACCGTTTTCCCGTTGCTCATAGATGTCACGCGCACCATGGTTCCGAAGGGCAGGGTCTTATGCGCAGCGGTAAATTTTCTCCGGTCATACCGTTCGCCGCTCGCGGTTCTGCGGCCGTGGAATTTTTTGCCGTAATAGGTTGCCGTTCCCGTTTGATAATAGGAAACCGCTCTGCCTCCCGCGCGTTTTCCGGCGGCGGATGAAACGCTTCGCCGCTGCGCCAAACGGCTGGAATCGACAATGGAAGAAGGGCGCGTAGAACGGGCCGCCCCGGCGCACGAAAGCGCCGGAAGGACGGTTAATAAACCGAAAATAGTTACTGCCCGGGCATGTACCGGCAGCGGCCTCGGGCGGGTAATCATTCTCCCAGCTTGCGGATTTCGCCGGTAAGGTATCCGATGTGCTTCAACTCTTCGAGCACCAGTTTTTCCACCTCTGCCGCGCCGGTCGTCGAGATCGCCGCATCCTTCATCGACGAGAAAAAGACGACCGAGTCTTTTTCGAAATCGAGCGCCGTGTTCAGCACCTTCAGCGGCGACGTCCAGACCAGAAGATCGGGCGAGAGCGTGAGCCCCTTGACGAATACGTTATCATCGGCGACCGCCTTTAGATACCGATGCACCATGTTGTCCGGATCGTAAACGTCCTGCGCCTTCGTCTCGGCGGGCAGCCTGAAACGCAGGTCCTCGAAGATTGCGACGTGCGACTGCTCCCATTCCGCAAGCTGCAGGAACAGCTTTTTGAGATCCGGGTCATCGGTATGTGCGGCGGCGGCCGCGTAGAAGGCGTTGCCGTTCTTTTCGATCTGAACGCCTATCGTGAAGATCTCGTCGGCGTTAAACAACCGTGCCATGGATCGCTCCTTGCCGGGGAACTGAGGGCGCCGGCCGCACGCCGAACTCTTTGATGAATTCTTCGGTCAGGCGGTACGCCTCGTCATCGGTAAACTGTTTCGGCGGATGTTTGCAGAAGTACGCCGACGGGGCGGTGAGAGCGCCGCCCGCACCCGCATTGCGCGCAAGCTGGCAGCAGCGTATCGCATCGATCGCCACGCCGGCGCTGTTGGGCGAGTCCTCCACCGAAAGGCGCAGCTCGAGGTTCATCGGAACGTCCCCGAAGAGTTTCCCCTCCATGCGGATGAAACAGATCTTCTGGTCGTTCTGCCACGGAACGTAATCGGACGGACCGATATGAATATCATTGCTGTCAAGACGCTGCGCGGCCACCGACTGCACCGCCTCGGTCTTCGATACCTTCTTGGAGTTGAGGCGGCTGCGGTTAAGCATGTTGAGAAAATCGGTGTTCCCGCCCGTATTGAGCTGGTAGGTGCGCTCGAGTTTCACCCCCCGTTTCTTGAACAGATCGGTGAGCGAGCGATGGGTAATGGTCGCTCCCAGCTGCGCCTTGATGTCGTCCCCGATCAGCGGAAGACCGCTCTGCTCGAATTTGCAGGACCACACCGGGTCGCTGGCGATGAAAACCGGTATGTTGTTGATAAATCCTACTCCGGCATCGAGCGCACACTGCGCGTAAAACCGCGTCGCCTTCTCCGAACCAACCGGCAGGTAGTTGAGCACCATGTCGGCGCCGCTCTGTTCGAGGATGCGCACCACCGCGTCGGCCGTGCTTTCAGGACGGCTGCTGAGAACAAAGGTCCGTCGCTCGTCGTACTCGGCCATATGCGGAGAAACGCCGTCGAGGACCGCTCCCATGGTCACCACCGTACCGGACGGAGGAAGATCCCGGCAGAAAACCGCAGTACAGTTGGGGGAAGCGAAAATCGCCTCGGAAACGTCCTTGCCCACTTTACGCTCATCAATATCGAACGCCGCCACCACCTCGATGTCGGAAGGGGAATACCCTCCGATGTCCCAGTGCATAAGCCCGATGGCATCCTGCGGTTTTTTATCCCGGTAAAAAGCCATACCCTGAATGAGGGAACTGACACAATTCCCCACCCCCACAACCGCTA
>JAFGNB010000115.1 GCA_016927235.1 Chitinispirillaceae bacterium
CGGGGGCTGCATTTTCCGCCGACAATGCGGTGTCGAAACGAAACGGCACGCAGGTGAATCGGGCGACAATCGGCAGATGGTCGGAATACCCTTCTCCCGCATGATACTTCTTCGCACCCCGACGCCTGATTCGCCACCTGACCGGCCTGCCGTGCGAAAGCAGTCTGCCCTCCCAGGTAAAGGCGTGGAAACTGTTGTCGAGGTAGGAGATTCCCTTTTGATCGTAGAGGGCGGGGGGCAGCAGGATATGGTCGGGGGTTTGACGGTTCCCCCGGTAGAAATAACTCATCCGATCTATTTCGTTAAGTTCCAGCCAGAGGTCGTAGTGCGACGGAAAGGGCGCGGTGATCATCTCCCGTTCGGTAAGCGGCCTCATCCGAGTTCCACCGGCCGTACGGACGGTTCCAAGGCAATGGTTGATGCCGGTAGTATCGCGGGTATCGTTAAGGCCGAACGTGGTGAAGGTCGAGAACTCGTCGTAATCGCTGTTGAAATCGCCCACGATGCAGTAATCGGTTCCGCGGGGAAGCTGCGCAACTCGACCGATGAGGGCCGTTGCCGCGGCGAGCCGGAATGATTCCGGGTGGTGTTTCGACGGCCAGTGGTTGACAAAAAGCGTAAGAGGCCGCCCCCCGACGTCGAGCCGCGCCTCAAGCACGGCGCGCGTGGAAAAGCCGTCGGCAACCGCCACGGGATGGGCGGCGGAATGCCCGACAGGAAAGCGCGAAAGGATCGCCGGGCGGGTGTTGGACGCTGCGGGAGTGTCGATGATCGCCCTGAAGGGGTATCGCACCCCCTTTTTATCGAGCTTTTCCGCAAGCTGGTTGAGCGCGTCGCGATCCTCGACTTCACAAAGGGAGATAACCGACGCATTCATCGCGGCGATCACCGAGGAGATGTTTTCGAACTTGCGGTCGTGCATCGCTCGATTCCAGTTGGTGGCGTCGGGCCGGTACTCCACGTACTCATTGCCGTCGAACTCGTTGTCGAAGAGATTCTCGACATTAAAAAAGGCGACCGAAAAGGTGTCGGGAGGGGGTGCGGAAACAGCACGGCGCAGCGGACCGGCTTTCTGCCGATCACCGCATCCCGCGAAAAACAGAAAGATAACAAGTAGCGGCGATGCAAGCCGTAAGAAGTGTCCCGGTATACGGAAACGGCTGGCAGGTGTGAAACGGTTCATACCATGAAATTACTTCAGACCGACATGCAACGTAAACGATTAGGAAGCGGAATCTGAAGGCCGGATTGTCCGGCATTAAAAAAACGGCCCGTGAGCGCCCCTGCCGCATCTTTTTCGATTTTTCTTCCGGGAACCTCGCCGCTCGTCTTCATGCGACGGACGATCGTCATACATCGGTCACGACCGCCGCTTCGGCGCGTCCGCCAAAAAAACCTTGACATTCCTTCGGCATCATTTCATATTTTAACCGAATCGGACAGGAATAAGTAATTACATCCAAATGTAACCCCGCAGGTTCAGTCATTCAATCGGTACAATTCGGGGATGTTGATTTGCAGTATAACCGAAATTCGTTTCGAAATTCGTTTCGAAAAAGTGTGCGATGAGGGCGGGCGCTAAATTGTACTGAACGGATAATTGACTCTTCAACAGTAACGTCACACGATCTCTTCATACAACCTAATTCCTGGCGGCGGATGTCAGACAATCGATGTGCGAAGTTTTCGCTGAATAACCGACGGATAAGCTGAATAACCGGCAGATACATGGAATAACCTTTTACATAATGGAGTAGCTCAATGAATGTTGCTGAACTGAAGTCAAAATCGATGACCGAACTGAATGAACTTGCCTCTTCGTATGATGTGGGAGAACATCGCAACCTGCGGCGTCAGGAGCTGATTTTCAAGATCCTCCATGCGGAGGCCGCGCAGAACGGGCAGATGTTCGCCGAAGGGGTGCTTGAGATCATGCCCGACGGTTTCGGTTTCCTGCGCTCGCCGCTGAACAGTTATCTGAGCGGGCCCGATGATATTTATGTGTCGCCGTCGCAGATCAAGCGGTTTTATCTCAAGACGGGAGACACGGTTTCCGGGCAGGTGAGGCCGCCGAAGGACTCCGAGCGATATTTCGCCCTGCTGCGCGTTGAAATGATCAACTTCGAAGACCCTGAAGAGTGCAAAAAAAAGATCAATTTCGACGATCTTACCCCGTTGTTCCCTCAGGAACGTTTTAATCTTGAATATGCGCCGAAGGATACGGCCACCCGTATCATGAACCTGCTTACACCGATCGGTAAAGGACAGCGGGGCCTTATCGTGGCGCCGCCCCGGACGGGAAAGACGGTGCTGTTAAAGAGCATCGCCAACGGAATCCTCCATAACCATCCCGATGTGTTTCTGATAGTCCTGCTGATCGACGAACGGCCCGAAGAGGTGACCGATATGCAGCGTTCGGTCAAGGCGGAGATCATAAGCTCCACCTTCGACGAGCCCGCGGAACGCCATGTAGTGGTTGCCGAAATGGCGATCGAGCGGGCCAAGCGGCTGGTGGAACATAACCGTGACGTCGTCATTCTTCTCGACAGTATCACCCGGCTTGCCCGGGCCCATAACACGGTGGCCCCCCATTCCGGCCGCATTTTGTCGGGCGGCGTGGATTCACAGGCACTTTACAAACCGAAACGGTTTTTCGGCGCCGCCCGCAACATCGACAACGGCGGCAGCCTTACCATCATCGCCACCGCGCTCATTGAGACCGGCTCGCGCATGGACGAGGTCATCTTCGAGGAGTTCAAGGGTACCGGCAACATGGAACTGGTGCTCGACCGCAAGATCGCCGACCGCCGCATCTATCCTGCGGTGGATCTCATGCGTTCGGGAACGCGCAAGGAGGAGCTGCTCCTTACCGAGGAGGAACTCAACCGCATGTGGATCCTGCGCAAGTTCCTCGCGACCATGACGCCGATCGAGATGATGGAGTTCCTTAACGAAAAAATGTTAAACACCAAGACGAACCGCGAGTTCCTTGACGCGATGAAAAGCTGAGCGTCGTTTCGGATCGATATGCGGCGTGAGGAGAAGCGTATGCGCGTTGCGATTTTGGGAGCCGGTACGATGGGCAGGGCGATCATCGACGGACTGCGTGCGAACAACCGGTCGATAATGATATATGCGTACGATACGTCGCTTCAGGCCCGTTCGGCTCTTCCCGAAGCGGTGACAATCGCGCCTCCCGATCAATGGTTTTCCGCCAATGCGGCCCCCGACGCAATCATTTTCGCGGTGAAGCCGATGGATCTCGCGTCGGCATGCAAAGAGGTTGACACCTGCCGTACATCATCCTCCGCCCCTGCTCCTCTCTGGATTTCGATCGCCGCGGGAGTCGGTATTGCCACGCTGCGGCACTACCTTTCAGAGGATGCGCGCATTTGCCGTGTGATGCCGAATACCCCCGCCCGCATCGGGGAAGGGATGAGCGCCTGGTGCTGCAGCGACAACTGCACCGACGGCGACCATACGCTTGTCGAGAGCATTTTCTCCGCCTGCGGAAAAACCGTCTTCGTTCACGAGAAGCTGATGCATGCGGTCACCGGGCTTTCGGGAAGCGGACCGGCTTACGTCTTTTTGTTTCTCGAGGCGCTTATCGAGGGAGGGGTCACCGCCGGATTACCTCTGTCGATCGCGCGTGAATGCGCTTTCCAGACGGTGCTCGGCGCCGTGAAAATGGCGGCACAGAGCGGAGAACACACCGGAGCGCTCAAAGCGGGCGTCATGTCGCCGGGAGGAACCACCGCCGCGGGCCTGCGCGCCCTCGAAGAGCGCGCTTTTAAACACGCAATCATCGAGGCGGTCGGTGTTGCCGCAGCACATTCGGCGCAGCTGGGAGGATAGCTTCATTCCGTGGAAGGCGCCGCAGGAGCGGGGGGCGGCGAAGGTGAAAACAAGGAGTTCCCGATGAACATAGTAAACCGGATGATACGTATCGTCACGACCCTCGCGGCCGTATGCGCAGCGGCCGAAACCCCCGGACTTCTTCAGCCCGGAAACCCCGGGCCGACCTTTTCGCTGCCCTCGCTCTCAGAGGGCCGCGTGAGCCTGCGCTTCTACTGCGGCGATACCCTGCTTAAACCTCATATCAACAACATCCGTCACATCGTCGTGCTGAGCTTCTGGGCCACCTATTGCAAACCGTGCCAGAGGGAGATCCCGGAGCTGATGAAATTCGCCGAAAAACATGCCGGCGACAGCATTAAACTATTCTGCATCAGCATCGACAGGGAGGGGGAGCGGATCGTTGCGCCGTTCGTTAAGGAGAAGGGGTACACGCTGCCGGTGCTGCTCGATCCCTACCGCAAAACCGCCGAACGGTACGGCGTCGCCTCCCTCCCGGCGCTTTTCGTTCTCGACGAACGCAGTATCATACGCTACGCATCCGTCGGTTTCAGGGAGAACGACCCGCTCGACGTAAAACTCGAAGGGATCGTGAGCGATATCAGGGCCGGACGTACGGTGACGATAGTCGGGAGCGTTTCCGGCGGCGAGTCGGTTGCTGTTGAAGCGGATGTCGCGTCGGCGACAAAACCGCAGCGCGTCCTCCTCACGGCAAAAAACCGGTGGGACGCCATTGTCGCGGTGGAGTGCGGGATGTCGCTTGAAAAACTCGCCGACAGCCTCGAGGTCGAACCGCAGGTGATCAAAGGGTGGTATGCCGACTTGAAAAAGGCGGCGACGAAACTCTGGGAAAAACCGCAATTGAAATAGCCTGCGTTCATTAAATTAAAAAAGGGTTTTCACAAACACATGTTGTATATTAAGAAGAAATGTGCTGGAAATTTTTGTTTTGTGATGAGTTGCGTTAACGTTAACGCATTTTTTAATTGCAGCACCTTTGAACCTTCAACTAATAGAGCGGGGGGTGCTGCAGGAGCGCAATTTAAAGGGGAATTATATTTAAAATGGTGAGACGGGAGACCGTTCCATCACCAAAACATTAACTATCATAAGAAACGCCCGGATGGTCGTATACACACCGTATAACCATGCGGGAAAACCATCATTTATACGAGGGAGATTCCATATGTTTTTTTGCATTCGCCTGCCAGTGAAAACCGCGGTAAGTGTGATGCTGGTTGCTGTGGCCGGCTTCGGCTTTGATGAAGATACCAAGATAGACATCGATTTATTCGGTTCGGCGGAGATTCAGGCAGGGCAGAACAAGAATTTCAAATACATGCCGAATGGATACGAGCTTACCAACAAATGGATGCAGGACAACATCATGGTCATGGGGCTCCGCACAAAAATTAATGAGCGGCTCTCCGGTGACGTGAGTCTCAAGGCATGGCTCTATTTCAACCCGTTTCCGGACTCTCTGATGAGTAATCCACGGCAGGATATGAACGCTCCTACAGTCGATTTCTACATGGTCAGTGCACGGATGAAGCTGCGCTTGAGCCCCTATCCCGAAGATTCGCTTTTCAATCTTGAAATCGGAATTTTCCCGTTTAAATACAACCGGGATGTACGAAACCTGGGTGAATATATGTTCCGAACCGGCTGCTACCCGGGGTATATCCACTCAGAAGGCTTCGACCTGGCCGGGAGACAACTCTCGGGGATCCATCTTCAGAATAACCTCTTTGCCGGCGTAATGAAAAACGACCTCTTTTTCACTTCGGAACTCTATCTTTATCCCCCCAAAGATTTTTCACTTACCTTCCTTACCGACATTACACCAATGCCGAACCGGGTGATAACTATTGGCGCCGGTGTGCAACTGTTCCGACTCATCCCCGTGGATGATGCCTATACCACTCCTACACAATATGAGCAAATGTCTTACGCCCCGCAGGATAAACCGGCTCCGAACTGGTATGTCGTCGATGGTGATACGTCATACTATACGTTTGCAGGGGGCAAAATAATGGGCCGGCTGGCAATCGACCCGAAACCGCTGTTCGGATCGCCGGACATTTTCGGTCCTGAAGATTTGAGACTCTATTCCGAAGCGATCATCCTGGGGGTTAAAAATTACCCGGCCTCCCTGGACAGCAGTGCTGAAACCTATTATCGTCCGATTAATGAATTCGGCTACGACAAAATTATGGAGAAGATTCCGGTCATGGCAGGATTCAATTTCCCGACATTCAAGCTGCTTGATGTTTTTTCATTGGAGGTGGAGTACTACGGAAAAAAGTATGTCAATCGTGTTCCTATTTATGCAAACAGCAACAACATGTTACGTCTACCGCTTCCTTATGACCCCAAAATCAACAGCGGTTTCCCCTACGGTGACAGCCTGGCCGGTAATCCTCTGGCAAGCGGAGTGTACTCAAAAGAAACCTATAAAAGTGGGGCGGCTCAGTGGAAATGGTCGGTGTATGCCAAAAAAACGCTGCTCGACCGGTTCGTCATTACCATGCAGTTCGCACGCGATCACTCACTTATTAAGACAGGGCTCGCACAAAACGTTGATTTCGAAGAAATTTTTATAAAAGGTAAACAGTGGTACTGGATGTTGAAGTTCGGCTACTTTTTCTAAGAAACACTATATATTATTAAATTGGAGGAACCATGAATATTTCATCGTTTGTACATAAAACAGGTTTAACCTGTGGAGGGAAGTGCGTTACCGTTCTTTTGTCGGCATTGCTGGTGTCGGTTATTCCTCAAACCGCCGTGCACGCGGATAACTGGATTGTCACGGAACGTCCGACATCCGACCCGGCGCCAATGGTTTTTACCTACAATGGCGAGACCAGAGTTTACGTGTACTGTACCCAGGATAAATTGACGGGATTTGGCAGTGCAGTTTATCCGATCGACACGATTCACATTTATTCATCTGACGACATGTTTCACTGGCGGGATGAGGGGGTTGCTCTTGATGAACAGAGCTGTCAGAGCTGGGTAAACAAGGGTGCACATCAGTTATGGGCGCCAACCGTCGTTTATTATAAAGGAAAGTACCGTCTTTTTGTTTCAGCGGTGGATCGAAATGGTGCCACACCTAACGACGCATCTGCACGGGTATTTACCGCAACCGCGGACTCCCCAAAGGGTCCCTTTATAGCGTCAAACAACCCCTTGTATCTTTCGAATATCAGTATAGGTTCGATCGATCCCTTCTGTTATATTGACACAATGCCCGACGGCAAAACGGCAGCGATACTGGCGGTTCGTATGGGTGCCGGAGCGACCTCGGTACACATGGCCCAGTTAAATGATGATGCCACTGATGTCGTCGGGCAACCCTGGGTCGTAAGGACCTTACCGACCGACGGATACAAAGAGGGAACCTGGATATTCAAACGGAACGGTTTCTACTATCTGATTTACGCGACCGAGCGTGGTGGTGTACGCAAAGAAACAATCGAATATGCGACGGCACCGGTTCCCGCTCAGGGAACTATTACCTCGAACACCCAATGGACCTATCGCGGTGTTATCTTGAAAACGAACAGCAGCGAGTTTACGATCCATTCCGGAGCCTGCCATTATAAACCGAAAGGGGAGAGTGAAGCCAAGTGGTATATTTTCTGGCAGGGCGTTCAGGAGCCTGAAATTGGTGGTCTCCGTCTGTTCAGGAACGGTGTGGGAAGATGCGTGGGAATTGAATATGTCAATTTTACAAACGCTAATCCGCCCCTTATTCAGGAAACCGCCAAAACCAGCCGTGGCGTCGGCATCTGCCGGGCATCAATTGACTCCATTCAGGTGGATCGTTACAGCAGTTCAAGCAATTGTGCCGTCAGGTGCATACAGCATCCGGGTCTCGCGACCGCCCCGAACGGCTGGGTCGTCTCCGATATTAAAAATAACGGAACATGTACCTATAAAAATGTTGATTTTACCCCCTCGGAAGGCAAACAATTCGCAACCGTCGCAGCCAACATCTCAAGTTCCAATGCCAACGGTTCCATCGAAATACGCACCGGTTCCAACAGCGGTACGCTCCTTGCGACCATTCCTGTTCCGAATACCGGCGATCTTAATACGTACAAAACAACCGATTATGTCAAACTCACCGCCGTACCGAAAGAGGGCGTACAAGACCTCGCCCTGGTATTTAAAACATCAGCCGCCAATACTTTTCAGGTTAACTGGATAAAATTCGGTGAAGAAACCAGTACGGTGATAAAAACGTATGGCGCAGTTCTCGACCAGTCAGGGTTTAACTTCCGGCGAGTCAGTAAAAATACCTTTAAAATTTTCTGCAAAGAGAACGTTGCTGCTGCGATTATTTCAGCAATTAATTTGCAGGGAAGAGAAATCGCCGGGGCAGTTACTGTCCGGCCGTTTGCCTGGAACTGTATTATGGTTGATTTGAACGAAAACCGGCTCTCTTCGGGTGCCTATTTATTAACAATTAAGAATCCCGGCGGCGAGGTGAATATTCCGTTTATCTATTAAAGCCGTTTTTATGCAGGTATATGCCGGGACAACGATTGAAATCCTCCATTTGCCTGTCGGTGTTGATCCTATTGATTGCGGCAGTACATAAGTGCATTTTATACAAATGAAAATCAGCCGCTGGTATATAAGAGAGAGTGCATAATTCCCGTTATTGAGAGGAACCCGTCGTATGATTAAAAAACGCATGCATGTGTATCAGTCACTGGTCGCCGGACTGGCGCTGGGGGCGTTGTATGTCTGTTCGGCCGAAGAGGGGAGTATGAAGCTTGAGTTTAACGGTCAGGCATGGATGCAGTCGGGGCAATTCGTTAATTATAAGTACGGCGTCAAGGGGCATGAGTTATCCCACCAGTGGATTCAGAACAATCTGGTGTGCGTCGGATTACGCAGCCGGTTTCATCCCCGTTTACAGGGTGCGGTGTCGGTTGCCGGCTGGCTTTCATACAATACGTTTCCCGACAGCATGCTCATCGACCCGGCGCGCGTCAGTAAAGCTGCGGCAATCAGCCTGTGGATCGACCGGGCGAAAATGGTGCTTAAATGCAGCCCCGATCCGGAGGATTCGCTGTTGGATCTTCATATAGGATATTTTCCCTATAAATATAACCGGCAAGCAAGGAATCTCGGCGAATATATGTTCAGAACAGGGTGTTATCCCGGATACATATACACCGACGGATTTGATTTCGCCAATGCACCGCTGGCAGGGCTGCGCATCAGCAGCGACGCGCTTGGGTTCTGGCATAACGAACTTTTACTGACCACTGAATTGTATCTTTATCCGATGAACGATTTCTCCGTTACCGGCTTTTCAGATGTCGATCTCGGCAACGGCGTGCTGAATATCGGAGCCGGCGTTCAATTCTACCACTGCTTTCCCGTCAATAATGATTATACGCAACCTAAATACTATTTATCGAACGTTGCCGTCCCCGGATCAACGCCCTATGCTCCAAATTATTATTTCGCCGAGGATGATCCGGCGCACAACGATACCCTGTTTTACACCTTTGCCGGTTCAAAAGTGATGGCACGTTTTACCTTTGACCCCAAACCGCTTCTGGGGTGGGATTTTCTGGGACCGGAGGATCTGAAGCTCTACGCAGAGGCGATTATTCTCGGAGTAAAAAATTATCCTGCAAACCCTGATCCTGACCCGAACTGGAACAATATGCCGGTCAATGAATCGGGATACGATAAGCTTATGGAAAAGATGCCTGTTATGGTGGGATTCAATCTTCCCGGTTTCAAGGTGCTTGACATTATCGCTTTGGAAGCGGAATATTACGGCAAGAAGTACGCCAACCGCTCGCCGGTCGTTACCCAGGGACTGGGGATGATGAGGCTCCCTATTCCCTATGATCCGCAACTGAACGGCGGTTACCCTCACGGCTCAATTGAGTCCGCCGGCGACGGCACGTACTCGAAAGAATTCTATGAAGGAGGCGCCGCTCAATGGAAGTGGTCGCTGTACCTGAAAAAGACGCTTTTCGGCAATTTCAGCATCACGTCACAGTTCGCCAGAGATCACAGCAGAATCCAGACATCGCTCGCTCAATCCATCGATCAGGAGGAAGCCTTGATTAAAGATAAACACTGGTACTGGATGCTGAAGTTCAGTTATGTTTTTTAATCGTCCATAATGTTAAAATGTAAAGGAGGTACATGAAAGTGCAGAATTGTTTTTACCAAAAAACGGGGGAGACTCCATGAAAAGAAAAGTCGCTTATGCAACAGCCTTTATAATGTTCGCCGCGACGCTTTTCGCAGACAACTGTTTTATCAACGGATCATCGGTTCCGCTGCCGCATCCTACATCAGATCCTGCGCCGTCGGTTTTTACCTACAATGGAGAAACCAAAGTCTATTTCTACTGCACGCAGGACATCATAGGAGGTTCGGGCGCCTATCCTATCGACACAATTCATTGCTATTCGTCCGAAGATATGTTTCACTGGAAGGATGAGGGTGTCTCGCTCTACGAAGACCAGGTTCCATGGGCGAACCATAACGTTCATAAATTGTGGGCGCCCCATGTGGTCTTTCTTAAAGGACTCTACCGACTCACTGTTCCGGCGACCCATACCGACGGCTTTTTCTATAATTTTATGGCGACGTGTGAAAATCCCGTGGGACCATATACTGCAGGAGAGCCATTGCCCGGATCGGTCAGAGATGTCATCGATCCGTTTATTTTTATCGATCCGACTGATTCCACCGTATGGATGTCTTACCGGCACCAGGATACAAGGAGTCTTGGTTTTGTACAGATGGACGAAAGTGCAACAAGGATTACCGGAAATATCAATAATTGCATACAGAATCCCGGAAATGCACCCTCCGGATACCGGGAAGGTTCCTGGATGTGGAAGCGCGGAAACATGTATTATCTGGTCTTTGCCCAGGTACCGGGAAGCGGCAATGAAATAATCGCCTATTCCACCGCCACAAACAGGGCGGGCCCCTGGACCTACCGGGGCCAGATTTTCAGCCAGAATAACAGTCCGTCGGAGTTTACGATCCACTCCGGCGCCTGCGAGTTCAAAGGGCAGACCTATATCTTTTTCCACAATGTTACATTCGGCGGCCAGATATTCGGTTCGGAGCGCTGTTCCGGTATCGAATACCTTACTTATAAGAGTGACGGTACCTTCAACACCGACCGTATCTCCAAGACCAACCGGGGTGTCGGCGTTCCCAATGCCTACAACGACTCTATCCAGATCGACCGTGGAGTCATTGCCAGTGCCTCATCCGCAGCATGGTCGTACAACGCCAATACAACCGAGGCAAAGGCGAGCTGGTATATCACTAATATACGTGACAATGCGACCGTCCGGTACGACAGCGTTGATTTCACGCCGCCCGAAGGAAACGAAGGCCCTGCGGAAATGATGGTGAGGGTGGCCGGTACGAGTTCGGGCGGAACGATTGCCGTGCGCACCGGATCGGCCGACGGAACGCTTCTCGGCACCGTGACCCTGAACAGCACCGGAAGCAAGACCAAGTGGGAGACACAGAAAGGAGCGCTTACCACCAAGACAACCGGTAAACAGAACCTGTTTTTCACGTTCACCACCCCGACGAGCAACTCCTACGATATCAACTGGGTAAAATTCGTCTCCTCTCCCATAGTAAAAACTTCCACATCGTACAGGAGTGAGCCGGGCCTTTCCTGGAAACGGATGAATAAAAACAGTTTCAAAATCACGCTTCCCGATCATGCCGGGGCTTCCCGTATCCGGTTGTTCAACCTTGCGGGAAAGGAGATTGTCGGCGCCTTTTCCGGCAGCATTGATCAGAAAAACATGACGGTAAACATTAAACCGGGAGAGCTCGCCGCAGGAAACTACTTGCTCTCGGTAAAGACGCAACGTTCGGAGGTGCGCATTCCATTCATGTATTAACCGGCAACAGACGATGAATATCTATTACCGGGATGATCCTGTAACGGGTCATCCTTTTTCATTGTAGTACCTGAATTTTGCACGAAGTTGACATCCTTTGATTTAAAATAACGCATCTTTACCGCCCCAAGCCTTTATTTTAGGGCGATTCATC
>JAFGNB010000116.1 GCA_016927235.1 Chitinispirillaceae bacterium
AAAAGCCGCAGTCCGTGCATGAAACTCTGTACCGTCATATCGACCGAAAGAATAACGGTGACGAGGGCTCCCAAAAACGCGAGCAGCTCCGCCCAGATGACAAGCAGCGGCACCATGATGATGCAGGCGGCTGTTTTGGGAACGATGAGATAGCGTATCGGATCAAGATTGAGCACGGTCATCGCATCGAATTGCTCGCTGTTTTTCATGGATCCTATTTCGGCGGCAATACCGGTCGCCACCCTGCCAGCAAACACCATGCTCGTGATCCCCGGCCCCAGTTCGTTGAGAATACCCTTCTGTACCAGTACGCCCAGATACCGCAGCGGAATGATCCCCGACATCTGATAAATCGCCTGGGTAACGGTGACCGACCCGAGAAAAAGGGCGATTACCGAGACGAGCCCCCCCGACTCGACGCCCAGAGTATACATATGAGAAACAGTGAGATCGGGATTGCGCACCAGCAGCGGCATCCGCCGGAAGGTTACCAGCGCAAGCGACCCGTACGCGGCGACGCTTTGAAGGAACCGAGCGCCCCAGCGCCAGGCGCTTCTGCCCAGCGTCCCGACGGTTTCAATGCCACGCCGAAGCCGTTTCAAAATCCGCCGTGCTCCTCGATGCGCTCCGACCTGTTTTCAAACCGCGCGAACTCTTTGACAAAAGTAAGTTTGGCGATGCCGATGGGTCCGTTTCGCTGTTTGCCGATAATAATCTCCGCCTTGCCCCGCGCCTCTTCATCCTCCTTATTGTAGAGCTCCTCGCGATAAACGAACAGAACGATGTCGGCGTCCTGCTCGATGGCTCCCGACTCACGCAGGTCGGAGAGTTGCGGACGGTGGTTCCCGGTGCGCGACTCCACCGCTCGGGAAAGCTGCGAGAGGGCGACGACCGGAACGTCGAGCTCTTTTGAGATTGATTTAAGCGACCGGGAGATCTGGGAAATCTCCTGCTGGCGGTTCTCGATTTTTCCCGTGGTGCCCATCAGTTGGAGATAATCGATGATGACAAGCTGCAATCCCTGCTGCGCCCTGAGCCGCCGCACTTTCGCCCGCAACTCAAGCACCGTTATGGCCGGCGTATCGTCGATAAAAATCGGCGCTTCCGAGAGCGGTCCCGCCGCGAAACTGAGTTTGGGAAGATCGCGTTTCGGCAGCGTGCCGCTGCGCAACTGATGCATGTTGACGCGAGCCTCGGAACAGAGCATGCGCTGTACGAGCTGCGCTTTCGACATTTCGAGAGAAAAGATCGCCGTGGGGTTGTTACCCTTGATCGCCGCATTGAGGCCGAGCGAAAGGGCAAAGGCGGTCTTGCCCATCGAAGGCCTGCCTGCGACGATCACCAGATCGCCCCGCTGCAGGCCGGTGGTCATTTCGTCAAGCTCCTTAAATCCGGTGAGGATCCCCTTGAAGCTCCCCTTCGCATACCCCTCGATGTCCTCGAATGCACGCGGCAGCAGCTGCCCCAATGACTCGAATCTGTTTCTGATCCGGGCCTCGGAAATGCCGAAAATTTTTGCCTCAGCCTGATCAAGAAGGACCTGCGGTTCGATTTCGGTATTGAAACAATCGGTCGTTATCTCCCCCGCAACCGTGATGAGTTGCCGCAGGGTTGCCTTTTCGATAAGAATTCCGGAATAATATTCAATGTTGGCCGATGTGGCGATCGACTGGGCCAGTTCGCCGAGATAAGCTTCTTCGCCGATTGCCTCGAACAGGCCCTTTTTACGCAGCGCATCGGCGAGCGTAATGATATCGATGGGAATACTCTTCTCGAACATTTCCCGCATGCAATTGAAAATATGGCGATTGGCGGCCATATAGAAACCGCTTTCATCGAGCAGTTCGAACGCCACGGCCGCGGCGTGGCCGTCGATCAGCATCGAACCGAGGACGGTGCGTTCAACATCGAGCGCCTGGGGCGGGACGCGCTCCGCCCCCTGTGTTACCGTTTGTTCATTTCTTGCGTAAAGAGCCATACACCCCCAGCGTTGAAAGCAGTTTTTGAAATTGTTGGAGATCTTCCCATGCCGGCCGCTTATAGGCTGCATTGCGCAGCAGCGCCGCCGGGTGATAGATCACCATCGCCGGTATGCCGTGATAGTCAAGTGTTTTTCCGCGCAGCTTCCCCACGCTGTCGCCTGTGTCAAACATCGCATTCGCCGCGATCCTGCCCAGAAGCAGAAGCGCCCGGGGGCCGATTATCTCGATCTGTCGCTTGAGCAGCGGCAGACAGGCCGTTATTTCCGCCGTTTCAGGGTTGCGGTTTCCCGGCGGACGGCATTTGAGCACATTGGTGATGAACACGTCATCGGAGCGGTTGAGATTGATGGCGGCAAGCATGCTGGTGAGCAATTGTCCCGCCGCTCCGACAAAGGGAAGCCCCTGTTCGTCCTCCTCACGCCCCGGCGCCTCGCCGATCACCACGACCGGCGCACCGGCATTTCCCGCTCCGAACACGAACTTTCTGCGGTGCTGCGCCAGAGGGCACCGGTTGCAGCCTTTTATGAGAAGCTCCTTGAGCGCCGCCCGTTTTTCCGTGAGGGACGCGCCGTCGCCTTCAGTGGTGCCGGCCGGCTCGGCCGTCGACTCCCGCATTTTCACTGCGGAAGCGGCCAGTTGCCCGATCGGTCGCAACGATGAAAGGCGGTTTTTCCCATCAATCGACGAGGGCGTGTTCGACGCAGAAGCGCTTGCCGCAGCGTTTCCCTTGAGCGGAAGTCGACGGGACGAACGGTCGCTTCGCGGCGCATCGGTTGACGGCCGCTTCAGCAGGAGGGGAATAAGCGTCCCATCGATTACCACATCGGGCATCGCCATTTCCGTCTGCTGCCGGAAGTAAATACCCATGATCGCTCGGTTATCCATTTTTCTTACCGGAAATTTCAGCGATGCGCAACAGCAGCTCGCGCGCGGCGACCTCTTTTCGCACCGGCCCGCAGCGCTGAATTACGCCCCTCCTGCCGTAGATCACCATCTCGGTCGTGTCGGTCCCGAGCGCCCTATCGACGCGGTTGAATACCATGAGATCGCACCGTTTACGCACCATTTTCTCCCTTGTCCGCCCTTCGTCATCGCCGCTCTCGAGCGCGAAACCGACAAGAAATTGCCGCTGCTTGATGGTTCCCAGACCGGCGAGAATATCGGGAACGGCGACGAGGGTAACGTTCAGTTTTTCATTACCGGACCGCCTGATCTTACTTGCCGCCGCCTTGTGCGGGCGATAGTCGCTCACCGCTGCGGCCATAATGCAGATGTCAATATTCGGGAACTCCCGCCGCATCGCCTCCTCCATTTCCGCGGCGGTACGCACTGCAACAACGACGGCTCCCGAAGGAAGCGGCGTTGCGGCAGGGCCGCTCACCACCGTCACCTCCGCACCCATGCGCAGGGCTTCACGCGCCAGCGCCGCCCCCATTCTCCCCGATGAACGGTTGGTGATCACCCGTACCGCATCAATCGGCTCTTCGGTGGGTCCGGAAGAGATGAGCATTCGCTTTCCCGAAAACGGCCGGTCCTTTTTTAGATGATCAACGAGCGCTTCGACGAGCTCCTCGGGCTCGATCATACGGCCCGCACCCTCTTCCCCGCACGCAAGCTCACCGCAGCCGACCGGAAGCACCAGGTATTCACGTCCGGAAAGCAGCGCGACGTTGTCCCGTACGGCACGGCTTTCCCACATGGCGGTATTCATCGCCGGGGCAATGATCGTTCGGGAGGGAGGAAACGCCGCCGCAATGCTTGTCAGGAGATTATCGGCGATGCCGTGGGCGATTTTGGCGATGGTGTTGGCGGTTGCGGGTGCGATAAGCAGTATCTCGGCCCACTCCGCGAGACGGATGTGGTCCATGTCGTGCACGGCGGTATTGTCGCAATAGACCGGATTGCAGCTTACGGTCCGCAGCGCTTCGCCGCCCACCATGGGCTGTGCGTGCGAGGTAAGCACCACTTTGACCTCCGCCCCTTTCCTGCGCAGGAGGCGGATAAGGTAAGGAATCTTATAAGCAGCGATCCCGCCCGTAACACCGATAACGATGCGGGAGTCCACCGTTATTCTCCAATACCGCCCTCGTCGTTTTCAACAACGCGGCCTTCAAAGAGGCGCTTCAAAGCGAGGGAAGTCGGCTTTTCGGCGGTTTCAAGGATATCAAGACGGATCTGATCGTTGATGAAGCGCGCCTCCTGCGAAGCCATCAGCACCGCTTTGTAACGGTTGATCCCCCGTTTTTCAAGCTTTTCAAGATCCATTTCAAGCAAATCTGCCATACATTCTCCTCCTTGCGGACTTCAGGTAGTGGAGGCCCGGCCGCCGAACCGACCGCGGCCTATTCAATATTTTGTATCTGTTCCCTTATTTTTTCTATCTTTTCCTTGAGTGAAACCGACAGGTGCGAGACTTCGGTATCGTTCGCCTTCGATCCGATTGTGTTGGCCTCGCGGTTCATCTCCTGAAGAAGGAATCCCATTCGCTTTCCCACCGGCCCGTCGGCGCCGAAATCCTCCCTGAATTTCGCGATGTGCGCGCGCAGGCGGCTGCATTCTTCCGAAATGTCAATACGATCGGCGCAGAGCGCGATTTCGGTGGTCATCCGCTGCGGATCCGGCGGATCTTCAATGAGCTTCCGCACCCGTTCACGCAGCGCAGCCGCGTATTCTTCGATGCGGGACGACGCACGGCCTTCGACCGTATCAAGCACCGACGCCAGCTCGTCGAGCACTTTCCTGAGATCGTCGACGATATACGCCCCCTCGGTTTCCCGTGAACGTTGAAACGAGACGACCGCCTGCGCCAGGACAGGACGAAGATGATCCCAGATTTCTTCCTCGTTACAAACGACACTCCCGGCCTTGAGAAAATCGCTGAAATGGAGGAGGTCGGAAAGCGACACCTCTTCCTTCAACGAATATGTCCTTCCGATTTCACGGAAAATGGAGATATAATTCTCGACGGCGGCGCGGTCCCACGTCAGTTGAGTGCCTTCATTTTCCCGGTCGCAGGTAATTGAGACCTGAATGCTCCCCCGCGATATCGCGGCGGATATCTCCTTGCGCACCTTCTGCTCAAGATTGTTCACGAACCGCGGCTGTCTGACCTGCATCTCAAGAAAACGGTTGTTCACCCCGCGTATCTCGATCCGATAGGTACCCGACGCAGTAAGATCCTCCGCCGCTCCAAAACCTGTCATACTGCGAATGGGCATAAATCGCTGCACCCCCGCGCGGAATCGCAATAAAACGGAGAATGGGGAAAAGATTGTGTGAATATACCTTTTATCTGCAGGGAAATCAACCTTTCACTCCGTCAGGCGAATGCACAGGACCGAAATCAGGAAAGCAGCACAAACTGCTTTGAAAGACACACCTCCCCGCAGCTCATCCTGACGATATAGGTGCCCCGGCCGGCACGAACGCCGTTCATTCCGCGATTGTCCCATGAAAAGTGGTTCCGCACCCCCAGGAGGGGCAGTTCCCGCCTGTGCATCAGGGTGCCGTCGATTCCATGAATTACGATTGATGCTTTGCCTCCCCATCGTTTTCCCGGCAGGCTGAATTCAATGAAGGTCGTATCTCCCCGGAGCGTCGTGACGGAGATAGGGGCGCTGCCGGCAGAGTGATAAGGCGCCTTCCTTTCGATCAGGGTAACGTCATTGATCACCCGTCGAATATCCATTTTCGCCTCATCGATGACGCCGATGTTGTAGGTCGTTCCCTCCATTTTACCGGTCATACCCGCTGAAGACTGCAAATAGGGCGGCAGTGAATCGACATCGTATTTTCCTCCTTTATTCAATCGCATCATCCTGATTGCCTGCATCTCGGCGGTGAGCGGATCGGTGCTTAAGGTGATCGTTGTCGAGGGCGCTGCGGTGCCGGAAATCGAAGCATCCATGGTTTTAGCGTAGGTACTGTAATTTTCAGCTCTGCCGCCCGGTCCGTTTCCTTCATTCATTGCCCAAATTCCGCTGCACACGCTCAAAACGTTTTTCTTATATACCGGACCAGTGCAATTCATCTCCCGGAGATTGGTCATGAGGCTGGTATGCAGGGACGGTCCCTCATTTCTATACTCCGATGCATAGGTGCCGATATGGCTTTTAAAACCGAGCGTGAAACGTGATCCCGCCGGCGGCTGGGTATGACCTCGCGGACTGAAAACGTTAATTAAAAAATCGGCATCTTTCAAAACCGACGCATACTTGTGATTGTTCAAGGCGCCGTCACCGCCATCGGCAAGCGCAGTATGCTGCAGGGATATGCCTGGAAAATTACCGGCGATAAAACCGGCCGCTTCCATGCCGCCCAGGAATTCCATATCATAAACAGTAATGTTCGTTACAGGAAACTTCGTCCCCCCGATTTCCATCTCCTGGATTCCATCGGTGATCGCCCGTACCGAAGCCCAGTGCGGCGCAGGCAGATCGCTGTTTGCCGAATTGATTTTAATGGCGATCTTCGACTGGCGGGACAGGGTTGCGGGGAAGATCTCCTTCCACGCGGCACCCACCGTCGATTGACCGGTTAAAAGTTTTATCGCATCATCCACCATTTTTTTAATAACTGCCGTATCGGCTTTTCCCGCGTCGGTAACCGCCTTTTTATTGAAATTGATGACAACCCGGCCCGGCCATTTATTTCCCGGCCCCGGTGTCAGAGGGGGCGATTGCGCCGCGAGCACCTGTCGGGCGATGCCCCCGGAAAGGGCGATTGCAGCGGTGGCGGTTGATTTTTTTAGGAATGATCTGCGTGAAATGGACATTCGTCTACTCTTTGAAACAGAAGCGATGGGTATAGTTATAAAATAGCATCAGAAATGCATTGATGCCATAAGTGAATTTGAAAAAGGCGGGAAGAGCAACAGGAAGAGAAGCAGGTATGCCTTTCCGGCTGCGCCTCAAACCCCTTTAGATTTCACCTCCCAATAACATATTTTTACACTCCTTAAATTATACGGCTCCGGCAGTGGTTGTAAGCGGGCTGCATATAAGGCGGCAAAATCAAACAAAACACATTCATAAAGGAGGGACTATGCTGATTCAAAGCGTAAGAGCGCGAGAAGTGCTTGATTCACGAGGGAATCCGACCGTCGAAGCACTGGTCGAGCTGGAGTGCGGTGCTGTCGGGAGCGCGATGGTGCCATCCGGCGCTTCCACCGGAGAGAAGGAGGCGGTCGAGCTCCGTGATAAAAATCCGAAACGCTATGGCGGCAAGGGCGTGCTCAAAGCGGTAAAAAATGTCAATGAAACGATCGAACCCGCCCTCCTTGAGATGCCGGCGGACGAGCAGCGCACCGTTGACGCGGCGATGATCAGTCTCGACGGCACCCCCAACAAATCAAAACTCGGCGCAAACGCGATCCTCTCCGTTTCACTGGCATGCGCCCGAGCGGCTGCGGAAGCGCTGGAAATTCCGCTCTACCGCTACCTCGGCGGCGTCAATGCCTCCCTGCTGCCGGTTCCCTGCATGAATGTCATCAACGGCGGGCAGCACGCGGACAACAACGTTGATTTTCAGGAATTCATGATCGCGCCGCACGGCGCACCCGATTTCGCCACGGCGATCCGCATGGGTGCCGAAACCTTCCACGCCCTCAAGGCGGTGCTGAAAAAGAAGGGGTATTCGACGGCCGTGGGCGATGAGGGAGGATTCGCTCCCAATCTCAAATCGAACGAAGAGGCGATCGAGACGATCATCGCGGCGATAAAACAGGCGGGGTACAAGCCGGGCAAGGACATTTCCATCTGTCTCGATCCGGCAACCAGCGAAATGTGGGACAAGGGCGTCTATGTCTTCTCCAAGTCGACCGGTGAAAAGAAGACCTCCGAAGAGATGGTGCGGCACTGGGTTGACTGGGTGGAAAAATACCCCATCGTGTCGATCGAGGACGGCATGGGTGAGAACGACAAGGCGGGCTGGAAACTCCTTACCGAAAAGCTGGGCGGAAAGATCGAACTGATCGGCGACGACCTTTTCTGCACCAACCCAGCGATCCTTGCCGAGGGCGTTAAAAACGGCATCGCCAACTCGATTCTTGTAAAAGTCAACCAGATCGGCTCGCTCACCGAAACGCTCGACGCGATCGAGCTGGCCGGAAAGAGCGCTTACGGCTATATGATCTCGCACCGCAGCGGGGAAACCGAAGACACGACGATCGCCGACCTGGCGGTGGCCACCGCGGCCGGAAAAATCAAGACCGGCTCGGCCAGCCGCAGCGAACGCATCGCCAAGTTCAACCGCCTTATCGCCATCGAGGATGAACTCGGCCCGGCCGCCCGTTTTGCGGGGAGAAAGGCATTCAGGAACGCGTAGGTGACCGCTCGTTCAACCATGCTGATCAGCGGATTTTCATTCGCACGCAATGCCGACAAACTTGAGTATCCGGTGGTCGAATCGATACGATCGATCCTGCCGGTCTGCGACGAATTCGTCATCACGGTGGGCAGAGGCGACGACGGCGACACCACCCGCAGTCTCGTCGCCTCGATCGGCGATCCGAAGATCCGCATTCTCGACACCGAGTGGACTGCTCTCGAGCAGTTGCGAAGCCGCATTTACAGTCAGCAGACCAACATCGCGCTCGGCGAATGCCGGGGGATGTGGTGTTTTTACCTTCAGGCCGACGAAATCGTTCACGAACAATATCTGGCGTCGATCCGGGAGGCGTGCGGCTATTTCGCGGATCGCCGGGAGGTCGACGGTTTTCTTTTCAGGTACAAACACTTCTGGGGTGATTACGACCACTATCTTGTCAACCATCGCTGGTATCCCCGCGAAATCAGAATCGTCCGGAACGGGCGGGGTATCGTGTCGGTGGGCGATGCGCAGTCGTTCCGTTACGGCGATGGAAAAAAAGTCCCGGTCGTCGCCCTGGACGCTGAGATCTTCCATTACGGCCATGTCCGCGATCCGCACCGGGTCCACATCCGGAAAAAGGCGGCCGCCCGTATTTACAGAGGGGATCTTCTCTCCGGAGGGCCTTGCGCCGCGCCGCCGCCCTTCGATTACGGATCGCTCGAAAAGCTTCCCTATTACCGCGGCACCTATCCGGCAGTCATGCGCGAACGGATTGCCGCGATGGACTGGCGAGATCTGCTGCAGTACCGGGGGAAGTCGAGGGTCGCACTTCGCCACGACCGGTTGAAATACCGGTTTCTCACCCTTGTCGAACAAAAAATTTTCAGGGGAAGCGGCAGGGAGTTCTGGGGGTATAAACCCTACCGGGTGCTCAGGGGGTTGTCCCGGCGCTATGCCCGCATGCGTAAAGGGTTACCGGGCGCTGCCGCGTCGGGGGGTTCTCCGGGCGGCGCGGGGACAGCTCCCGCCGCAGCGCTGATCATCGCGGTGTACGACCGCCCCGACTTCCTCGAAAAAGTCTTCTGCAGCCTGAAAAACCAGACGGCGACCGACTTCGAAATCATTATCGCTGATGACGGGTCGGGACCGTCGATCGCCGAACTTGTCGAACGTTACCAGGGAACGTTCCGCAGGCCCGTCAAGCATGTGCGCCACGACGATGACGGGTTCCGCAAGACCATTATCGTCAACCGGGCGGTCGTGGCCGCCGAAGCGCCCTACTGCATTTTTATCGACGGCGACTGCCTGCTCCACCACCGTTTTATTGAATTTCATCTTAAAAGAAAACGGCGGGGATCGGTACTCTCCGGGCGGCGGGTCATGATGAACGCGGAAGTATCGGTGAAGGTCTCCCTGGAGGATGTCGCCGCCCGGCGTATCGAGAAGCGTGGCTACTGGTGGGGGAAATGCAACAAGGCGGGATACCGTCACGGGTTCTTCATCCCCGGTATGTTTCACCTCAAGAATATCGTCAAGCGAAAGACGCACGACATTCTCGGTTCGAATTTCTCGGTCTACAAGGATGATTTTCTTCTCATCAACGGATACGACGAGCGTATTGTGGGCCGGGGAATGGAAGACGATAATCTGAGTATCCGGTTTTCGATGGCGGGCATCCCGGTGAAGACCGTCTGTCACGAAGCGCTGCAGTATCATCTCTATCACACCTCCGTCCCCATGCGCTTCAGCGACGAGTTCAGCAACCGTTTCCGCAACAACCCCGAGGCGGCGCGGACGCCCTTCGGCATCGTCAGGGAGCGGAGGGAAGGGTAACGCGGCGGTACAGCTCGATGTAGTTGGCCGTCAATACGTTGCGATCGTGGTGCGCCCGCACGTAGGCACGCGCCGTATCGCTCAGCGCGGCGGCGAGCGGCAGGTCGGTAAGCAGCCGGACAATGTTGCCGCCGAGCGCCGCCGGATCGCCTTTCGCCGAAAGCAGGCCCCTTCCGTCAACCAGTTCGGCGAGCCCTCCCGCATCGGTCGACGCGACCGGGACGCCATTTGTGAATGCGTCAAGAACGCTGCTCCCCAGTCCCTCCTCCTTCGAACTCATGGCGAAGCAGTCGAACATCGGAAAGTAATCCTCGACCCTCTCGCGGTATCCGAGCAGCCGGTAGGATGCCGATATGCCGAGGCGCCTGATCTCCGCTTCAACCGTTTTGCGAAGCGGTCCGTCGCCGAAATGAAGGAATACCGCATCGGGCAGGCGCCTGCACACCGCAGCGGCCGCGCGAACCATGGTGAGCGGGTCCTTATGGCCCACCAGGGCGGCAACGACGCCGATGATACGGCCGCGCTTGAGGAGCTGCTCCCGTTGCAACGCCTTGCCTCGTGACGGGTCGGGCGTGTGATCGGGAACAATCGAACTGATCACCGACGCCTCGCCCATGCCCGAGGCGCGCAGGATGTCCCTGATCGCGCCGCTGATCGCCACAAGGGCCGCTGCCCGCCGGTATTTCCATTGTGTCAATTTCCC
>JAFGNB010000117.1 GCA_016927235.1 Chitinispirillaceae bacterium
CCTTCCCGGTCGAGCGCCACAATGATTGTTTCGACAATGTCCAGATAGCGTTGCGCCCGGTTAAATGAGATTTTAAGGGCGTTTTCCACCGTCACCCGTTCGGTGATATCGTGAAGCGTGCCGATCACCTGATACACGGTTCCCCGATCGTCCCTCTTAAATACGGCATACCGCCCCTGGAACCAGAGCCAGCGGCCGACGGCGTCGTGCATTCTGAACTCGATGGTGTCGATGACGCCGTCGTTGTTTTTTTCGCACCGCGCAAGCATGGCGTCGATCAGCTGCCGGTCTTCGGGATGAATCAGCCGACGGTGAAAGGCGTCTCCCATCGCACGCATCTCGGCGTCGCCGTAGCCGAGCAGTTCCGAGAGGTGAACATTCGTATAGACCACCGCACTGATGGACATATCGTAGATGTATACCATATCGAGGGTTGCGCGCATCACGCTCTCATTAAAGCGCTGCGTTTCGTGCAGTGCTTCCTGCGCCCGATCGCACCGGCTGATTTCCCGTCGAAGCGTGCGGTTGTTCAGCCAGAGCAGCAGTGAGAAGAGCGCGACACTACCCCCGAGGAGCGCTTCGACAATCAGCGGCAGGCCGGAGTTGTCGAAGATCGGCGCTTCGGAAACGGCTCCGGCGGCGGGCAGTGCAGCGACACCCCACATCAGCACTCCGGTTGTTGTCCCGGGGGGTGGACAAAGGTGCTTCATATTCATACTCCGCAGCTGTTATTGTATCACTCCCGCCCTTTGCGTGCACCTGAAATGTAGGGGGATGGGCCGGTGCCGCCCGGCAATAAGCGCCCGGGCCGCTCCGGAAAAAGCGTGGGCAGAGCTTCCGTTACGACCGAACCCTGGCCCCGAACAGCTCGCTCACCGACTGGTTGTAATGGAGTTTGTTGATGGTCGACGCAAAGCGCCGGGCGAGTGAATGCACCGTGATGAAATCGAGGTTTTTTATCGCCGGTATCTGCGGAATGGAATCGGTCGTATGGAGTGCGGCAAGACCGTATCTCTCATGGAGTTCGATAATCGTAGGCAGGTACTCTTCGCGCAGCTTCAGGTGACTGACGGCGACGTGAATCTCCTTGACGCCGAAGTCGGTGAAAAGACAGCGGGTCGCGTTGGCGATCGATGATCCGGTTACCGTTTCGTCATCGGTGATCAAGGCTGTTTTTTTTCCGTTGAGGTCGCCGATGATGCCGAGCAGATTGACGCGGTCTTTCCCGGGACGGAATTTATTGGCAATCGCGTAGGGAATGTTCAACGCTTCGGAGAAATGAACGGTATTTTTCGCGCCGCCCGTATCGGTCGAAACCGCAACCACCTCCTCGCGTCCGCGGAATGAGTCGAAGATTTCGGTAAAGAGCCCCAGTCCGCTCAGCGCCACCAGCATCATATCCGGCTCGTAGAATCCGTAAAGCGAAAGGGCGTGGGGGTGGTAGGTAAGGTGGGTATGGGCGCCGGCACTCTTCAACTGGTCGACGAAAAGGCTCGCCAGCGTGGCTTCACGAGCAAGAAAACTCGGCTTGTCCTGCCGTGAATAAGGCGAGTAGGGGGTCACCACCGTAATGGTGCGTGCCCGGTGGGCGCGCAGTGTCCGCACGACCTGCAGCAGCTGCTGGATGTTTTCATTGACCGTATTGGGTGTGATGTGCTCGTGAACGCACTGAAAGACATAGGCATTTGAACCGGCAACATGCTCACAAAGCCGCGGGCACGTTTCGGTATCGGAGAACACCCGTGTGATCGGATTGTTGTAGCTCCCGAGCAGCGGGATCTCCACCAGCTCGCTGCCGTTTTGCGACAGCATCGATTCGTACTCCCGCTTTACCGACATGGCCAGATCGATACCGCTGTTGCAGGCGACAAACAGCAGCCATCCGTTCGGACCGCTCAGGTCCTGCCTTCTGATAGTGAGAAACGATTCAGGGGTAATGAATTGCTTTAAAGCCCGGTTTTTGAATTCCATACCTTGTATCTCCCGAAAAAAGAGCCCTCCTCACCCGGCGGGGAGTAAAATATAATTTGCCTGCAGGGTAATGTGCGATTCGGGCGGAGATGCAGGACCCTGCATTACCGCCCTTTTTCTTTTCGGTCAATATTGTTGCGGAATCACGCCGCGTATCATAGAGACGAAGCACGCTGCGTCTCTACGCCAAACCTTCCGCACCACCATTCGTTTTCGGTACACTCGCCGTTGAAGGCAAATCCCGCGGCCTCCGCGGCCTCAATCGCCCGCCTGTTTTCCTCACGCAAGATGCCCGACCAGATGAATACCCCTTTTTCCGCAAGCAACGTACGGCAGGTATCGAGCAGCGGCGCCGAGTCGGTATGGATCATATTCATAACGATCAGGTCGAACCTGACGCCCTCCTTGAAAACCTCGACCGGGCCGATGACGAATGAGCTGCTGCCGCCTTCCTCCCCGTTGAGCATGCGGTTTTCCGTGAGATTTTTTCTGCACTCGCGGTCGATTTCGATGCCAACGCATCGTGCGGCACCCGCCCGTGCGGCGACGAAACAGAGTACTCCCGAACCGGTTCCTATATCGAGGAGCCGCACACTGGCCAGCGAAGGAATGCAGGCAATGATCGTTCGTGCGGCAAGACGCGTGGTTTCGTGGTGCCCGGTCCCGAACGCCGTTTTCGGCTCGATCTTTATCCAGTGATCGTTCGCGCCAGGCGGCGGCAGCCAGAGCGGCGCGACCCACCACGAGGGGGCAAGCATTGCCGGTTTCATCGATTGCCGCCAGCGTTGGTTCCAGTCCTCATCGGCCACCGGCGTCACGGTGACGGTATCGGTCCGATTCGTCCGCATCCGCAGGTCGTGTGCCGCGGCCGTCGCCGCTTTTGCTGTCGTAAAGTAAACCTTGACGTCCACCAATGCGTTGTCGCACGGAGATTCTTCGCATCCCTGCATGCCCAGAACATGCCATTGCCCGAGCGCGACATCGTACGTTTCCCGTTCCATCCTGCCGCAAACGCAGTAATACTCCCGCATCCTGCCGCCTCATACGACTGAATGGGAACGTTTGATCGCACAGAACTCGCCGCACATGCTGCAGAGCCGCTCATCGTCGGTCGGCGGGAGTGAGCGGCGATAGGTGCGCGCCTTTTCGGGATCGATGCAGAGCGAGAGCATCCGTTCCCAGTCGAGGTCGATTTTCGCCTTGGCGATCGCATTGTCCCATTCGATGGCGCCGGGATGCCCGCGGCTGATGTCCGCCGCATGCGCCGCGATGCGCGATGCGATCACCCCTTCACGCACATCATCCGCCGACGGGAGTCGCAGGTGCTCCGCGGGAGTCACATAACAGAGGAAATCGGCGCCCGCCATCGCCGCCAGTGCACCGCCGATCGCGCCGCTGATGTGGTCGTACCCCGGAGAGATGTCGGTGACGAGGGGTCCGAGTACGTAAAACGGCGCATTGCCGCACAGCGGTTTCTGAATCTTAATATTGGTCGCCACCTCGTGGAGCGGTATATGACCGGGACCCTCGACGAAGACGCCGACCCCCCTCTCACGGGCCCGCTTCACCAGGTCGCCCAGAACGATCAACTCCTCGATCTGCACGCGGTCGGTGGCATCGGCAAGCGCGCCGGGCCTGAAGCCGTCGCCGAGGCTTACGGCGACATCACGGCGACCGCAGATATCGAGCAGCCGGTCATACTGTTCGTAAAGAGGGTTCTCTTTTCCGTTGCAATGAATCCATTCCATGATGATCGTGCCGCCCCGGCTGGTCGCTCCGGCGAGCCGTTTGACCTCCCTGAAGCGCGTCACGGTCTGCCGGGTAACCCCGCAGTGGAGCGTGAGAAAATCGACACCCTGATCGCAATGCTCTTCGATGACATCGAACATCTCGTCGGCTGAAATTTCAAGCACCGATTTTTTCCGCTTCCGCGCCCGCAGCGCCATTTCGTAGAGCGGGACCGTCCCGAGCGCCACCGGACACTCCTCGAGGAGCCTTGTGCGGATAGCAGTTACGTCACCGGCGGTCGAGAGGTCCATAACGGCATCGGCACCGAAGTGCACGGCAGTACGGAGCTTCTCCAGCTCTTCGCCGATATCGGAACGTGAAGAGGAGGTGCCGATATTTGCGTTGAATTTAACCCGCGTCGAGGAACCGATGACCAGCGGCTTGATGGACCGGCTCTTGTTGCGAACAACGACGATGCTGCCCTCGGCAACCGCGGCGGTGAATCGTTCCGGGTCAAGGCCCTCACTCCTGGCAGCCTCACGGAATTCATCGGTAATGGTACCGGCTTTTGCCGTTTCGACTCTGGTCACGATCGCCTGAAATTTTTTATTGCTGTTCATTTTAAAAAAATATACTGATTGGCGGGCTGAAGAATCGATAAAACGTGCGGGCAGGGAGGGGAATGATGAAAATTGAATGAACCATCGCGCTATTTCCATTAAAAGCAGCAGAAAACATTGTGTTTACTGGCAGATTGATCTATTTTTACTGTTTTTATATCCGTCATGCTCCGATGGAGGCTATGATGAACAAGAAATTAACTAAAAAGCAGTTCCGTTATTTTAAAAACAAGCTTCTTGCCGAAAAAAATAGAGTGCTTGAGGAGATGGACGACCTTCAGCAGAGCAATCTCAAGCAGTCGATATCCGATTCTTCAGGAGAAATTTCCCGTTACAGTTACCATCTCGGTGATGTGGCGTCGCTTTCGTACGGCAGAGAGTTCTCAATGGGTCTTGCTGAAAGGCAGCAGAAGTATCTTGAACAGATCGATGAGGCGCTCCAGCGCATTGAAGACGGCGTTTACGGCATGTGCCAAGTGACCGGCGAACCCATTCCCGTCGAACGGCTCGAGGAGGTCCCGGTCGCGAAATACTCCGTAAAAGGCAAGGAGATCCTTGAACGGCGGAAACGTCTGGGCGCCTGAAGGGCTGTCGTTCGATCGCTATAATTGACGCCTTCACTTTACCCGGAAGAGCGGGGGAAGCCTCTTTCTTATGCACCGGGAGCGCGTTATTTTTCGGGCGGTCATACTCCTCATGACGACGGGCGTATGTGCAGGGGCCATTCGTGCGGAATCGTTGCCCCGGCTAACCGTTTATGATTCGTCCTGCTCCTGCTCCACGCCGTCGAACAGCATTTTTGACTGCAGATTCCTTACCCGTCGCATTGCCCGGCGTGCGGTTCCGCACGGCCCGCAGCGAACCGGTCCTTCATCCTATCGTCGGGCGGCACGAGCCGTCATCAGCGAGTATCTCGATTCAACGGGCTATTTTCATCCCCAGTGGGACTCCGCTTCGGCGGGCCCCTGGTCGGTCCTCCCGGGAACACGTTCGACAATCGGCGGTGAACGCATCATCATGTTGCGCCCTCCGGCTCCCGATTCACTCGACCTTCCCGCCGCGCCCCCGTATCCGCAGCCGTTCGATGCCGCGAAAGTCAGGGAACGCGCCGGTGAAATCGGCCGCACCTACACGCGCTGCGGGTACCCCTTTGTTTCGGTGACCGCCGACCTTGCGACCGATCGAAACGACACGATCGTCCTGACCTTTCATGTCGACCCTGAGGAGCACTGCGTTTTCAGCAGGCCCGAACTGACGGGCTCTTTTTCAACGAAACGAACGCTCATCCTGCGCGACCTGTCAATAACACCCGGTGGCCTGTTCAACCACCAGGCGATCGACCAGTCGCTCGAGCGGCTTCAAACGCGCAACTACATCGCCGCCGCAGCAACGCTTCCGCCGGTCATAGCAGCCTCTACCGACTCCTCCGTGCCGCAGGCATGCGGGATCATCGTTCCGTTCGTCATTAACGACCGCCGGGGAATGGGGCTCGAAGGCGCAGCCGGTCTTGAGGTCGGAGGCAATGACCGCCCGCACGTTTACGGCACCGTCCGGTTCGTCTTCACCAATCTCTTTCATAACGGGGAGGAGGCGCGGCTTTTCTATGACGGCGATCGATCCCGTCAGCGGCTCGATGTCGGATTCACCCGGCCGTGGATTTTCGGACTCCCGCTCGCCGTCGACGCCGGAGGCGGACTCGAGGTCGTCAGCGAGGCATACGGGTATCTGTACGGAAACCTCGGCCTGTTCTATGAACCGGCGGTATGGTGGCACACCGGCGTCAACCTCAAGGGCCATACGGTGTCGCAGGACGCGCATGCGGCGGGAGAAAACGGATCGTTCGCCGGCGCCGATCTGGTGCTGTCGCGGAGTCCGGAACCGTACCGCGACGGCTCATGGTGCAGGGAATTGACTATTGCGACAGGTAGCGGACTCACGCGGAAAAGCCGTTTGTATACCCGCTCGCACATTGATTTCACTGCCGGAGGGCACCTGCCGCTTCCTTTTCATACGGCACTCATGCTGCGGGTGAATTCGGGACACCTCATCACCCGCGAGAGCGCTCTGGTTCCCTCGGAACGGTATCGTGTGGGGGGGAACGGATCGCTGCGGGGGTATATGGAAAACGAGTTCGCTTTCAGGACGGTTCTCTACGGCCAGGCGGAATACCTTTATTATTTTCAGTCCGCCACACCGGTGTATCTTTTTTATGACGGCGGCATCGGTTTTGAAAGCGATATCGGACAGGATCGGTCGTACCGGAAAATGGGGGGATATGGAATCGGCATCAGGGTACCTGCAGGAATCGGCACGCTTTCGGTCGAGTGGGCACGGAATATTCAGGATTCCCGGAGCATGGGCAGGGTCCATGTGGGATTTGAGAACTCATTTGCCGCCGCGTCAAAAGCGGCCCCCTCATTTTCCGGGAAGTGACGTCATGCGCCGGCTGCTCTTTTTCCTTTTTTTCGTACCCTTGCCCGGTGCGGCCGCCGGCACCGGCTGTCCTTCCATCGATTCGGCAATGCTGATGCTGTCGGCTCCCGTCCCCGGCGGGCAGAGCGCCGCGTTCAGCGGGGCGTGCCTCTGCACGCTGATCGCGCGGCAACCCGAAATAAAGGCGGCGGCGCTCGTCCCGCTTGTCAGGGCATTCGCACGGCATAATCCGGTAAGCGACACCCTGCTCTTTTGCGGCTGGCGCCACCGCCTCCGGCGTGAAACCGGTTCGGTTTTCGCGGCACTGCGTCATGCGTGGAAACGGCAGCATCCCTCGCTCAATGCCGCACTGCTTGCCTACCAGCAGGCCGGCGCCGCCGACAGGATCGACACGCTCTGTACGATTTTCGACCGGGAAAACGGCCTTGACGCGCACATTCTCCTCCGGTGGATCGATGCGAAAGAGGTGCTTGACGATTACGCCCCCGTTCCTGACCTGTTCTGCAGGGTCATTTCCGAACGGCCTCAGCTCACGCCGCTTGCTCTCAACCGGTTCGAGACGATACTTGACGAATTGGCCGCGCGGCGCTGCGATACGCTCCTGCAGCGATTCGCCGGCTGCCCCTTCGGCAAAGCGCCGCAGACCGATACGGCGGCGATCAGGTCGTGGATCATCGAACAGTACGGCCGCAAAGGGCTTTTCAGCCGCCAGCTTGAGATGGTGTCTTCCCTCGAAAACAACGGCGACCGGCGCTGCGGGCTGCTTCATTCCATTGCACGCCGGCGCCTCGAGCGGCAGCGGTATGCCGAGGCCGCGGCGGCGGCCCTCGCCCTCTACCGCTGCACCTCCGAGAGTGAACGGCGGCGGGGCGCCGCTTCGCTACTTTACGAATCGTATCGTGCGCTGGGGTTGAACGACAGCGCAAAAACCTGGCTTGAACGGGCGGGAGTTACCTCCGAAAAAAGCCGCATCGAAGCGATCGAACTCTACCAGCGCGCGGGCGACTATGCGAAAGCGGCGGAACTGATCCCTTTGCTGCCGGGATCCCTTGCACGGGACACGCTGTACCTTCGCCAGCTGCTCCTCTGCGACAGCCTGCCGGCAGCGTTGCGTTTCGTGTATGACGACCGAAACGCTCTTTTCCGCTCTGATCGCCATCTGGCGCTCTGGCGCGTCCGTACCACTCTTTTCTGCGGAAAAATTGACACCTGCCTGGCGCTGCTCGATTCGATCAACGTCGATCCGGCGCACTCCTTCGCGGGGGAACTGATGGACTATCGCTACTGGCTGCTCCGTCTTGCCGATTTTCCCGAAGCGCTTGCCAAATTCGTTCAAATCGAATATACTTTGTTTAAAGGCGACCTCAAGAAAGCCGCGGAGCTGTTCTGCGCATCCGGTCGTGCCGTCGGCGATGCATGGCGCATCGGTGTGCGAATCGCCCGCCTGCAGATCGAGCAGTCGGAAGCGGCTGCGGCGGCGGCCACACTGCGTTGCGCACCGGCCGAGAGGGAGCCGGAGTATCTGTACTGCATGGCGGAGGCTCAGTTCCGTGACGGCGCATTTGAAGGGGCGCGCAGCGTGCTCGAACGGTTGATACTGGAGTTTCCCACCTCGATGTATGCGGTGCAGGGGAGGCTCCTGTTGGTGCGCATGCCGTAACTACCTGATTGGGAGGATCCGATTCATGAGTATCCGATGGTTTCGAAACGTTCTCATCGACAACAGAAAAAGCACCATTGAAATCCAGGTCGGCGATAAAAAAATCGGTGACAAATGCTACACACGGATCAATCAGGAAACGGAACTGTGGTTTGAAAACAGCTACCATGAGCGTTCCGACATCATCGATCAGGGTATCGATATCCTGAAGAAACGGCTTTGCGGAAGGACGGTCGCCAACCCGGACGGCACCCCGTATGAATGGAATTGATCCGCGCCCCGCCACGCGAAAATGGGTGATCATCCACGGCCATTTTTATCAGCCTCCGCGTGAGAATCCCTGGCTGAATGTCATCGAGACGCAGCCGGACGCGGCACCGTTTCATGACTGGAATGAGCGCATCTACAGCGAATGCTACCGCCCCAACGGTTATTCGCGGCTGCTCGACGGTGAGGGGATGATCACGCACATTCACAACAATTACACCGCAATGAGCTTTAATTTCGGGCCCACGCTCATGACGTGGATGGAGGGATATCATCCCGCCACTACCCGGCGCATCATCGAAGGAGACCGTGAGAGCGCCTCCCGATGCGGCGGCCACGGCAATGCAATCGCCCAGGTCTATAATCATATTATCATGCCTCTGGCGTCCAGGCGCGACCAGCTCACCCAGATCCGGTGGGGAAAAGCCTCGTTTAAAAAAATTTTCGGACGGGATCCCGAAGGCATGTGGCTTGCCGAAACCGCCATCAACATGGAGACGGTGCGGTGTCTGATTGCGGAGAAGATCGCCTTTGTCATCCTTGCGCCGCGGCAGGCGGAATCGTTCCGTCCGCTTGACGCGTCATCCGCCTGGATCTCCACACGCGACCAGGCGATCGATACGCGTCGCCCCTATCGCCTTTATGCACAAAATTCCTCCGGAAAGAAGGAGGAAGGATTCCTGGATATTTTCTTTTTTGACGAGCAGCTTTCCAAAGAGGCAAGTTTTGACGACCTGCTGCATGACGCACCCACGTTCGGCGAAAGAATCGACGGCTGCTACACGCCTGCGGCCCCGAACGATGAAGTGGTGGTCATCGCGACCGACGGCGAGACGTTCGGGCACCACAAGCCGTTCGGCGATATGTGCCTGGCCTACTTCTTTAC
>JAFGNB010000010.1 GCA_016927235.1 Chitinispirillaceae bacterium
ACGAGACCACTACCATGGAAGACTGCTGCCGTCCCTCCTGCGCCGCGGCCAACTGGGTACAGGAAAAAGGCCTCCCGGTCGACCCGGACTACAACGTCTTCTATTCCTGTGACCGCGCCGGGGTTCCCCTTACCGAACCGGAAAAGTAACCGGCCGTTCTACGCTGACTTTTAAGAAATCAGGCCACTTTTAACGGTAATGAAATTATTAATAACTCTCAGTTAAATCAAAGTTTTAAGAGAGGGCTTCAAGATGCCGCGAAAAGAAGAGGAAGATTTGTCTGAAGGATATAAAATATTTGAAACTGATGAATTTTTAAAAAGACTCTCCAAGTTTTCTGCTGATGATAGAAATTTTATCACCTTTAATATGAATGTCCGTGCTCATAGTCACTGTTCACCGATCATAGTAGATCTGTCTACCTATAACTCCCAACCACAATCTTCCGACTGCCTGAACTCCGTCTGCTTTTAATAAAATAAATTCCTGAAGGCAAAGAGAGGTATTGATCGTCGGTTTTATCCCGGTCAAATCGAATCGTGGGCATGAATTTCCCGTCAATTGAATATACCGAATAATCATCGCTTTGGCTCAAAGAACGATAAAAAAAGCGTGAACAGGTAACACCAACTCTGTCACAATCCCTGCTTACGTTGACAGAGCTGCCCGGACCGGAAACTGATACGGGTGACTCGCAACAACCTGCCTTAACGCTGCAGTTAGTTCCGTTTTCTATCCAGATACCAAGGTCGGAACATTCATAAATTTCCGCATTGTTCAAATGGCAATTTACAGAAGGTCCTGATTTAACGATGAAAAACCCCCTGCCGCAATGATCCGCTATAAGCTTGTCAGTTGTAATGTTGGTACATTCGTTTGCATAACGCAGACCGGCATAACCGCTTCCCCAGGCACAATTGTATGCATTTACCGTGCCGATGGTTCCGTTTTTGGTCAGGTTGAACAGCACGCCGCAACTGGTACAGTTTCTGACAACAATACTATCCATGACGACACCGTCAATGCTGTACGTCTCTATCCCCTGATCCCCGCAATCCTCAACCCTGACGTTCTGAATTTCGAGATCAGTGACCCAGGCTTCCCATGGGTTGTTCTCTTTGCTGTCAACCCGTATGCCTATCCAGGGGCAATCGTAAATTTGAACATTTATCATTTTGATATGGCTGCCACCGTCGCTCCGGATCCCGTAGCCGTTTGTGCCGCCCCTCAGGATCATGTCGTGGACTTGGAAGCCGTCATGCCTGTTTTTGATGCCCCAACCACTGAAGTCTCTGGTAAACGTATTGTCATGGCAGTACAATTTTACGTTTGTCGCAGGCACTACGATCGTGCCATTCAACGATCCACCGGTTACAACATGGACTTCGCGGTTACTGCCCATGCAGCTATTAATCGCCGTAGTCAGGCTCGATGAAGTGCCTGCCTGAGTACCATTTATTTTCCAATAATACGTGCTGCCCGACTTCCCGACTTCATTATCGTATGCATAAGCATCATTCATGAATAGTGCCCCAAACGACACTAATAAAACACTGCTGAATAATTTTTTACAATTTTTCATATTAGACAGCCCTTCATTTAAGTGTTTGATTTACTGACCGGTAAGAATTTCCTTTTTTCCGGTTCACGCCGGACGTACTTTCAAACCGTTCGCCATACCGGTGGCTTTTAACTAAAAATTCCCGGTTTACACCAAATCGAAACCTGACTATATTTTTAAAATAGGTAAAATGATGAAAAAAAAGCAAGAATCGGACATCCCGCTGAGCGGGACCGCAAGGCGATGCGCAGCTTTTTGGAAATCTTTGGGGAAAGCTCATGAAACGGGCAGGGCCAAGGGGATTGATGGCGCAGCCGGATGTAAAAATGCTCTGCGTCTATCACGATGATGTTATTTCGGATGGAGATGTCTTCATATGCAGCAGTCTGAAAAGGCGTTCGTGCCGGGAGTGAATGATCTTATGTCAATTGCCGTAACGTTTATTTTCGTGCTGGCCCTTCATCTGCAGGCGCTTTCTTTCTCACCCGACTCTCTTCGCAGGGAACTGCCCCTGCTCACCGACGGCGTTTACCCGGCACATAACGGACTCTCCTCCTATCTGAAACGCTACGGACTCGACATTGTCGGTCCCCCGTCGATCGCGGGTATTTTTCGAAGCGACTCCTTCACCTGCTTTGGGCAGGTATATTGTCCGGAACACCCTCACGGAACGGTGTTTTTTCTTCACGGCTATTTCGACCATACCGGTACCGTGGTCAACGGGATCGCCGCCTGCCTGCAGGAACAGTTTACCGTTGCCGCATTCGACCTTCCGGGACACGGGCTTTCGAGCGGAGAGCGGGGAGCGATCAACGACTTTTCGGAGTACGTGCGTGCGTTCAGGGAGTTCATGCATTGCTGCGAAGGACTTGTCGATACACCGTATGTTTTTATAGGGCACAGCGCCGGCTGTGCCGTCGGGTATGAATATCTTTCGACCGCGTCGCGGCAGCCGTTTGCGAAGCTTATCTTTCTTGCGCCCCTGGTGCGGTCGTCGTTCTACCGTTTTTCAGTCGTCGGGAATGTCATCGCCCGGCCGTTTCTTGCCGCGACGCCCCGCTGGTTCCGCAATGCCTCTCATGACAGGGAGTTCCTCCACCGGTTCCGGCGCGACCCCCTTCAGCCGGCGATTTTTCCTCTCCGCTGGGCAGATGCCTACTACCGCTGGTTCGAAAGGATCCGGACCAGTCCGGTGCGTTCGCTTCCGCTCACCGTCATTCAGGGGACCGGGGACCATGTGGTTGACTGGAGGTATAACGTCTCATGGTTGCGGAAAAAGATCGACGGTATATCGATCGTCACCATTCCGAAGGCACGGCATCAGCTCCTCAATGAGTCGGAGCCGTATCGGAAGAAATGCGCCGATGCGATACGGAGGGTGCTGCGGGAAGCGGGGGAGGGGCATTAGCGACAGGTGCAGAGTTGAAAAATGAATGGCGTAAAAATTATCTTTTTACTTCCGCATACAGGGGGGAGATTGTCATGGAGACTGCACCCGGTGAGAAGCTCAACGAGTTTGAAGAGGAGTTCCGCTCCTGCCTTTTTGCCGAACTCGAAGAGATCATGAAATACAAATGGTTTCTCGGTGAAGCGATGAAAAAAGATCCGCTTGAGTCAATGTCGATGAATGAGATATGCCTTCAATGGATCGAAAAATACGCCAAAGAGTTCAGAGAGTATTGGAAGAATAAGACGGGAAAAACCGAAAGGGAATAGGATCGATTTTCGTTTTATTCCGCCGGTGTCCGTCCGTCCGGAGCTTCGGTCGAGGGGGATGCGGCTTCGGCGCCCGGTTTTTCGGCCGGGGTTTCCGTCATCGGGGTTACCGTGTCCGAACCGGCACTCTCCGATGGAGCATCGGGTGCGGGCGGCGGAGCAGTGGTTTGAACCGCAGGGGATGCTTCGCTCGGCGGCGCCGGGGAGGGTACGCTTTTTCCGATTTCAGGAGGCGCTTCGTCGGGGCATCCGTCGTCGTCCTTGTATCCGTTAACCGTCTCCGGGTTACCTTTACAAATATCGATACTGTCGGGGATACCGTCCTTATCGTTGTCGAAATCGTTGCACCCGTCGTCATCCCTGAAATTGTCGTAGTCCTCGGGAGACTCGGGACATGCATCCTGCGCGTCGAAGATACCGTCCTCGTCATTATCAAACTCGGGACACCCGTCCTCATCCTTGAAGCCGTCGATATCCTCGGGGATGCTGGGGCAGCGATCATTATCGCCTGTCACGCCGTCTTCATCCGGATCGGTCAATCTCTGGGAAAGCACCTCTCCGCCGATCAGGCCGATGGTGGCTCCGTCTTTTCCCCTCCCCTTGAGAATAATGCTTGAGGTCGAGAAAAAATCGTACTCTCCCATGCGCTTCGGATAGCCCGGATTGTCGGTCGTATTCGACGCGTCCATGGCGAGATAGGTATTTAGGGCTGAGCGGTTATTGAAGAAATCGTTGTAAACGATGCGGGAGCGTCGCGCTTCCGCCCCTCCCCAGATGCCGTACTGCCTGTTGTCCAGAAAAACATTGTTCTGGATGAGTACCTCACTCTGACCGCGGAGCATGATCCCGCAATAACCGTTTTCCGCAATAATATTATGCATGATTGCGGTCTTGATGCTTCGGGCGGATTCACAGAGAATGCCGTTAGCCTTGTTGCGGTAGATAACGCTGTTGTAAATATTCGGCAGACTTATGAGGCAGTGGATGCCGGTTTCACGGTTATTTCTTACCATTACCTGGTCGATGGTAAAGTCGACGTTTTCGCAGAGTATGCCGGTTCTGCCGTTGATGACGGTACAGTTCTTGATAAGAGAACCGTTTGCCGCGATAACCACGGGCTTTCTCTTTTTCCCCCGGATCACGGTTTCGAGCATCGATTCGCCGATGAGCGCAATATTGTCTTTGAGCTCGACGGCTTCGTTCCATATGCCGATGCGAACGGATACGGTGTCGCCGCTCTCGGCTTTCTCAATCGCCGTCTGGATATTTGGGCTTTGATCGGGGACGGTAATTACCCTGCTTTGCAGCACCATCGCCGTTGACAGCACCGCCAGGGAGAGAAACGCACCTTGTCGCATAACCGCTCCTCAGAAAAAACTCCCGGAAAATATACATTAAATTTATGTCATTTCAGAAGGTGAGGCAAATGATTGCCGATTACCCTGTTTCAATCAAGTGAAGCGGTACGGTGCGAAGGAATAGAAAATGCTTGATCTTTACGTTACATTGTAGTAATTTAAAATCATGAAATCAATCGGTTTGGCAACCCGGTCGCTTAAGATACGTCGTGCGCTACTCACGGTAGCGGTAGTCATTCTTATTCCCGGAAAGAGGGAAACGGGTTACTAAAACTGTCAGACAGTGATAACGATCAGGCCCGTTTCCTTCAAAAAGGAAGCGGGCCTTTTCTTTTTCAGGTCCGGCGCCTTGATTAATCGACTGAAAGGTCGTATTTTTGAGGCTGTTTTATTGTTGACGGACTGTTTTGTCAATTTCGGGTGTGGAGGTACGTTTGAGGAAGACGGGTGCGCAGATACTCATCGATGCGCTTATCAGGGAGAAGGTAAAGGTTTTATTCGGATTTCCGGGCGGTGTGGTCATACCCATTTTCGATGTGCTTTACGATACCGAGGAAATCACCTTCATTTTAACGCGCCACGAACAGGCTGCCGCGCATGCGGCCGACGGCTATGCCCGTGCCACCGGTGAAGTGGGGGTCTGTATCGCTACCTCCGGTCCGGGCGCGACCAATCTGGTGACCGGCATTGCGACCGCTTTTCTGGATTCGATTCCCGTGGTGGCGATAACCGGCCAGGTCGCCTCGCCGCTGCTCGGTACCGATGCGTTTCAGGAGGCGGATAGTGTCGGTATCAGCAGGCCGGTTACCAAACACAATTTTCTGGTAAAAACGGTCGATGAACTGCCGGTCATGCTTAAACAGGCGTTTCATATCGCCCGCACCGGCCGTCCGGGCCCCGTTCTTATCGATATTCCGATTGATGTTTCGCGCGGGGTTCTTGAAAATTACCAGTATCCCGATTCGGTTTCCCTGCGCAGCTACCGGCCGAACGTCATCGGGCACATGCGGCAGATCAAGCGTGCCGCCGAAGCCGTCAACGCGGCGAAAAAACCGCTGATCTTTGCCGGCGGGGGAGTCATCATAAGCGGAGCGCACGGCAAACTTCTGGAACTGGCGGAGAAAACGAATACTCCGGTGACAACCACGCTTATGGGGCTTGGAGGCTTTCCCGGGACCCATCCGCTGTTTATCGGCATGCCCGGCATGCATGGATCGAAAGCCGCGAATTACGCCCTGCAGGAGTGCGATCTGCTCCTTTCGGTGGGCGCCCGTTTCGATGACCGTGTTACCGGCTATGTGGCGAAATTCGCCCCGAATGCAT
>JAFGNB010000118.1 GCA_016927235.1 Chitinispirillaceae bacterium
AGGAAATTCGCCGTCTCTTCCAGCGAGGATGCCCTGCTCACCGAAATGTCGCCGGCCCCGCCCGCCGCAAGGCTCTCCGAAAGCAGCCTCGCGTCGGAGTCGCTGTCTTCCACGAGAAGGACTTTTATCCGGCCGTTCCCCATCATTCCCCCGCCTCCGCGACGTTCGGCAGCATCACCACCGAAAGCCAGAATTGCTCGACGGACCGGACAACATCGATGAATTTCGAAAATTCTACCGGCTTGGTGATGTAACAGTTGGCGTGCAGCTTGTAGGAGCGGAGGATGTCCTCGTCCGAGCGCGACGTGGTGAGCACGATCACCGGAATGGTCTTGAGCGACTCGTCGCGCTTGAGCTCCTCGAGAACTTCGCGTCCATCTTTCCGCGGCAGGTTGAGGTCAAGCATGATGAGATCGGGTCTCGGAGCCTTTGCGTAATCGCCCCTGCGGCGCAGAAAGTCCATGGCCTCAACACCGTCGCTCACATGGCTGAGCCTGTTGGCAACCTTGCCCGCCTTCAGCGCCTCGACGGTCAGCGCCGCGTCGCTCGGGCTGTCTTCGACCAGGAGGATTTCAACGGGCCTTGCATCGGGTGGATTCATTAGCGTTATTATCCTTTGTCGTGAATGGTAAAACAAAAGGTGGTGCCGGTTCCCGGATCCGATTCAACCCAGATCCGCCCTCCGTGCCGCTCCACGATTTTTTTGCAGATCGCGAGTCCGATGCCGGTTCCCGGATATTTTTTGCGCGTATGGAGTCGTTGGAACAGCAGGAATATTCGTTCCGCGTAATGCGGTTCTATTCCGATGCCGTTGTCGCTGACCGCAAATTTCCAGGCGCCGTTGTCCCGCGACGCGCTCACGCTGATTTCCGGCGCGGCCGAGGAGCGGAACTTGATGGCATTGCCGATGAGGTTCTGGAACAGCTGCGAAAGCTGCGTCTGATCGGCACAGATCTCGGGCAGGGAATCCACGACGATGTTTGCGCCGGATTCTTTTATGGCGGCCTGCAGGTTGAAAAGCGCGTGGTCAAGCGCCGTCTTCGCGTCAACTCGTGCGGGCTCCTTTCCTCTGGTTTCAACACGGGAATATTCCAGCAGGCCGTTGATGAGCGATTGCATGCGGGCCACGCCGTCAATGATGAAATCCATGTATTCCATCTTTTTGGAATCAAGGGTCCCATCGAGCTGCTGTTTGAGCAGCTCCACGAAACCGCCGATGGCCCGCAAAGGTTCCTGAAGGTCGTGGCTGGCCGCGTAGGCGAACTGCTCCAGGTCCCTGTTCGACATCGCGAGGTCCTCCGCCGTCTTCTCGCGCAGCGACACCTGGGTCTTGAGCTCCAGGTTTGTTTTTTCCAGTTCGCGCGTTCTGAGTTTTACAAGCTCTTCAAGGTGAATCCGGTATTTTTCCAGTTCGGCCTCGGCCGCCTTTTTCGCCGTAATGTCGCGCGCGGCGGCGAAAACTCCGATCACGCCGCCGTGGGGGTCCTTGTAAACCGACGCGTTGTACAGCACGTCGGTGAGCCGTCCGTCCTTGTGGCGGATGGTGAGCGGGTAATCGGTGACGAACCTTTTGTCGAACACCCGGCGGTACCCTTCACGCGCCTTTTCCGGCTCCGTGAAATAATCCGAAAAGTCGGTGTCGATAAGCCGTTCCCTGTCAACCCCCGTCGCCGCGACCGTGGCCTCGTTGACATCCGTGATCTTTCCTTCAGGGCTGATGGTAACGAGCGGGTCGAGGCTGGCCTCGATCAGGCTGCGCGAGTAAAGGGACGCCGAATGCAGCCGCTCAGACAGACGTTTCTGTTCCGTAACATCGATATCCATTTCGAGAATGAGCTGCGAGCCGTCAACGTCCCTGAACGGGAAATCATATGCGTCGATGACGCCGCCGTCCGGGGACCTCACCTCCCAGTGATGCGGCTTTCCCGTGGAGATCACCGTGTAGGTCTCGCAAAATTCGCACGGTTTTGACTTCCCGAAGCAGTATTCGTAGCAGCACCTGCCGCCGGATTCCCCGAACTTTTCGCGGAAGCTGCGGTTGGCCCAGGTGACGTGATAGTCAGGGGTCAAAAGACATGTCATGACCGGCAGGGTCTCTAGAACGTCAAACAGCCTCTGGCGCTCGGCGGAGAGAAGCTCCGATGTCTTTTGCAGCTCCGCGGTGCGTTCCATGACACGACTTTCAAGTTCGTCATGCGCTCTTTTAAGCCCTGCCTCGTTGCGCTTACGGTCGGTGATATCCTCGAATACCGTGGCGAACCGGCCCTTTGCCGACGAAAAAACCGCTATGCGGAAACTCTTTGTCATGGGCGAGAAATTCGTTTCAAACGATTCGGACGTTCCGGTTTCCGCGACCCTGGAATAAATGTCGAGATAGGGCGGCTCCCCGGCGCCGTAAAGCCGGGATGCGAGGGCATTCACCGCCGTTTCACGGCCGATGCCGGTGATCCGTTCAAAGGCGGGGTTTACGTCGATGATGCGGTAGTCCATCGCCCTTCCTTCGTCGTCGCGGACAATTTCATGCAGCGCCATGCCCTCGCCCATCGCCGAATAGAGCGACCGGTAACGCTCCTCGCTCTCCCGCAGCGATTGCTCCATCTTCCGTTGATGAACGCTCTTGATGATCTGCCATTCGCCCGAATGTTTGATAAGTGCAAATTCATGATTGGCGATCACCTCGGCGATCTCAAGCGCGCCGCATTTGCGGAGGGAATAGGTGCACAGGGCGATGATGTTCGCTCCCGCCAGCGCCGTGTTGACCGTTTCCTCGTATTTCGTGAAGTCGGCCCACACGTTTTTTTCGAGCCAGAAGGTGTTCCCGGTGAGCCGGAGTCCATCAAACCCTTTCGCAAGCGCCGAATCGAGCTTGTCTCTCCAGCCCTGCATGACCTCATCGGCGCGAAAAGCGCCGGATTTCGTATACCATTCGCTGTAATCGAGGATCTCGATCCGGCCCTGCGCGATCCGTTGGTCGAGATCGGGCATGCCCGCAGCCAGCGCGTCTCGCGCCGCGTCGGCCTCGAGCGGTTCGGAGGTCACCCACATGCAGAATTCATTGGCTTCGAGTCCCGCGCGGAAATAGGGCACGAGCGTATCGATCAGATCTTCGGTCGTATCGTAAAATTGACAAAAATGACTGCCCCACGGCAGCGGGCCGACCGCCTCGATTCCCGACTGCCTGGCCGGGTTTGCATTATTCAATGGTCGCCTCCCTGGGGATAAGGGGAGTGATTGGTTCGCCGGTTTTTCTCGAAATTCTCAGGTCACTGAAGGCATTTAAATATCGTTTTTGCGGAAGGGGGAAGCATAATTTTAGATGCGACTAACAGAATGCCAACAACCATTTTAGAAAAAAAGGAGGATATGCCGCGATGCAAAGGCTAAACATAAACCTTGACTCCACGCGCCATCAATTCCCGTCAAACGTCACTACCTGCTCTTTCCTGCTGCCGTACTATTGCCTTGAGCGCCGAAACTATTTTAGGCACTTTTCCTTTGGGAAGATGATCGATGTCGCGCACATGAAAATGGCGTTCAAGAAACGATTGAAGCGTTTTCCTGATACCTTCGCTTTCCCGTGCAACCGTTATCAGACGCCATAGCGCGAAGAGCATACTGATCTGCCGGTCGCCGGCATAGACGCGGGAGCGCACTTCCGGCGTTGCATCGATCAGGTGCTCCAGTGTTTTGATGACGGCTGATGCCTGTTGTATCGACAGTTCTTTGGAGGACCCGACGGGACCGTCGCTGAGTCGCCGGTAAGCGGCCAGCAGCGAGCGGTAATCCTTATCGGCGAGGTGAAGGTCGCTTTTCAGTACGTGTATCTTTTTTATCTGCGCGCCGGTCGACATGTACGCCGTTCTCCTTCAATCGTAAAAATGGGAAAGTGTCGTTGCTGAGTATTACCCAGGTAAATGTTCTTAAGACCTTTTTGCAGTCCGATCTCCTTTGCGCGATATAAGAGGTCGATCAGGCCCGGTTCAGCGTCCTTCATCGAAAAAGCGGGAAAAAAACGGCTGATGTGCCAGGATATTTCAGGATCGGCCGAGGTGATAAAATCCGTGATCCCGGAGATTTCATCGTAAATGTCATTCTGTTCTGGAATAAGGAGCGTCGTTATCTCCATCCGTATGCCGCGCGTTTTTATTCTTCTGATGGTGTCGAGTACCGGCTGAGGTTTCGCGGAACAGACGCGCCGGTAGAAATCGTCGCTGAAGGATTTCAGGTCGACACCCCTGTTTGATACTGCCGCTTCCGCTTTCATCCTCTTTGCAGCAGCACCATGATCGCAGTTACGATACCGGCGAAAAGCGCAACGCAGATGCACGCAGAGGTAAAGATGAGCCGTCCCGCCAGGTCGGCATCTATAACTGGTAGGTAACGCATAGCGCCCGATTGTTTTCAAAAATTACCCTGATCCCCGGGGCCGTGCACTGCAGCAGCCTGTTATGTACGCACGATTTTACCTTGCAGGCGCCCACTTTCGTCGCTGCATTGAGGATGCCGCCCTTTAAATCCTCATTGATGAACGTGTCGCAGAGGGGTTCCGGCCCGCCCACATTTATTCCGAGCGCACGACACCTGCCTTTTTGATTAAATGAACATTCATTCGCCTCACATTCAATAATCTGTGAGTGCGATTTACTTTTTGCATTGAACATACCCTGTCTCCGGTTATGGACTATTTATGGTTTTACCGCTTCTGGTTCCTTCACACGAAGAACAGATTCATGTCTTCCCTCATATCTCAATCGTGACGACCGTTCCCTCAAGTATGGCGGGATATCTTATAAGCCCGTTTTTTGCGGGTCCGCTGATCAGACCTTCGCTTCCGTCGAACGTCGCTCCGTGACATGGGAAAACGGGACATACTTCGGGTGCGCCTCCGGATTCGATGTAACCGCACTGAAGTATGAGTTTATTCGGTTTATCCGAAGAAAAAGCAATAATCGTGCCGCAAATTACCAATTGAAAAGAGTATCGCGAGGGGGGTGTTTGCAGCATCGGAAAGACAATCTGATATCAGGATAACGGATAGGATATATGCCTCCCCCTCTAAGAATGGCCCCATTTCCAATATCCACACCGCTGCGAATTCTTATTTTTAGGAATCCTAATCGTAAAAACAAGAAACAGATTACCGGAATCAATCACCTGCCACCGGCATAAATTCACAATCATTTATAAGAAGGTACAGGCATGGTTTTTGTTATTTTATAAACGTATTCAAATATAGAGTGGGAAAGTCTTCCTATTCATGAAAAGGATGGATTTATGATTTTTCTGAGTTTTGCCAAAGAGATCGAGCGTCAGGGTTTCGATCACTACAACAAACTCGCCGATGCGACTCGGGTAAGGGAGATTGCAGGCCTTTTTCGCTACCTTGCGAGGGAGGAAAAAAGACATTGTGAAATTTTCGAATCATGGGAAAAGGGGAGTGCTCTTCCGCCCGTCGAAAACTCGGGAATTTCAAAACATGCGGCAAAGGCGTTTGAAATTCTTTCCGAACATTTCAAGACCGCCGGAGTGCCCGCGATCAACCATGATGATGCTTACGAAAAGGCGCTTGAATTCGAAAATAAAAGCATCCGGTTCTATACGGAGGCGTTAAACGGCAACGAAGTATCCGATGAATCACAGCGAGCCGTCCTCGAATCCATCATCGATCAGGAGAAATCGCACGCGCGCCTTATCACTTCCCTCATGGAATTCCAGCGGCACCCCGGCGAATGGATCGAAAACGCCGAATGGCGACATGCGGAGGAGTATTGATGGGAAACGAGTGAAGTTGAAATGATCTTCGGGACAATCGTTCTGTTGATACCATTTAGGAAAATCTGAAAATGATCGAGCAGTTCCGGACGGTTTTTATCAATGAAAGCTGATGACGAACGTGAGGGTAAAGATACTTTTTTTCGACACGAAGCCCTATGATCGCGACTTTTTCGAGCGGTTGAACAGCCGCTACGATTTCGACATCACCTGGCTCGAAAATCATCTCACCGGGGAGACGGTTTCGCTTACTGACGGCGCCGACGCAGTATGCGTTTTCGTCAATGACCGTCTCGATGAGGCGATTGTCGAGCGTCTTTACCGGAACGGGGTGCGACTCATAGCGCTTCGGTCGGCAGGCTACAATAACATTGACCTGAAGGCCGTTTATAAAAAGCTGCATGTCGTGCGCGTCCCCGCCTATTCGCCAAGGGCGGTTGCCGAACATGCGGTCGCCCTTATGTTGTCGCTCAATCGCAAAACGCATCGTGCGTATTACCGGGTACGGGACAACAACTTTTCCATAAACGGCTTCATCGGGTTCGATATGTTCGGTAAAACGGCGGGAGTAATAGGGACCGGTAAAATCGGGCAGGCCATTATTGAGATTCTACAAGGCTTCGGCATGAATATACTCGCCTACGACATATACCCGAATGAAGAATTTGCCGCAGGCAGCAATTTACGATATACGGATCTCGACACGCTGTACAGGGAATCTGACATCATCACGCTTCATTGTCCGCTCACACCCGACAATATTCATATGATCAATTCCAACAGCATGGATAAAATGAAGGACGGCGTCATGATCATCAATACCGGGCGGGGGAAACTGATCAATACAAAGGATTTGATAACGAAACTGAAAAAGGGTAAAATCGGCGCCGCCGGACTTGATGTCTACGAGGAGGAAACCGACTATTTCTTCGAGGATTTTTCATCGTCGTCGATCGATGACGATATCCTCGCACGCCTGCTGACTTTTCCTAACGTCCTGATAACTTCACATCAGGGCTTTTTCACCCGTGAAGCAATGACCAACATCGCGCAAACGACACTCGAAAACATACGGCTCTTTTTCGAAAAAGAAGAACTGCCGAATGAAATCTGTTATAAGTGCTGCGAGGGAGACTGCGTCAGGAAAAAAACCGGCAAATGTTTTTAATGATCAGGCGATCGCGCGTTCGGCCGTCCGGTATCCGTGAATAGTGCAATTCTCCACCACGGTAATTGATTACCCCTTGGTTTTCGGGTGAAAGCATGCGGCCGGATTGAGGCCGGGAATCAGAAACGCCCTTCCGATGTAATCGTGATCAAGCTATCATTCGATAAACCGGATCCCGGCTTTTTTTCAGGCCATTTATGCGTCCGGCGGACGATTGATTCGCAGTTCCGATAATCGCTTTTCTTAAAAATAATAAACGTGAGAATAATATCATCCGGTTGGAGCTATTTCACTGAGCGCAACTCCCGCTCTTTCATTGCACTGTAAAGTATCGGAGCAAGGAGTATCGTTGCCAGCTGAATCATCATTCCGCCGAATGTCGGAATCGCCATGGGAACCATGACATCGGCTCCACGGCCGGTGGAGGTGAGAATCGGCATCAGCGCCAGAATGGTTGTCGCCGATGTCATCAATGCCGGGCGAACGCGTCGCTGCGCGGCTTCAACGATAATTTTCCTGATATCCTGCAGTGTTGCGGGTTTTTGTTCTCCGAATTGCTGATCGAGGTACGTGCAGATCACCACGCCGTTATCGGATGCTATGCCGAACAGCGCGAGAAAACCCACCCATATCGCAACACTCAGATTGATAGGGTGAATCCGGAATAATTCTCTGACCGCTTCGCCGACAAGGGGGAGATTCAGGAACCAGCCTTGTCCGTAAAGCCAGATCAGAATAAAACCGCCGGACCAGGCGACCAGGATTCCGGCAAAGACCAGCAGGGTCGTCGGCACTTTTTTAAACTGAAAGTAAAGTATAAGGAAAATGAGGAAAAGAGCGATGGGCAGAATCAGGGCGAGCCGTTTTTCCGAACGCACCTGATTTTCGTAGCTCCCCGCAAAGACATAGCCGACCCCATTGGGAACGATAAGTTCGCCCGAATCGATTTTGCTTTTCAGATAGCGTTGCGATTCCTTGACCACATCCACTTCGGCGTTTCCCGGTTTCATATCGAAGAGTACATAGCCGGTCAGAAAGGTGTCTTCGCTTTTTATAACCTGGGGTCCGCGTCGGTACACGATACGCGCCAATTGCGCCAGGGGAATCTGGGCCCCGCCGTGCGCGGTGACGAGAATCCGTTTGATGTCGTCAACACCGGCACCCAGCCCCCGCAGCTCACTCGGATATCTCACCCGGACGGTGTACCGCTCCCGGCCTTCCACGGTAGTGGTTTGGCCCATTCCCCCCAGAGCTACCTCAATGATCGTCTGAACCTGACGTATGGAGATGCCGTAGCGGGCGATCGCATCACGGTCGATCTCGATTTCCAGATACGGTTTGCCGACAATACGGTCTGCGAAAACCGCGGCAGCTTCGATGGTCGGTACCTCTTTGAGATATTTCTCAAGCCGCATCCCGAACCGCTCGATGGTCGAAAGATCCGGTCCGCGTACTTTGATACCCATCGGTGCGCGCATACCGCTCTGCAGCATGACGATTCTGGCAGCGATCGGCTGCAGTTTCGGTGCGGCGGTGACTCCGGGGATCTGAGCCACGCTGACGATTTCATTCCAGATGTCATCCGCCTTCCGGATGGTGTCGCGCCACTGGCGGTACGGTCGTCCATGGGGATCGGGGATAAGGTTTCCGTCACCGTCTCTGAAAAATCCCTTTTTATTACGGTCATATTTAAATTGCAGCCGCTTCCCCTGTTCATTGGTCATGTATTCCGATTTTATATTGATGATCGTCTCGATCATCGAGATCGGCGCGGGATCGAGCGGGCTCTCCACACGCCCGAGTTTCCCGACGGCGCTTTCGACTTCGGGAATGGCGGTAATCGCCCTATCCTGTTTCCGCAGAATGTCGTGCACTTCGCCGATGGAGGCGTGGGTCATGGTCGTCGGCATGAACAGATATGACCCTTCGTCAAGCGGCGGCATGAATTCCTTGCCCAGGCCGGGAAATGCACCCGCCGCCGCAGCGATCGGCGGAAACCGGTGAATCGCATCCGGCAGGAAAAAGAATACCTTTCGAAATCCCATCCAGATGACCATTCCCAATACGACTATCGCGCTTACCGGAATGAGGAAATGGCTCTTATAAGCGAGAAAATACGCCAGTAACCGTGAATAGACCTTGATGAAAGCCGAAAAAAGCAGCATCAGCCCGCCAACACAGGCAATTATAAAAAGCAGGTTGGAAAACAGCGATTTCTGTGCTCCAAGGGGCATCCAATCTGTGGTCAGCAGGAGACCGACGACCGCAACGACGACACTGTTGACAAACAGCGGTATACGGACATGCCATTGCTTCGGCAGATATTTGGCCGCCAGAGTTCTCAGGCCGAGAGTGACGATGATCAATCCGATCCACCAGGCAATCTTGACCATTACGACAATACCGCCCAGAATGAAGATCGCGGGGACGGCGAAATAATACATTCCGCCATGCTCCTTTTTCGTTCGGCCGAACACGACGTGCAGCACCGACGGCAGTATTGTCAACGCGAGAATGATTGAGGCGATCAGGGCGAAGGTTTTAGTGTAGGCGAGCGGCTTGAAGAGTTTTCCCTCGGCTGCCTGCATGGTGAACACGGGGAGAAAGCTTACCACCGTGGTGAGGACCGCCGTCAGTATCGCACTACCGACTTCCGACGCCGCACGGAACACCACCTCTTTTTTATCGTCCGATTCATCCGCTTCATGAAGGCGTTTCAGAACATTTTCGCTGAGAACGATTCCCATGTCGACAACCGTTCCAATGGCGATGGCTATTCCCGAGAGCGATACGATGTTGGCATCCACACCGCCGAGCTTCATTCCGATGAAGCTCATGAGCACCGCCACCGGAAGCACCATCGAAATGATGAACGAGCTTCCAAGGTTGTTAAGCATGATAAGAATGACGAGTATCGTGATGAGTATTTCAAGGTATATCGCTGAATTCAATGTTCCCAGGGTTTCACGGATGAGGCCGGTCCGGTCGTAGAACGGTACGATCGTGATTTTCGACACTGCCCCGTCGGCAAGCCGCTTTTCAGGCAGGCCGGGGGCGATCTCGGCGATTTTTTTCTTCACGTTGCCGATGACCGCCAGGGGGTTTTCACCGTAGCGGGTAACCACGACGCCCCCCACAGCCTCCGTCCCCCCCTTGTCGAGCACTCCGCGCCGAAGCGCCGGACCGAGATGGACTTTCGCGATGTTGCCGATGGTAATTGGTATATTGTTTTCCACACGCACCACCGCTTTTTCGAGATCGGCGACGCTTTTGACGAAACCGATGCCGCGAATGACATATTCAACGCTGTTTATTTCGATGGTGCGAGCTCCCACGTCAAGATTCGATTGTTTCGCCGCCATGACCACCTGTTCCAGCGTAACGTTATGCACCCGCATGGCTGCGGGGTCGACATCGATCTGGTACTCCTTGACAAAACCGCCGATGGAGGCGACTTCCGCAACGCCGTCGGCGGACATGAGTCCGTAGCGAACATGGAAATCTTGAACACTCCGCAGCTCTTCAAGATCCCACCCGCCCGTCGGATTGCCGTTGCGGTCACGACCTTCGAGTGTATACCAGAATACCTGGCCGAGTGCCGTCGCGTCCGGGCCCATGGTCGGCCGGACTCCCTCGGGAATCGTTCCCGGCGGCAGCGATGCGATCTTTTCAAGTATCCTGCTGCGCGACCAGTAAAATTCCACATTTTCCTTGAATATCACGTAGATGCTCGAAAAACCGAACATCGAGAAACTGCGGACCGTCCTGACACCGGGTATGCCGAGAAGGGATACGGTCAGGGGGTAGGTGATCTGGTCCTCGATGTCCTGAGGACTTCGTCCCATCCAGCGGGTGAAAACAATCTGCTGGTTTTCACCGATATCGGGAATCGCATCGACGGGTACGGGGTCGCGCGGTAATCCGCCGACTTCCCATTCGAACGGAGCGACTATAATGCCCCAGAAAATGACGGCAGCCAGTAAAAGTGCCGTTACCAGTTTATTGTCAAGAAAGAACCGGATCAGCTTGTCGACAGGGGTCACTGGCCTCTGAATCATGGCTGTGCTCCATACCGTAAAGATCCATCGGCCACCTTGTCAATGTTATTTTTTTCCATAGGTTTCCTTTATTTCCCCGCATCCGGGTCCATCATGCTCGGCCTGGCCCGTATCTGCAATTCACCGTCTATTTTAAAGCTGCCGTTGACAACGACCCGCTCCCCTTCCGCAATGCCTGATTTAACAATATAGTAAGCCCCAACCCGAGGGCCGAGTTCCACTGTCCGTGCTTCGTAGGTCGGTTGTGCGGCGTCAGGAACCGCTATATAAACAAGTGAACGTTTCCCTGTATACAACGGAGCGGTCGCCGGAATCACCAGCGGATTGATATCCTCGAAACCGGAGGTCACATACCCCAGCTCCTGGGCCTGTACCAGCCGCATACCGCAGATGTCGCAGGTCCCCGTTTTGTCCTTGACAATTTGTGGATGCATGGGGCAAAGCCATTTCCCGCGTAATGCATTGTTTTTTACCGCGCCCGATTTTGACAGCGACGCCTTGACTCGCACCTTGACGAACATATCCGGTTTGAGCCGGCCGTCACTGTTGCCGACGATGACCCTGACCTTCACCGTCCGCGTCATGGGATCGACGACGGGGTCGATAAACGATATCGAGCCGTCGAAGCTCTCACCCGGGTAGGCTTCAACCGAAAACTTCACCTTCTGGCCGAGTCGCAGCCACATGAGGTCCGATTCATAGGCGTCAAGCAGCAGCCACAGCTTGCGGAGGTCGGCGATGTGAAAAAGAGGCATGCCGGTTTGAACGTAACCGCCCTCTTCGACCAGTTTTTTCAGGACGATACCCTCTTGGCCGGTGCGTATCGTCATGTGATCGCTGGTCGTTCCGCGTTGGAGGACGCTTTCCAGATCGTTTTCAGAAAAGCCGAGCAGGCGAAGCTTTTCCTTCGCCGCATCGAATGTGCGTGAAATACTTGCGTGAACCATTTCTGCGGTATCCCGTACGGCCGACGCCGCTGCCGCACGCGCCGCCACCAGGAGCTCCTTTTGCAGCGACACGAGTTCCGGACTGTAAATACTCGCCAGGTGGTCGCCTTTTTTCACCGGGACACCCGTATAATCCACAAAGAGCCGGTCGATCCTGCCGCTCACCCGGGCGGTAATCATTTCCACACGCGTCTCATCGAGCGCGATTTTTCCGGTCAGCCGTATATCTGCTGTCAATCCGCGCCGCACCGCGGGAGCCGTGGCGATACCCGCCAGTATCTTCGCGTTCTCCGTCATGGTCAACCTAACGGGCCCCGTTGCATCATCCAAGCCCTTATCCGTAGTTAGAGGAATGAGATCCATAAAACAAAGGGGGCATTTCCCCGGTTTCGGCATTCTGATCTGCGGGTGCATCGAACAGGTCCAGATGTGAGTCGGTTCTTCCTTTCCGCCCTGTTCTGCGGCAAGCGCTTTTGTATCGCTGTTTCCCCCGTTGAAAAGGGTGCCCGTCCAGAATACGAATCCTAGGACGATCACCGCCGCCGTTATCCGCACTGCCTTATCGGCTCCGCTGAAACGCAGTTTCATTTCGATTGCCTCCATTCGGTGCCTATTTCCGATCTTGTCAAATCTCCTCCCAGCAGTTCGTCAATAGCGCCCGCGACGGTCTCGCGTCGTGCATACTGCCTGACCAGAGCTATTTCAAGTTTCAAAAGGACCCGTTGGGCATCCAGGAAATCCACTATTGTCGACGCGGAGTTAATGTATGATTCATTGGCCAGTTCAAGCGTCTGACGTGCTTTGGGGATCAGCGTCTTTTCATAAAGCGCAATACGGCGCTGCGCATCATTATACCCTTCGGCTAGGTGCAACACCTTTTCGTCAAGCATATTTTTCCGGTTCACGAAAAGCGCATCCTGCATCGATTCAATGGCGCGTGCCTTGCCGAGCGCTGCGGTCTTGCTCCCGATCCACAGCGGCAGCGTTATGGAACCGCCGATAATCCAGGGGTCTTTTCCGTTTTCCTCCGGGGACGCCATTGATGAAGAAGAGTGACCGGTGATGATATAGTCGGTCATGAGCATGAAGTCCGGAGCGAACGAGCGACGTGCGAGCGCAACTCCGGCACGGGCAGCCTTGACATCGGCATCGCTTTCGTTGAGTCCCGGATTGAGTGAATCGGCGCCTGCAAGTGTGCCGGCAGTATCGACCGGTACGCTTAATCGCGGAAGCGACGGGGGAAAGGGGATAGAATCCATCGACCCTTTGAGGTCAAGCAGTCTGGCGAGCGTCGATCGTGTTTTTGACGCTTCGGCCTCGAGTTCGGCGAGCACATCCTTTAAAATTGCCATCTCAACCTGGATCTTGAGGACGGACACCTGTGTCGCGGTTGCGGTGGCGTATTTCGCCAGAAGTATTGATTCCATATGCTTCAGCAGTGCATAGTTTTCCCGGGTAATCGCCATTTCCCTGCCGATGGCATAGAGGTTGGCGTGTGAAGCCCGGATAGTGGAAAAAACGCCCGCCTCCGCGGCACGGAGTTTCTGCCGCACCGCTTCCCGCTCATGTTCGACCTGAATACGCCGC
>JAFGNB010000119.1 GCA_016927235.1 Chitinispirillaceae bacterium
ATCCCCACAACTGAGATGCTCTCCGCCGGAAAAAATTTTTCGATCCCCACAACTGAGATGCTCTCCGCCGGAAAAAAATTTTCGATCCCCACAACTGAGATGCTCTCCGTCGGAAAAAAATTTTCGATCCCCACAACTGAGATGCTCTCAGCGAGAAAAAAATTTTCGACCCCTACAACTGAGATGCTCTCCGCCGGAAAAAAATTTTCGATCCCCATAACTGAGATGCTCTCCGTCGGAAAAAAATTTTCGATCCCCATAACTGAGATGCTCTCCGCCGGAAGATATATCAGGACTGCATGATTATCTGTGACGAGTGTCACATTTCGGCAGGATTTTCAGTTGAAAGTTTGGCTGAAACGAGCTTGAAATGGTGACAAAATAAAACTATATTTTATATATACATGTATAATAGAATTACAAAATTGCCATTAACAGGTTCAAATTCCTGTTTTTTGTGGGGTTCGCGCCAGACAGGCAAGACTACGCTGTTGAAACAGTTATTTCCCGGAGCACGTTATTATGATCTGCTGCTTTCGGAGGTGTACCATAAGCTGCTGCTGCATCCCGGACAAATACGGGAAGAACTCATCGCATCTGACATAAACGGAGAAAGCCGGAAATTTCCCGTGATAATTGATGAGATCCAGAAACTTCCGGCACTGCTTGATGAGGTTCACTGGTTGATCGAAAACCGTCGGATCCGGTTTGTTCTCTGCGGATCGAGTGCGCGAAAACTCAAGCGGACCCCTGCAAACCTGCTTGGCGGGCGAGCCGTCCGTTACGAACTGTTCCCGCTTGTGTTTCCTGAAATCGATAATTTTGATATTATCCGTGCACTTAACTATGGCCTTCTTCCGCGCCATTACCAGTCAGCCTCCCCGCTGCGGCTTCTGCAGTCGTATGTTGGTGACTATCTGCAGCAGGAGATAACCGCGGAATCAATCACCAGAAATATCCCCGCATTCGGCAGATTCCTTGAAGTGGCGGCACTCGGCAACGGCGAACTGCTTAATTACACCAATATCGCCGCCGATTGCGGTGTCAGCGCTCCGACGGTAAAAGAGTATTACCGGATACTTGAAGATACCCTTATCGGTACACAGGTTGTTCCTTACCGGATTCGCTCCAAACGGCGAATTATACAGGCGCCGAAGTTCTATTTCTTTGATATCGGTATCGTGGGATATCTCACCCGCCGTGGAGCCGTTCAGGAAGGCTCAGAACTGTTCGGCAGGGCATTCGAACACTTCATCTATCTTGAAATTCTGGCGCACGCGGCATACTCCGAAAAATTTTACCCGATAACCTATTGGAGGACCTCTTCGGGTTTTGAAGTGGATTTTATTCTCGGCAGCCATGAAGTTGCGGTCGAGGTGAAATCCTCACAACAGATCCGGCCTCGTCACCTGAGCGGAATGCGGGCATTCAGGGAAGAGTTTTCTCCTGCAAAATCAATAATCGTTTCGATGGATGACGCTCCACGTACTATTGAGGACAATATTGAAATACTTCCGTGGAGAGTGTTCCTGGAGCAGCTCTGGGGAGATGAACTTATCTGAACCAGACATAATTGACAAATTGACAACTCAAAAAAATCCTGAAGTGCCAAGATCCATAATTTCGGATCTGTTTTAAAGTTTGGCTGAAACGAGTCAAAGTCTTTTCGGTTGGTATTCAAACCGCTTTATAAATCAATCGATGAGGCATGATAAAAAAGGATGGGGTTCGAATAAACCGGGCTGGCCCTCTGGTGTGCGGCCCGGTTCAATCATGGGGAGGACTCCGGAAGCACGAACCTTTCAACCACCGAACGATGGTAAGGAAGCGGCGAAGCCAGCCCCTCGTCGTCCGTATTCATACATTATGGCAATTCTCCGACCCGAAGAAATCCGTAAATTCCGCTTACAGGTCTACCGTTACTACGAACGTTATGGCCGCATACTTCCCTGGCGAAGCGGGTATAATCCCTACCATGTGCTCGTTTCAGAGGTAATGCTCCAGCAAACGCAGGTCGACCGGGTAATCGATAAATTTGTTTCCTTTATTGGACGGTTCCCCGATATTGCTGCGCTTGCCGCCTCTCCGCTCGATGCCGTGCTCGCACAGTGGCGGGGTCTCGGGTACAACCGCCGGGCGATTGCGTTGCGGGAGGCGGCAAAGATTATCCGGCGCGATCATGACGACAAAGTGCCGGACGACCCCGAGGTGCTCCGTATGCTGCCCGGCATCGGGCCGGCTACCGCCTCATCGATTGCGGCGTTTGCCTATAATCGACCGACGCTTTTTATTGAAACGAATATCCGCACGGCATTCATTTACCACTTCTTTAATAACCGGCCGGTCATCGAAGATGTCGCGATCCTCCCCTTTGCCGAGGCGACGCTTGACCGCCGCAATCCGCGGAAATGGTATTCCGCCTTGATGGATTACGGGAGCATGTTGAAAAAAAAAGTTGGTAATCTGTCACGAAGGAGTACCGGTTATAAAAAACAGACCCCCTTTGTCGGATCGCGACGGCAGGTGCGGGGAGCGGTAGTGAAACTGTTGCTCGAAATGAAATCGTGCAGTGCCGGAACAATTGCACGAACGTTGAGAAGGGATGTGGCAACCGTTACTCCTGTCCTCGAAACGCTGGCTGCCGAGAGGTTCCTGAAGAAAGAGGGACGATGGTACCGAATTGCACAATAGGAGAGGAAATCCGTAATTAAATGAAAGATGCCGGGCAATGTGGGAGATGCGGCTGAAACATCATGATGAATTTTTTCCCATCACCGCGAAAAACCGGGTCATTTCGATTTTCAGCGCACCATCTCGTTACGAAAAAAATGGATAAATGGCTTTGTAAATGTTATTTTCATCAGGTTACCCGAAATCCCTGAAAGTCAGACGGGAAAGCGAGAGGATGTGTGACCTCTAAACAGCTTGATTTTTCTCCATATATAGTGATTTTGCTCAAACGAAGGGTCACTGTTCTGATTCACCTTGCTGTTATTATTGTTCTGTCGGCGGTATATGCGTTTGTTCTCGTTAAAAAACAGTACCGTTCCGAGGCGGTATTTCTTCCTCCGGTAAACAATGAAAATGCTTTAGGTATTTCAGGCATTCTTGATTTTTCAACGCCGTTGCTCTTTTCGAACAATGTAATGTCGGAACAGATCGAAACAATATTCGGCAGTAGACAACTTCGGGCTCAGGTGATCGACAAATTTAATTTATACCGTAATTACAAGCTCGATGATAAAAAGAATAAATTTGAACGGGCACTGAAAATACTGGCAAAGACGTTGTTTCTCGAATCCAACGAAAAGGGGGGGTTCGCCTACTCCAAAATACTCTCTTTTACCATTGTAAGCTATCATACATCACCCGATACTGCCCGATTGATGGCGGAATATACCTTTTATCTTGTTGATTCAACCGTTAAAACCATAAGTATAGACCGGGCGAGCCGGAACAGGCTGTTTGTCGAGCGTCAGTTATCGGAAAATAAGACAAAGCTTGATAGCCTTCAGAGGGCATTCAAAAATTTTCAGATGGAGAATAAGGCATACGATATCCCCGAACAATTGAAGTTGTCGCTAGGTGCATATGCAGACCTGAAATCCGAAGAGGTACTCAATGACATCAGGATAAAGGCGCTGGAAAGTGATTTTAGTATAAGTACGCCGGAAATACTTGATCTTAAATCAAGTGCACGAGCAGTGAAGGATCGCCTTGTCAAATTCGAATCGGGTTTCGACAACGAGGTTCTCCCGAGTCTGGAACGCGCCACCGATCTTCTTCCCGAGTACGTAAATCTGTTCAGGGATCTCGAAATACAGCAAAAGCTGATCCTTCTTCTTACAAAGGAATTTGAACAGGCGCGACTGCAGGAGTCGAAAGATGTGTCTCCTCTTATTATCCTTGACGAACCGATGGTGCCTGAATACAAGTCGAAGCCGAAACGAATACCGCTCATGGCAATAATCATCTCATCTTATATGGCCGCACTCTTCTTTTTTCTCCTGGTACAGGAATATTTCCGGATCCATGTTAAAAATTCCAGTGTCTTTCGATCGATTCTTGAAGAGCTTAAATAGCCCCCTTTAATCGCCCGAATTATTCATAAGCCGTTAAAGGGGACCTCTAAATATTCAGTTTTATAATAAGGCCGAGCGAGAAAGTCGCAGACGAGGCGCATGAGAAGGCCATATTATCGAAAATATGGCCGCCGAGTGCAACGATGTATGCGGATTTCGCAGCCGGCCGCAATAAGAAATGAATTTTTAGAGGTCCCCTAAAGACGTAGTACGCCCGTGATCACTTAAACAGATTCCGAGGAATGTGGTGTAAACCATCCAGAACCTGCAAAAGGCGGGTTGGAACCAGAATGTTTCCTGTGTCAACCCGCTGAAGCAGAACGCCAGGGTCGCATAGAAGAGGACCCGGCACAACCGGTCGTTTGTTGAACGCCGCCAGAGGGCGGCGAGAATGAATCCGAAAAAGAAGATGAAAACGAAAAATCCGACGATTCCCGTCTCGATAAGCACATGAATATAGTTATTGTGCGCCCCCGAAACCCAGTTGAAGCCCTCTATCATTTGAAAAGAGTATGTCATGGTGTAATAATTTCCGATCCCTATTCCGAATAATTTGTTGAGAGGCGAAGCTTCGGCGAATTGATGGAACGCTTCTTTCCATATAATCAATCGTTGATAGGAACTTATATCCAGCATGCTGGTTTCGCTGTTTTTAATGGTATCGATTACCAGCCTACGAAGCGGACTGAACAGAAAAAGCACCGTCGCCACGACACCGACAACCATGATCGATATGAGATATTTCTTGGTTACGCTGAAGCCGAAGAACAGCCAGATGACGATTGACGCAATAATTCCGACGATCGAGCTCCTGGAACCCGAAATCACAACGATATAAAATGACAGCACCCCCCCCGACAGATAAAAGATTTTACCCAACAGGTGCCTGCTTGCGGTCGAACGGTAGATGCACAAGGCAAGGGGAAAAACCATCATACTTCCCAGGATGGCATGGTGGGTTGAAAATGTCCCCGTGATCGTTCTAAGGGTGTTGATGCTGTTATCCCCTGTTTGAAAATATTGCAGCAATGCAGCCGCTCCTTCGATTACCGAGAGCAGCAATACAAGATTGATGTACTGTTCCCTTGAGGCGGCAATTTTCTCATGTGAAAAAATCAGGAAGACGGCAAAGATCTGGAGTAAATTGAACATATACCATAAGGAAATAAGAATATCGATGCCCTCTTTTTTTTGAACGTTCAGAAGGACGGAAAAGGCCGATACGATAAAAAAGATAAGCAGCGTAACGGCCGCTTTCCATTTTGTATCGGATAAACGAAACGAAAGGTCGCCTTTCGTAAAAAGTTTTGAGAAAAAAGCCGCGCAGAGGATGAAAAAGGCGATGTCGGCGGCAAGAACGGAGATCATTTTTCTGGTAATGAGCGAATCGCCGATGTAAAAAGTACAAATAAAAAGGAAAAGGATAAGAGACGGCCTGAAAAGCATCAAACAGAAAGCAACCGTTAATAAAGGTATACTCAGCAGCAGATATTTCTCGGTATCGACCCCTTGCAGTATAAACAAAAGGCTAAACAACCCGAACAGTGAGATCTGAAAATGTGAATTGTAAATTATTTTTCGTATTGCCATTCAACACTTCTCTTGCAGAATTGACCCGATGGGGAAAACCGCCTCTTCGTCGGGAGGTTTTTCAACCGTACCATTGATGCATGAAGAAGCATGTTATTTTAAAAATACTTTAAAATAAAAAAAAACCTAACATTGCGCTGCCGAGGATCTTCTTGCGGAGATTTTTTTCAATGAGGGAGTTCGGCGATTGCTTTGACCGCTTCCGCATGGCTCCGGCGGGCCAGTTCCAGGTAGGACTTCATGGTGTATTTTTCCTCGGTAGCCGGGGTGGCAGCCGAGGCTGCAATAATCATTTTCATATCGTTGTCGCCGATTTTCATTTTCAGTGCATCGATTTTTTTAACGATGCGCTCCCGGGCGATCTTCGCACCGGCCCCGTCGGTCATGGCAAGAAGGGCAAAAACAGCCTTTTCATCAGGCGCGTCAAGGCTTCCCACCAGGTCGATGTCGCGGAGGGAATGCTTAACTAAAGAAAATATTTTCGGCAGCATCGCTCCGCGCTCCTCATCGGAGAGACTGCGCAGCGCACCGTCGGACGAAAACCCTTCAAGCGTCACCATGATCGATGCAAACGGCGTTTTATATCGCTCGTGCTGCTTTATTTCGCGGTCGAGAAGAAATTTCATGTTGTTTGCCGAGAGGATGCCTGGAGGAAGCGTGAACATCTTTCCGGAGGCGATCCTCCCGGCGAGTTTTTTCAGCAGACTTTCCATCTGCTCTTTATCGAATCCACGAGCGGTGAGTGCCGCAATGACCGGCTCGTGCAGGCGTTCGAGCTGCGACTGTTCACCCACCATTCGAACGATCCGTTCGGAAAGCTCCTGCGGCGTCAGGTGCGGTTGGTGATCGAGTTCGTCGGAGATCCACTTTGCGGCGGCATTATCAAAAACAGTGTCGAGGCGCTGAGCGAGCAGCGCGCCCACTTTTACGAGCACCGGTTCCTCGACCCCGTACTTTTTCAGGTTTTCAAGAAGCTGGCCTTCCAACTGTTCAAGTATCTGTTTAAGCACCACACTGCCGCCGCTTCCGGAGAGTTCACGCGATCCGAGGGCAAGGCTGGTGGAAACCTTCTCAATATACTCGGTCAGCATCGACGACAGCTGTGCCTCATCCCCCTTGGTGCCTTTGCGAATTTCCGATGCCATAACCAGAAGGCGTGCCGCATCATCGGGCTGAGACCGGATGGCGCCAACCAGTTCTTCGACCGATGCGCCGATACCCGACGCGGCTTCCTGGAGGGTTCCGGCAAGCGACTCACTGTCGAATTCGATATTGAGCGTACGGATTAACTGCAGATAATCGGAAAGCGACATGCCGGCTTCGAGAAGCGCCGGTTTAAGCCTCGGCAGCAGTCGCTTGAGTTCATTGTGGTCGGGAAGCATTCTGCGAATGATTTCCGCCAGGCGTCGCAGAGCAATACCGCCGCTTCCGTACTCTTCTCTGACAAGCTTGAGGATGACGTCGCAGGTAAGGCTGTCCATTTCATCGTTGAGCGAATCGGTCGAGGCGAGGAGTTTCCCGGTCTCCTTTTGCACCGCAATAGCCTCCTGCAGATCGACTTTCAATTCGTAAATCGCATTGAGCAGCAGGTCGACTGAGGGGGCATTGTCCCGATGAATCGAACTGCGCAAGTCGGCAAGCGAGCGCACGGCTTCATCGGTCAGCTCCGGATCGAGCGCCGTTTTCGAAAAAGCCGCCGCGCTCTGTTCGGGGTGTTCGAAAAGACGGGCAAGTGAGAGCACCTCTTCAAGCTGTTGTAAAGATTTTCCGCCGGTACCGGAAACGGGCGCTCCGCGTATCGGCTCTTCCGCCGCCCCCATCTCGTTCTTACCGATGACCGTCTGGTCGGTGGTGATTTTGCCGTAGCGGATAAAATTCAATTTTATTCCGGCGCACCCCGACTGTTGAAAAACCTGTTGCAGCTGTTCGACGGGAGTGACGGCATTGCTGTTGCCCATATACCGGATAAGCAGCTCGACGTCGTTGTGCGTGAGGCCTTTTTCAAAGGTAATCGATACGACACCCGATTTTTCGAACTGCTGCAGCAGACGACGGGTGTTGATTACCTTGTCGGCCGGACACTCTTCAAGAAAAAGACTCTCCCGGTCGACCACCAGCGAGATTGTTCCGGCGGCGGCAAGTGCCTTCGAGAGGGATTCGAAGAAGGGCGCGATGCTCTTAAGTGTTGTCGGATGGGAAGGACCGTACAGCATGGCGCTGTTAAAAACGACATTGAACAGTCTGAGAAGCTGTTCGGCCGTCTTCTGCGGCATGCCGGCAGAAGGTTCATCACTCATACGCTTTCCCCGCCGAAACGGTTTTTACAATATGCCGACAGACCATGGTAGAAACTGCGGCAGTTCTGATATCGCTCCTCTTTACGCGGTGCGATCGCTTTAAGAATGATCTTTTCAAGCTCCGTATCGATTCGACGGCAACACCGGGACGGAGGCATGGTATACAGCGTTTCGGGGCTGTTCAATTTCAGGTTGATAAGCGCCTCAACGGTCGTTATCTGGAAGGGAAGTTTCCCGGCAATCGCCTCATAAAGAACGGTCCCCGCTGAATAGATGTCCGACCGGGGATCGCTCTGCTCCTCGCAGATCTGTTCCGGCGCTATATACATGGGGGTTCCCATGATCATGGCGGGCTCGTCGCCCTCCTCATTCATTGCCGAACGCGCTATGCCGAAATCCGCAAGATAGATACGACCCGTCCTTTCTTCGATAAGTATATTGCCCGGTTTTATATCTTGGTGAATTACCCCTTCCTCATGGGCATAGGAGAGCGCATCAAGCACCGGAAGCATGATGCCGAGCACTTTCTGAAGGTCGATGAGACGTTTCGAGGGAACCGGGTGAAGTTGATGGCGGTGGATCATGGAGCGCAGGTCTTCGCCCGCCACCAGTTGCATGACAATAAAGAGAAATTCGGAGGTTTCCCCCATATCGATGACCTGCACGATATTCGGATGGTTGAGTACCGCAACGATTTCCGCTTCTTCACGGAAGTGAATGCGGTAATTTCCGGCGTTTTCCGCCTGCTTCGGAAAGAGTTTGACCGCCACTTTACGTTTCAGCGACTTCTGGTAGCCGATGAAGACGGCGCCCATGGCGCCACGGCCGATAAGTTCCATCAGCGTTATATTGTTGATCTCTCTGCCGATATAAATATCGGTATCGAAAACGTGATGTTCAACAATTCCGGCCATACCGCCCCGCAGCGATGACGTTCAAGCCCCTATCCGTCATCCAGGATATCGAAAATGAAATCCGAAATGCCGGGTAGAAATCGTATATGTACAATCGTCAAACCGCAAAGTATTATTATACCATACTTTTTTTAAAGGAGGAATCCATTTATGCAGATTCAGTTTTGCGGCGGTGCACAAACGGTTACCGGGTCGCAGATTCTAATAACGGTCAACGGGAAAAAAATACTCTTCGAATGCGGCCTCTTTCAGGGAAGACGGGAAGAATCGTACCGGAAAAATCTCACGTTTCTTTTTGATCCCCGGGCGGTCGATTCGGTGATCTTGAGCCATGCCCATATCGACCACAGCGGAAACCTTCCCAATCTGGTAAAGAACGGTTTCCGCGGATCGATCTACGCTTCGCCGGCAACAATTGACCTGTGTAAAATCATGCTCCGCGACAGCGCCTACCTCCAGGAGAAAGATCTTGAATGGGTCAACAGGATCAAGCGGCGCAGCCGTCAGCCCGAAATTGAACCTATTTACAGCATCAGTGATGTCGAGGCGACCCTTGAGCTTTTCGCCGGGGTCGATTACGACCGCCCTTTTACCGTTGCACCGCAGGTCGAGGCCGTCTTCCGGGATGCCGGTCACATCCTCGGCAGCGCGGGGGTCCATCTGGAAATAGAGGAGCACGGGCGCACCTACAAGCTCGGTCTGAGCGGCGATATCGGCAGGCCGGGCATACCGCTGATGCACGATCCGAACGTGCTGCGCGATCTGGATCTGTTGGTGATGGAGACAACGTATGGAAACCGTCTCCACGACACCTATGATCATGTCGAAGAAGTGGTTGCCGCGGCGATCCGAACAACCGCAGCCGCCGGCGGCAAGATCATCATCCCGTCGTTCGCCGTGGGGCGGACGCAACTTCTCATCTATGTGCTCCACAAATTATTCAACCAAAACCGCATCCCCGATATGCCGATTTTTGTCGACAGCCCGATGGCATGCAATGCGACCGACGTGTTCAGAAGTTATCCAGAATATCTGGACCGCGAAACCAAACGGCTCTTTCTTGACGGCCATGAAGACCCGTTCGGTTTCAAGCGGCTGACCTATATTCACGATGTCGACGGATCGAAGCGGCTCAACGCGCTTGCGTATCCGCATGTCATCATCTCCGGATCGGGCATGGCGGAAGGGGGACGAATTCTTCACCATCTGCGCAATAATCTTGATAATCCGAAAAATCTGCTGCTGTTTGTCGGGTATGCCGCCAAGGAGACGCTGGCCCGTAAAATTATGGACGGGCAGCATCTGGTAAGGGTGTTCGGCGAGGAGCATACGGTTCGGTGCAAAGTGGAAATCGTCGACGCCTTCAGCGCGCACGCCGACCGCAGAAATCTTCTCGATTATGTCGGCTATACGCCGCCTTCGCGGCTTAAGCATATTTTTTTGGTACACGGCGAGCCGGAACAGTCTCTTTCTCTTCGCGATGCACTGCGCAGCAAGGGGTATGAGAACATCCATTACCCCGCCCCGGGCGAACTGTTCAATTATTCGAAAGAGCGGTAGGAAGTGTCGCGGCGTCGGAAGGTCGTTTGCGCGGTGATCGAACGCGGCGAGAGGTTTCTCGCCGCGCGCAGAAAACCGCAGCAGTCAAACGGCGGTCTGTGGGAATTTCCGGGTGGAAAAGTCCACCCCGACGAGACGCCCGCCTCCGCACTGCGGCGGGAAATCGACGAGGAACTGGGTGTTGCGATTACCATCCGAAAAAAGCTGGCGGCGGTTTTCTGGGAATACCCCCGGATTTCAATCGAGCTTATCCCGTTTATCTGCACGATCGCTTCCACGTCGGGACCGCAACCGCTCGAGCATGCGGAACTCAGATTCGTGCTTCCGGCAGAGGCCCTCGGGATGGCTTGGACGCCGGCAGACCGCCTTATCGTCGAGCGTTACTGCGCGGCAGCGGCCTCACCTGTTTACCGGAAGGGGAGAATGCGCCGCGGATGAGGCGAGCTGAACAACAGCGAGTGCACGCGCCAGCTCCGCCCGGTCAATCCAGTGTATAAAGCTTCCCCGCCGCTCCATGCCGCGAAAGTACGTCTCCTGCCTTTTGGCAAGTTGATGAATCGCGCGACGAAGCTGCTCGACCATCGCGGCATCATCGATCTCTCCGCGAAGATGCCGGGTGATATATTTATACTCCATGCCGAGCATGAGCAGCCGCTCATCGGAAAGGCCCGCCTCCCGCAGGCGGAGCACCTCGTCGACCATTCCACGCGAGAGCCGTTCAGCAAGTCGCCGGTCGATTCTTTCATGGAGCGAAGCGCGTTCCCACCGGGTACAGAGGATAAGAGGGGTGATGGCAGGGAGCGGTGAACAGGGAGGGAACCTCACTGAAGCATGCTGACCATGTATCGCCACTTCAATTGACCGTACGATGCGCTTCTTGCTACGCAGGTCGGTGCGGCGATGAAGCTCCCCGTCGAGATCACGCAGCATCGCTTCAAGATGTTCACGCCTTTTCTTCATCAATTGCAAACGGAGCTTCCGGTCTTCGGGAACAGGGGGGACCGCATAGCCGCGTAATACGGCCTCGATGTAAAGGCCCGTACCCCCGCAGAGAACGGGCAGGCGATTGCGGCCGGCGATTTTCCCGAACACCCGGCGGAAATCACGCTGGAAATGAAAGAGGGTATAGATTTCCCGTGGATCAACGATGTCGATCAGGTGATAGGGAACCCGGATGCTTCCTGCCGTATATTCATGCAGATCTTTTCCACTGCCGATATCGAGGCCGCGATAAACCTGACGTGAATCAGCGCCGATAACTTCACCATCGAGCGCCGCGGCAAGCGCCGCGGCAAGTGCGGTTTTTCCCGATGCGGTCGGCCCGCAGACAACGAGAAGGTTAAAAGGGGTGGCGGGAGGGCTCATGGTATAAAGATAATTGATCTCATTTCCCTGTTATTTACCGCTCCATGCCGACATCGCTTTATTTGATCCTCCATCGGGGGATGGTCGAAAAAACATTTGGCGAGGGGGCGGTTAAACAACAAAGGCATTGCCCATATTTCCACGGTTCCCCCTTGTTCTCCAATCACTAATACACTATAATCCTATCATATTTCTCCAGTAAGGAGATCGGCGGTAATGGTCTGCAAACTCCACGGCATTCATGTTCCTGTAATAGTCCAATGTCTTGTTTCGGCGCTTGCCATGCTCCTCCTCTCCTGTATCGTTCAATCGGACCCGCCGAGTGAGACGTTGCATTTTGTCCATGCGGTTCAGCCCGATACCATCGCGCCGTGGGGAAAAATCGAGGTGGTCTTTACCGAGCGGATCGCCGACCCGGCCCAAACCGGATTCGTGTTCGCCCCTCCCTACTATGCATACGCCATTATGTGGAACGCATCTCATGATTCGGTGTTGCTGCAGTGTATAGAACCGCTGCAGGGTGACACCCGTTACGTTTTGCGCCTGAAGGGGGGCATCGTTTCGAAAAACGGCACAGCGTTTATTCCGTCAAGCGATTCGATCGTTTTTTTCACCCATCCCGTCGAGCAGGAGCCGAACGGCACACCGCCAACCGCCGACACGTTGCATGGACGCTGTTTCGGCGCCGTCGCCACCATAAGCGATACCGACCGGTACATCATCACCGACCAAGCGGCAAATGCCGTTTTTCTCATTTCCAGCGGGTCGCAGACGACCTTTTTTCTCAGCACCGCCGACGATTCGGCAACCGCGCCACAGACCTTCAAACCCAGGGACACGCTTATCATTACCGAGCGATTCCGACCGCCGGTTTTCGTCGGCGTGCATTCCTATCACCAGTCGGTCGGCGGTTACTACGAAGTCGGGATTATTGCTGAAGACTAGGATGATGGAACTGCGTGTAAATGTAAACATGGAGCATTTCATTTCCTCCTGCGGGTCAGGTCATTTTTTTTCGCAGGCGTGCGGCATCCGGCGCTCCGCACTGTTTCTACCCTACCGCTTTCGGCTCGTCGAGCCGGTGTATTCCCTTCCGAGACGATATTGACAATCACCTCCGAAAAAGGTACTTTGTTAGCGGTTTAAAGAGGGGTTGTCATTGTCGTCACCGCCGATCATTTCAATTATCGGAAGGCCGAATGTCGGAAAATCGTGCCTGTTTAACCGTATTATCGGAAAACGGCGGGCAGTGGTCGACGATAAACCCGGGGTCACGCGGGACCGTAATTATTACACGACTGAATGGAACGGCGAGACGGTTATGCTGGTGGATACGGGGGGGCTGCTCCCCGCCGATCGCCGTGCACTTCCGCGAGCAGTAAGCGAACAGGTTCGTATTGCCCTCAGCGAATCGGCGGCGGTTCTTTTTCTGGTTGATGCGACCACGGGACCGACCGATATCGACCTGCAGATCGCACGGCAGATACGGCGGAAGGCATCTGAACGGGTGCTGTGCATTGTCAATAAGGCCGAGTCGCGCCGGATCCTTGACGAAACCGGTATGTTTCAGTCGCTCGGGCTTGGGAAGGCGTATCCGGTCAGTGCGCTGCACGGGAGCGGCGTCGCCGATGTTCTCGATGAAGCGATTGCGATTATCCGCGCGAAGCGCGCCGGTGAAGCCACGTCATCGGTGCAATTCGATCCGCTGGTGCGGCTTGCGATCGTCGGTCGCCCCAATACGGGCAAATCCTCTCTTGTCAATATGCTTCTCCGCAAAAAAAGGATGATCGTCGACGACGAGCCGGGGACCACACGCGACGCCGTCGATTCGCTGATGACCTACCATGGCGGACGGATCGTCCTGATCGATACGGCCGGTCTCAGAAAGAAATCGCATGTTAAGCACGACATGGAGTATTATGCGAACCTCAGAGCGCTTGAAAGCATCGAGCGCTGCGACGTCTGTGCTCTGCTGGTCGATGTAACCGGCAATATCGGCCTGCAGGACCTTCGTATTGTGCACAGAATCATCGAATCCCGAAAGGGAGTCCTGCTCGCTTGGAACAAGTGGGACCTTCTTTCTAAAGACCACAAGACCTTCGATCAACTGGTTGCGCAGAGTCGCCGCCAGTATAAAGAGCTGCGGTTTATTCCCATGATTGCAGTCTCCGCACTTACCGGGCAACGGACGACGACTGTGGTCGAAATGGCGCTTCAAATCAAGGAACGTCTGGTGCTGCGGGTCGGCGTGACCGAGTTTGAGGATCACTTTTTTTCGTGGGTGCGTACTCATCCCCATCCCGCCGTCCCCGAAAATCCCGTACGGTTTCTCGGCGCGAAACAGATTGCAGCCCCATTTCCGCTTTTCCATTTTTTTACCTCGAATCCAAAGGGGGTCGTTCCCTCCTATCACCGGTATCTCATGAATAAAATTTACGAAACATATAATTTTCAGGGATGTCCGGTGGTGATCGAATACCGGCCCGCAAAAAGACCAAAACGCCGTCATTACAATTTTACGACGAACGCCGGTACTGCCGCCACGGCTGGATGAGCAGGACGTACCGTCGAAGGGACCTGCGAGCCCAGCGCAGCCCTTAAATGATAAGAACCGAGTGCTTTGAGCCGGAAGGTGCCATACAATATATTTTAACAGCCGGATACCTATCAGAAGCATACGGGGGAGCGGGAAAAAAAGAAGCTGCGGGAAAGCGGGAGGAGAGGTGAGAATCGGAATCCTTGGTGCGGGAAGCTGGGCAATCGCGCTTGCGGTAATGCTGCAGAAGCGAGGCGATCATACAATCCGTATGTGGGAATTCAATCCGCATGACGCTGAAATGTTGCGTGAAAAGAGGGAACACCCTGTGAAACTGCCCGGTATCCGCATTCCCGACGCCATTGAGATCGATAATGATATTGCCCTGACGGTTGCTCCGGCGGAGTGCGTTATCGGCGCCGTTCCGTCACAAACCATGCGTTCGACCATGAAACGGCTGGTCGCGTCGGTTTCACAGGAGACTTTCGACAGAATTCGTTACTGGGTGATTGTCGCCAAAGGGATTGAGACCGGGACGCTCAGGCTCATGAGCGATGTCCTGCTTGAGGAGGTTCCGAACCTTACCCCTTTAAAGGTGGCGGTGCTTTCGGGACCATCGCTTGCCAGGGAGGTTTCACGTGAACTTCCGACCACCGTTGTCGTTGCCGGCGAAGATATCGAGTGCGCGACAAAAATTCAGGAGGCCTTCACAACGAAAACTTTTCGCATCTATACCAATACCGATATCCGGGGGGTGGAGCTTGCCGGAAGCGTTAAAAACGTTATTGCCCTTGCGGCGGGGATCTGCGACGGTCTCGGGCTGGGCGACAACACCAAGGGCGCGCTTATGACGCGAGGCATAGCCGAAATGATGCGGCTCGGCAGAAAACTCGGCGCACAGGAATCGACCTTTTCCGGTCTTGCCGGGATCGGCGACCTGATCACCACGTGTATAAGTCAGCACAGTCGCAACCGCCGTATGGGAGAGCTGATCGCATCGGGATTGACGCTCAACGAGGCGCTGGGAAAGATGACTATGGTTGCCGAAGGGGTGGAAACCACCCGATCGACCTACGATCTGTCGCATAAACACGGGATCGAAATGCCGATAACACAGGAGGTGTACCGGGCTCTTTTCGAGGGGAAAAGCGCCAAACTTGCGGTGAAGGATCTGATGGTCCGCGAGTCGAAACCGGAGTGGTGGTAGGCCCGCACTGCCAAGCAATCAAGAGGCCGGAATACGGCGCAGCGCTGTTTCGCGAAGGGGAAATGCGCAGCGTCAACCGGTGACGCATACAAGGGAGCGGACGGGATATGAATGAACATCAAAAAGTGTATTATTCCATCAGTGAAGTCTGCGGGATGATGGGCCTCGAACCGCATGTACTGCGATACTGGGAAAGTGAATTTCCGCAACTGCGGCCGCGGAAAAACCGGGCCGGAAACCGCGCATACCGCGATAAAGACATCCGGATCATCGGTTATATAAAATATCTGCTTTACGAAGAGAAATTCACCATCCCCGGCGCCAAAAAGAAACTCGCCGAGTCGAAAGAGCGCTTCAACGAACCGGAGAAACCGGTAGCCCCCCCGCCGCCGAAGCAGCAGGGAGGCCGCTCCCTTTCGATGAAAGCGATTAAGGATGAGCTCGGCGAGGTGCTTAGGATGCTCAGGGAGTGAGGCCGACTCCGGCGGTTCATCGATCAATCTATGCCATTCATTACTTTCTTCCGAGTTATTCCATGGCTATTTGCAGAAGTAAAAGTGAACATACTAAAAAGAAAAGGCCGGCGTTTCGCCGGCCCTTCATCTCTTTAACCTGATTTGAGTGAATTCTACCGTTAATTACTTTTTTCTGCGGATGAAGAGAAAGCCGAGCAACCCGCACCCGATCAGGGAAATTATTGTCGGTTCGGGAACAGGGGCCGGTGCGGTTTCGAGGACAAGCATCGATAAATCCCTGTTAAAAACATAGTGACAATCCGGATCCAAGCCGATTCCTACCCACCCGTTGTCACTACTGTAGCTGTTAATGGTAGCGACATCAAGTGATGCGGTATAATTATTGGCCCAGAAACCTTGATGTGAATAGCTCTCCATGGGAACTGCCGACGCCCAGTCGGAAAAGTAATTTACATTATCCGCTATGGGATCTTCATACTCGACGACATTTTGCCACCCGCTTCCCTCCGAGACATCCAGCAGGTTGATAAAAAGCGAGTCGATTTCATCTTCCCATAGATTCATAAGGTCGGCGACGTACAAATCGGCACTGACAAGCACTTCCCCTTTTGCTGTCGCATTTTCAAGATATGCGCCGATATTAATATTCCATAGCACCGCATTTTCATGATCCAAATCGGGAATCCATGTCGGTACCCAAATAATGTCGGCGAAACCTACTGTCACTAACATTAAAACACTTACCAGCAATTTATGCATAACAACCTCCTGTTAATACTCTATAAACTTAAAGCAAACATCATACCAGACCATTTGTTCAATTAAAATAACGAAAATAGGAAATAAAGTGTAAAAAATCATGACTGGTGTAAAATATTTTTACATTAATATTATTTAACAAAATAAACCGATTGCTTTCATTTTCATCGCATCACCCTGCACCCGCCCGTACTTCCTGTCTTATATAATTCTACCAAAGCTTGTGTTCTGGCCCACTTCATAACACTATATTTATGATGCATGGTTGTTTTTGCCGGTTTTTAATTGTATTTTATCGGTAAGGATATGCATACACTTTCTCAGATAATGGGTCCGACATTTTTCTTTTTTTCAGAAAGCCCCTCTTTTCTCCGATTCGCAGGTGCGCTCCATGGCTAAACAGTCGCCCGTTTCCATTTACGATGAAAGCAAGATTAAAACCCTCAGCTCGCTCGAACACATCCGTTTACGCACGGGGATGTATATCGGTCGTCTCGGCGACGGATCGAATCCCGATGACGGCATCTATATTCTGCTCAAAGAGGTGGTCGACAATGCGGTTGATGAGTACATCATGGGATTCGGCAAGCGGATCGACATCGCCATCGGGGAGGGGATCGTTAGGGTACGCGATTACGGCAGGGGCATTCCGCTCGGCAAGGTAATCGACTGCGTATCGATCATCAATACCGGTGCGAAGTACAACGACGACGTTTTCCAGTTCAGCGTGGGGCTCAATGGCGTGGGCACCAAGGCGGTCAATGCGCTCTCCAGCCGGTTCAAGGTCACCTCCTACCGCGATGGGGCGTATTTCGAGGCGCTTTTCGAACGTGGGGTCCTTCAATCGAAACGCAAAGGAACCGCCTCCGAACAGAACGGCACCCGGATTGAGTTCCTTCCCGACGAAGAGATCTTCAATGATTTCACCTTCAATTTCGAATATGTCGAAAAGCGGCTCTGGAACTACGCCTACCTCAACACGGGGCTGCGGCTGTACCTCGGCGACCTGAAGATCGAATCGAAAAACGGCCTGCTCGATCTCCTGCAGAGCGAAGTGGGTGAGAATATCCTCTACCCGGTGGCTCATTTCAAGGGGAAGCAGCTTGAATTCGCCTTTACCCATACGCCGACCTACGGCGAGACCTATTTTTCATTTGTCAACGGACAGCATACGACCGACGGCGGCGCCCACCTCAGCGCCTTCCGCGAGGGCTTGCTCAAAGGCGTCAACGAGTTCTACAAGAAGAACTTCAACGGCCTCGACGTGCGCGAGGGGATGAGCGGTGCCGTTGCGATCAAACTGAAAAATCCGATTTTCGAGTCTCAAACGAAAAACAAGCTCGGCAACGCCGAAATCCGGGGCTGGGTGGTCTCCGAAGTCAAATCGGCGGTGGTCGACTACCTCCATAAGAATATTGAGGTGTCACGTCTGCTCGAAAGCAAGATTGTGCAGAACCAGAAACTGCGTACCGAGCTCAATGCCGTGAAAAAGGAGGCGAAGGAGGCGGCGAAACGGATCGAAATCAAGATCCCCAGCCTCCGCGACTGCAAATACCATCTGCAGGACGGTAAAAAGGGTGAGGATTCCACCATTTTCCTCACCGAGGGCCAGTCGGCCGGCGGGTCGATTATCAGCTCACGCGACGTACTTACCCAGGCGATCTTCACCCTCAAGGGGAAACCGCAGAACGTTTTCGGGAGAAACCGTACGGCCATTTACCAGAACGAAGAACTCTACAACATGATGATGGCGCTCGGGATCGAGGAGGAGATGGAGCAGCTGCGTTACAACCGCATCGTGCTGGCGACCGACGCCGATGTCGACGGATTCCACATACGTAACCTTCTCATGACGTTCTTCCTGAATTATTTCGAGGAACTGGTAGTCGCAGGCCACGTATTCATTCTCGAAACGCCGCTGTTCAGGGTGCGCAACAAGAAGGAGACCCGGTACTGTTATTCCGTAAAGGAGCGCGACCGTTGCGTGGCGGAGCTGCACGATCCTGAGGTGACCCGCTTCAAGGGGCTCGGCGAGATCTCTCCGAAGGAGTTCGGGCAGTTCATCGGCCCCGACATGCGGCTGGTGGAGGTCAATATCAAATCTGTTAAAAATATTCCCGAGACGCTCGATTTTTATATGGGAAAAAACACTCCCGATCGCCGCGAGTACATCATGGGGAACCTTCGCTGATGGCATACATCAAGAACCTTTACGACCACAACTTTCTCGAATACGCCTCCTACGTTATAAAAGACCGCGCTATCCCCCACGTCGCCGACGGGCTCAAGCCGGTGCAGCGCCGCATACTCCATACGCTGTATGAAATGGACGACGGCAAGTTCCACAAGGTCGCCAATGTGGTGGGGCAGTGCATGAAGTATCACCCCCACGGCGACGCATCGATCGGCGAGGCGCTCGTCGGCCTGGCGAACAGGGATCTTTTCATTGATAAGCAGGGCAATTTCGGCAACATTTTCACCGGCGACCCCGCCTCGGCGGTGCGGTACATCGAGTGCCGTCTCACGCCGCTCGCGAAAGAAACCCTTTTCAATCCGGAAATCACCGAGTATATCGAGTCGTACGACGGACGCAACCGCGAACCGGTGGTGCTGCCGGCGAAGCTGCCGGTGGTGCTTGCCATGGGAGCGGAAGGGATCGCCGTCGGCATGGCGACCCGCATTCTTTCGCACAATCTCGTGGAACTGCTGGAGGCCGAAATCGCCGTTCTGCAGGGAGAGCAGCTGCTGGTGTTCCCCGATTTCATCACGGGCGGTCTCGCCGACGTTTCGGAATACAACGACGGCAACGGCAAGGTGCTGGTACGGGCGAAACTCGACACCCGCGACGAAAAACGGATCGTCATCCGCGAACTTCCCTTCGGTTCGACCACCGAATCGCTCATCGGCTCCGTCGAGTCGGCGGCGAAAAAGGGCAAGCTCAAGATTGCCGGTATCAGCGACTTTACCGCCGAGGAGGTCGAGATTGAAGTGCGCCTGGCGCGCGGCGTGCATACAAATGAAACGGTCGACGCACTCTTCGCCTTTACCGAATGTGAATCTTCGATAACCGTCAACCTCATGGTCATCGACGGCGCGAGGCCGGTGCAGAGGACCGTTTCGCAGGTGGTAGAAGACAATGCCCGCAAGCTCGTGGAAATCCTCAAGGCGGAACTGAAGCTCGAGGAACGAAAGCTCAAAGACAAGCACCATGCGAAAACGCTCGAACAGATCTTCATCGAACACCGCGTCTATAAAAGAATCGAATCGATGAAAACCGCCGATGCGGTGGTGAAGGCGGTGCTTGACGGGCTCAAGCCCTTTGCCGGTGAAATAAAGCGGGAAGTGACCGTTGAGGACGTCGAGACGCTGCTCAAGATCCCGATCCGCCGCATCAGCGCCTACGACATCAACCGGGCGAAAAAGGAGATGCAGGAGATCAGCGAACGGCTCAAACAGATCCGTTCCGCTCTCGCCGGTATTGTCGAATACGCCGTCGATTTCCTGCGGAAGCTCATCGACAAATACGGCTCGCAGTACCGGCGCCGCACCGAACTGGTCTCCCTTAAAAAGGTGGACGTGCGCGAGGCCGCTCAGCGCAACCTCAAGATGCGTTACGACCGCGACACCGGCTACCTCGGCCACGCGGTCAACGGCAACGTGCTCTTCGACGTCTCGCCCTACGACCGGATACTCGTCATCCGCAGGAGCGGCGCCTACTCGGTGGTCGACGCCCCCGAAAAGCTTTTCGTCGACAAGGGAATGCTGTACTGCGGGTTTGTGGACAAGGAGCTCGTCTTCAACGTGGTCTACCGCGACGACGCCACCGGATATCCCTATATCAAGCGATGCCGGATCGAGCAGTTCATCCTTAACAAGGGGTATTCGATCGTTCCCGACGGCTGCACCGTGCTCAAACTGACGACCGATTCCGATGCGGTCATCCAGTGCGAATACAAGCCGAAACCGCGGCTCAAGGTGCTCGAAGAGAGCTTCGCTATCGCCGATTACCTCATTAAAGGAGTCAAGGCCGGTGGAGTACGGCTGGCGAACAAGGAGGTGAGGACGGTGCGGATGGCGGCGAAGGAGTAGGAACCTAAGGGGGGAAGCGCGGAAAACCTTACGCGAAACCCCCGATAGCCGCAGCCATCGACTCTCCGTCCCGGAAATCCTCGAACCACGTCCCGCAATCGCCTTTCAACTTTTCCCCGATGCCGACAAATGTCCATCCGAGGCGTTCACAGGCGTCACGGTCCCACGTGCCGTCGCCGAAGTAAACGATCCGCGGAAACGGCCCGCCCATTTTCGCGAGGCAGTGCAGCATGATGGCGGTGCGGTTGTCGGCATCGTCGCTGCTGCTCAGCGGCACGGCCTCGATTGCGATACCGGCCGACGCACATTTCATGAGGGCGGTTGCACCCCACCCGCCGGTGGCGATGCCGACGGAGAAAAGCGGCGTTTTTACAAGCAGGTGAAGGAATTCCGGAGCACCGGGCACCGGTTTACATGTGCCGCCGCGATCGAAAAACCCTTTCAGCAGAACACGGAACCGCTCACGGACCGCGGCAATAATCCTCCGCTCGGGGACGATCCCGTTCCGTTCGAGAATTTCGGCGATGATGCCCACATCTGTTACGTTCGCGTAGC
>JAFGNB010000120.1 GCA_016927235.1 Chitinispirillaceae bacterium
AACGCGCGGTTGCGGCTCGCTGGAACCCCCGATACCGCCCAGCTGACCGGGAACATCACGCTGCTTGACGCTTTGTATTATCAGGATGTAGTTATCAATCCGTTTACCGGAATGGGGCGGCGCAGACGAAAAAAAGGGGCTCCGCCGCGTGAAATCACGGTGCCCTATCTCAGAAATATACGGTTCGATGTGGGGGTGCGGGCGCGGTCGCCCCTGCGGGTCGACAATAACCTGGCACAGCTGACGGTCGCGCCGGATCTTCAATTAACGGGGACGCGCGCCTCGCCGTCGCTTCTGGGCCGGGCCGATGTGGAGCAGGGGACGCTTACCTATCTTAAGAAAATTTTCACCGTCGAACGGGGCGTTATCGATTTTGTCAATCCCTATTCGATCGAGCCGCAGGTGGATATCAGAGGGACGATTCCGGTCCAGGATCGGCTGATTCAGCTCACCTTGTCGGGAACCCCTGAAAACCTGGTATTCACGCTTTCCGCCTATTTTGAAAATGGCGTTGAGGATGAGAAGCTGGAGGACCAGGATATCCTGTCGCTTCTGGTGCTGGGCAAGACGACCGCAGCGCTGCAGAGCGATCTTCAATCGGGCGAGGCGGGGCAATCCAACCAGCAGATGATCGCCTCGCTGGTGGCGGCGACGCTCGGAGAGGACATCAGGAAGGTGACGGGGCTTGATATGCTCGAAGTCGAGACCGGAGACAACGGCAAAGAAAATTCCGACCGTATCGCCGTTACCATGGGAAAGCAGTTGACGAAACGGCTTGAAACAGAATATACGGTCGAGTCCGAAGAGAGCCGTATCGTTCAGCGTGCGACTGCGGAGTACCGCATTCTGCAGGATTTGTTCATTTCCGGATTTCAGGATTCCAGGGGCGTTTACGGCGGCGAACTGCGTTATCAGTGGGAACGGCGGTAATATGAAGTATTGTGCGTATATGTATGCCGCCATGCTGCCGTTGGCGGCGGTGTCCGCCGCAGAAGAACCGGATGTCGTTTCAGCCGTGTCCTTTGAACTGCACGAAGCATCCGACCGCTCCGATGAACTGTTAGGCATCGCCGAAAAGCTTGTCGCGTTCCGGGAACAACAGCCCATGGATGCCGGCGCATTGCGACGGTCGATCAGGGCGTTGCGGACATGCGGCATGTTCGAGAGGATCGGCGTGGAACGATCGGCCGGCGGCGTCAAGTTTCTTCTGACCCCTGCACGGTATGTGCGCGATATTCAAATCCGGCAGGCGTATCCGCTGTTCACCGACGAGGTGGAAAAGGCGCTGAGCATCTCCCCCGGCGATGTGTTTCGCAAAGAGGTGCTCGTCCGGCAGGATTCAATGATCACCGCACTCTATCGCCGGGAGGGTTTCGTCGCTCCACGTGTCGATATTACTTCCAGGAGACATCGTTCGGGAAGGGACCGCGTGGTGCTCGTGCGCGTGCATGCCGGGGAGTACTATCGAATAGAAACGATTGAAATAAAGGGTAACCGTGGGGTTTCCGCCATTGCGATCAAACTGCGGATGAAGTCGTGGTGGAACTTGCTCCTTCCCGGAAGCGCCGGACGTTTCATTGAGTCCGTTCTTCGTGAGGATGTCAAGAAGCTTGCAGACTTTTACCGGTTGCGGCGGTTTGCGGATGTCGCTATACGCGACACGGTTATCGCCGATTCCCGGAACCGGTCGGTGCGGGTCGTGCTTTCGATTACCGAAGGGGAACGTTACAAAATACTTTTGCCGCCCCGGCGCGAACGGGGTTTCGGCAGACGCGCGCTTGCCGACGATATTACGCTGTTGAAAACGGGGAATCGCAACAATGCCGGAGTACGGAAGGCGGTAAGGGAAATCGGAAAACGCATGCGGGAGGCCGGGTTTCTCGACGCACGGGTGAGCGTTTCGGACACGTCGGTTGCCCGGCGCCGGGTTACCGAACGGCGTGTACGCTTCTCCATTGCGCGGGGGACGCGTACCACCGTATCGTCAATCATCATCAGGGGTGCCGACGGCATCGATGAGGCGGCGATACGCGATCAGATGCTGCACGTTGACAAGGGAAGCGAGGCGAAGCGTGCCTACGATCCCGACCGGCTTCGGGAGGATGTCTTTGCCGTACAGATGCTGTACCGTTCTCGCGGGTTTTTGAAGGCGACCGTCGCGTCAACGGTTGCGCCGCAGGGTGCGTCGGTCGCCATTACCATCGACATACGCGAGGGGAAGCGTACGTTCATCGGCGGTGTGTCGGTGGATACCGCCCGGTTTTCCGGTATTGCTGTCAGAAAAGCGGTAACCGTCAAAACGGGAGACGCCTACCGGAGCGATCGGCTTAACAGGGATGCCCGGGTTTTACAGACGATGATCGCCGAACAGGGGTACCCCCATGTCTCGGTTACTCCCGTTGTGGCGATGAACAGCGACAGCAGCAGCGCCGAGGTCGAGTTCCGGATCGATAAAGGACCCAAGGTGATGCTGGGCGATATACGGTACGTGGGCGCATTCCGCACGAAGGAAAAGGTGCTGAACCGGCAGTTCAGGGGTCTGCGGGGCAGACCGCTTTCACTGAGGGGAATCGTCGACGCCCAGAAGAAAATGCGGGATCTCGGGCTGTTCAGCGCGGTGCGTTTTAAAACGGTCGGTCTGCGCGAGAAACGGGATACAGTGCACCTGTTCGTCGATGTTACGGAAAAACGCCCCTTTCACGGAACGCTGGGAGGAGGGTACCAGTCGGATAAAAAAATTTTTCTTAACGCGAAAGCCGGTGACCGTAATTTGTTGGGGTTCGGCAGGGAGGCTTGGGTAGCCGGCGAGGTCAGCCACATCGACAGCGCCCTGGTCAAAGGCGACTTCAGCCGGATCGACGGCCACGCAGAGGTGGGTATGCTCGATCCCCGGCTTTTCGGATCGCCGCTGCGTGCCATGGTCAATGTGTTCGGCGAGAGGGAATCGGAGCTCAACCAAGACTGGTGGACCAGGAACTACGGCCTCTCGACCGGTCTTACCGCATCTCCCGACAACCGCCTTATGCTCGGTCTGGGCACCAATTACGAACACCGCCGTCTTTACTATAAAAGCGGTGCCTCTCCCGCTGATTCCGTAAAGGTGTCAGGGGAGCTTCGCCCACGCGACCTTATCGTGATGACGCCCTCTTTTTCCTGGGACCGCCGCGACTCGTTCACCCGCCCGCGAAAAGGCTTTTTCCTGAGTTCGTCAGTTGATTTTTCGAAAAGCATCGGAGCAATGATTGACAATTTCGTAAAAGCTCAGTTTGAGGCAAAGGGGGTCTTCACACCCCACCACTCGCGGTTTACCTGGGCAGGCGTCGTGCGGGGCGGCTACCTCCGGCCGTACGGCGGGGCTGAAGGGATTCCCGCCGACCAGCTTTTCTATCTGGGAGGAACGGGAGACGTCCGCGGGTTTGCCGAAAACTGTTTTAACGCAGACACCTCCGGCAGGGGCATCGGCGGAAGTGTATCCCTGTCCGCTTCCGTTGAAGGGAGAATCGCCGTGGGCGGTCCCGTCGAACTGGCGCTCTTCGCCGATATCGGCCGTCTTGAGGATGATCTTATCTCGATGGCGCCGGAGCAGTTCCGCTCTTCAGTCGGCGCTGGAATCAGATACATCACCCCCATCGGGCCGATCGGCATACTTTATGGATGGAAATTATTCCCCCTTCCCGGCGAAGATGCCGGAGCATTCCATTTTTCGCTAGGGTATACGTTCTGACCCTGCGCACCCCGATAGCGCGGCATACGCGGGCCGGAAGCATGGTAACAGTAAAACGGCTGATGATTTCGGAATAGATTCCCTCCTCCCGGCTCCAGACTCCCTGATTGCACGCTCAATGCTTCGATGATATTATTAATAAAGAAGCATTTTTTTGCGGCCCGGGGTGATGAGTGGACAGTAAAGGGAACATACGCATCCGCAATATGCTCGCTTCCATCGAGCGCACGTTTCTGCCCGTCGGGTCGAATATCGGTAAATACCGGATTATTGACGAGATCGACCGCGGCGGCATGGCGGTAGTCTACAAAGCGCTGCAGCTGGATCTCGACCGCGAGGTCGCCCTCAAGGTGATGCCCGCAAATATCACCATCAACCGCCGGTTTGTCGAACGGTTCCTTACCGAGGCGCATGCGGTGGCCAAACTGACCCACCCGAACATCGTCAACATCCACGAAGTCGCCGTGGAGAATAACATCTACTATCTGGCCATGGATTACATTCCGGGGAAAAATCTCTACTATCACCTGCATTTTCACAAGCCGAAACTGGTTGACGTGCTGGAGATCGTTTCCCGCCTCGCTGAGGCGCTGCAGTATGCGCACAATCAGAAGATCATCCACCGCGACCTCAAACTCAACAATGTGATCATGAAGGACCGGCTCACCCCGGTCCTGATCGATTTCGGCCTTGCCAAGGCGCTCGAAGACGACGATTCCAAAGGGGGCATCACCCGCACCGGAGAAATCATGGGCTCGCCGTCGTACATGGCCCCCGAGCGGATCATGGGGGGATGTGTGGACCATCGCAGCGACGTCTGCTCGCTCGGCATCATGCTCTATGA
>JAFGNB010000121.1 GCA_016927235.1 Chitinispirillaceae bacterium
TGAGGAGGTCGGGGCTTATGAGGCGCTCCTCGAGCAGCAGCTGCCGGTCGAGCGGCGGAAGGGATGCACAGTTGATAACCGCGAAAGCGCCGAACTCTTTTTCGCGTTCGAGCACCGCAGCGACCATGTCGAACACCTGTTTGCGTTCCGCCCGTCCCGCATGGTAGGGAAAACGGCGGCCGGCACAATTGCGCGCAAGACGGATGCGGGTGGAAATAACCAGATCGGCCTGCGGCCCCGTGTGGGAGAACCATGCCGGGAGCCCGTCGGAAAGCAGTGAAAGCGGCAACGGTGCATGCGCGCTCATTGCGCTCCCAACCGCTTCATCGACTGAATCGCGTCGCGGATCGTCGCAGCCTGTTCAAACGCCTCGTTTTTAATTGCGACGGCAAGTTCCTGCCGCAGCCGTCGTATCTCGCCGTTGAGCACCCGAGGGGCGGCCGGGGTGGGGGAGGTATATTTTTTCCCTTTATGGATCTGTGAGCCGTGCATCTGGAGCAGCATTTCATCGATCTCTTTCTCGAAGGCCTGGTAGCAGGTGCTGCAGCCGAGCCATCCCTTCGAACGGAACTGTGCATAGGTGCAACCGCATTGCCTGCACGTTTTTTCCGGAACGGAGACGCTCTTTTTCGGCGCCGCTTCAGCCGCCGGTTCGCTCAACGTGACATTTATTCCTTTTTTACGGGCGCACTCTTCGCACAGATGCGAGATATGCGTTTCATTCTGCGTGATTTGGGTCAGATGAATGTTGGCGGGGTTTATTCCACACTCGTCACAAAGTTTCATACAATCCGGAACCTCTTTTTATCAGCATTACACGCTCCGCCGCTTCACCTGTCGCGTATTCGGAGATGTCGGTATCTATCAAATATAATTGAACTGACGTTCACGATGAAAGCATGCCCCGACCTTCCGACCGGGTGATCCTGCCCTCTTCGAGATAGAGTGCGCGATGTAATCCTTCGGTTAAACGGCTGTTGTGGGTAGCGATCAGAAACGTCTGGTGCAGCTCCCGGTTCGCCTTTCTGAAATTTTCGAGCAGGATGTCGCCATTACCGCGGTCGAGGTTTCCGGTCGGTTCGTCGGCAAGGATAAGGGTCGGATTGTTGAAAAGCGCGCGGGCGAGGGCGACCCGCTGCCGTTCCCCGCCCGAGAGTTCCGACGGAAAATGGTTTTTTTGCCGGTGCAGACCGAAAATATCGAGCAGTTCCTCGCCGCGCCCGGTGCATTCACTCCGTTTTTTATTGTCAATGAGCCCGGGAAGGATCGTATTTTCAAGCGCGGTGAAATCGGGCAGCAGATGGTGAAACTGGAAAACAAAACCGATGTGCCGGTTGCGAAAGGCGGCGAGTTTCTTGGCGTCAAGCCCTTTGAGCGACAGGCCGGTCACGACAACGCTCCCGCCGTCGAATGAATCCAGCCCGCCGAGTATCTGCAGGAGGGTGGTCTTGCCCGCCCCGCTCACGCCGATCAGCGCGACCATTTCCCCCTTTGCGATAGTGAAGCTGGTATTCCGCAGGACGGGGAAGGGACCCTGGTCATCGGAGAAGCTTTTGCAGAGATCGTTGACCACGACTATGTTTTCTGACACGAACGGCTCCTTCGGGGCGGGGGGCATGTGGCAGACCTCACCCCCCTGCCCCCTCTCCTGTCAGAGAGGGGGTGCATCGGTAAATTTCTCATTCCCCTCCCTGACAGGGGAGGGGCAGGGGAGAGGTCAAACGTCAGGGATAACGAACATTTCATTTTTTCACACCTTTATCAGGGCGGGTCAATGACCTTCTCCTACTCATACCGTATCGACTCCGCCGGCAGCAGCGTCGATGCTTTCCATGCCGGATAGAGCGTGACCAGCCAGCAGATCAGATTGACGGTGATATACACTGCAACCACATCGACGGCCCGAACGATCACCGGAAGCGTGTTGATAAAATACAGATCTCCCGGGATGGGGATGAAACGCCATTGATACTGCGCCAGGCAGAGCGCGACGGCCAGCGCAACACCCACGGTCGATCCGATGAACCCGATGACGATACCGTTCGCCATGAATATGCGCATGATGGCGTTCGATGTCGCACCCATGCTCATGAGGATGCCGATCTCCCGCCGTTTTTCGAGAATCATCATGATGAGCGAGGCGATGATGTTGAACGCCGCAACCACGACGATCAGGGAGATGACGATGAAAATGATCATCCGTTCGAGGCGCATCCACTGAAACAGCGAGCGGTTCTGCATCTGCCAGTCGATCGCCCGGTAGGGATACCCGCCGAGATGGTTGCGTACGCTTTCGGCGATTTTATCGGCCTTGAAAAGGTCGGTCGTTTTTATCTGGATCCCCTCGACGCCGTGCATGTTGAGCAGGAACTGCGCCGATTCGATGGAGATATACACGAGGGTGAGGTCGTACTCGTACATCCCGGTTTCGAACACGCCGCTTACCGTAAAGCGGGCCATCTTCGGCACCGGATCGATTTCGCCCTCGACCGGCGCGATGCTCATGAGGACGACTTCGGCGCCGTCCCGTATCCCCATCCTGTCGGCGAGTCCTTTCCCGATAAGAATTCCGGGAAATTTCCGCTGCCGGTCGGACAGTGTGCTGTCGAGGCTGAACCTTCCCCACCCGACCGTAGCGTTGAGGTCGGTGACCGTCTGTTCGAGGGAATCGTCGATGCCGATGAACATCACCCCCTCCTGGACCTGGTCGCGCTCTATGCCGGCCTTGCCGGTAATAAAAGGCGCGGCCGCGACGACCTGAGGGTGGCCGAGAATGACCCGCCGGAGGGAGTCGTAGGACACCATATCGTTGCCGTGGTACTGCGTGATTTTCGCGTGGGCGAGCGTTCCGACGATCCGGTCGCGCACCTCCTTTTCAAAGCCGTTGGCCACGGCAAGCGCCACGATGAGCACGAAACTGCCGAGGCAGACCCCCATGGCGGTGATGTAGGTGATCCAGGAGATGAAGCCTATTTTCCGCTTGCCGCGCAGATACCGCACGGCGATGAACAGTTCCATGGGGCCCACGATTGATCCTTTTTTCTTTTCGTCAATCATCCCGATTATATTTCGGGATGATTATATCGTTTTGTCTGATTTCTTTCGCCTCACCTCATCACCCCGCTCCCGCTTGGCGGTACGCCCCTCTTCCCCTCTCCATCAATGGAGAGGGGAAGAGGGGCTGGGGGAGTTGGGGTGAGGCGACAAAAGTGGACGCATCTAATTAATCGTATCGACCTAGAATTAATCATGATCGTCCATCCGGAGGATTAGCGGTTCCCTCCCCGTGCGCGGTTATATTTGGCAGGAAAATGTTTCCCGTGCCTGAAAACTCCGGCCGCATGAGCGGAAAAAGCACCACATCCCGCAGGGTAGATGCGTTTGTCAAAAGCGCGACGATGCGGTCGACGCCCATGCCCCATCCCGACATCGGCGGCATGCCGAATTCCATGCACCGGAGGAAGTCGTCGTCGACCTCCATGGTTTCGGTGTCGCCCTGCGCGCGGGAGGCGGCCTGCTGTCTGAACCGTTCGGCCTGGTCGACCGGATCGACCAGCTCACTGTAGGCATTGACCACTTCCCACCCGTTGACCACGAGCTGGAAGCGGTCGACCGTGAGCGGATTTTCATCGTTTCTGCGCGCGAGCGGCGAGAGGTCGAGCGGGTGGCGGGTGACGAACGTCGGGTTGACAAGCCGGGGCCGCGAAACTTTCTTGTAGAGCAGGTCGACGAGCGTCCCCCGCCCTGCGTTTTCGACGTCGACGTCGGTCTCGAACCGGATGCCGTTGTTCTCGATTGCGGCGATGAGCTCGTCGCGCGTCGGGCAGGCGTCGATGTCGATGCCGCAATCGTTTTGAATGAGTTCTCTGAAGGAGTGCCGCGGCCAGTCGCCGCCGAAGTCGATGACCATGGTTCCGTAGGTCAGTTTCAGCCCGCCGTTGACCTCCTGGAGAAGGTGCTTGAAGAGCGCTTCGGTGAAATGCA
>JAFGNB010000122.1 GCA_016927235.1 Chitinispirillaceae bacterium
GGTGACGGGTTGCATCCTTTCGTTACAAACAAATAATGCATCGGGGCCGGGGAGTTGCATCGCTGCACTCGTCCACGGGGCCAAAGACGAGCGCGCAGAAGTATATTGAAAAATATATCGTCGAGCAAACATGCCACTAACACACCAAGGCAGGTTCAGGGCTCAAAGCAGCCCTTCGACCCAAATTGTTTACACATCGTTATGTCCTGCTCTCAGGGCATTTCCGGTGTTCAAGCTCTACATTCGTTACGCTTGACCACCAGTAATGCTCCTGTCCGCAACGGCCATAACGATGCATAAACAACTTCTGCCTTGGTCGGCCGTTAACAGAAATACTACCAGCGATAAATGTGCATTTTTTCATCTTCTCTATATCTCTCGATCAGCTGAGGGGTCTATGATTTATACACAGAACAGACGCTTCATTAGAGATATAAAAGCAGACCGGGAGAGAGATGAGGCGGCTGAATTTACATGACGGTCGCCGTGTCTTTTCCTCCATCCTATTGCCACTCCTCCCCCATGCCCTCCCGCAGATAGTAATCCCTCACCGCCGTCCAGTGCGCCGGCGCTTCAAACGCTTCTCCTGCGGTCTGATGGGCAAACCAGGTCACCTGACGCTTTGCATAGCGGCGGCTGTTGCGTTTGATCAGCTCGACCGCAGCTTCAAACGTGGTGCTTCCCTCCTCGACATCGAACAACTCACGGTACCCGACACTCTGCATACCTGGACTGCCGCGGTCATACGACGATTTACGCAGTCGCTCGAACTCCTCCCACAACCCCTTTGCAACCATTTCGTCGACGCGACAATCGATCCTGCGGTAGAGTTCCGACCGGGACATCGTCAAGGTTGCAACGATAAAACGCATATCCTCCGGCGGGCGGCTTTCAGCACTCCCCAGCGAGGAGATCGATGTACCGGTCTGACGGAAAACGGCGAGAGCGCGGACGATACGCTGCAGATCGTTGGAGTGGATACGCTGCGCCGCCCGGGGATCAACGGCTGAAAGCTCCCGATAAAGCGCATCGGTCCCCTCCACCGCAGCCCGGCTCATCAGCGCTTCCCGCAGCTTTGAATCAGTCGCCTCCATTTCCGTCAACCCTTCGCACAATGCCCTGAAGTAAAGCCCCGTCCCGCCGCACACAAGCAGGTTTTTTCGAAGGGCGGCCCGTTGCCGGATGATCGCGGCGGCATCGCGGGCAAAACGATACGCCGAATACTCTTCCGACGGATCGAGAATATCGATCAACCAGTGAGGGACAAGCTCTTGCTCCTTCTGCGACGGTTTCGCCGTTCCGATATCCATACCGCGGTAGATCTGGCGGGAATCGCATGAGATGATCTCCCACCCCATCTCCCCGGCTATTTGCAGGGCAAGGGCGCTTTTTCCCGACGCCGTAGGGCCGAGCAGCACCGCGACCGGAACCGCTCCTCCCTCCCTCCCGCTTGCGCTTGCAGCAGCCAAGCTGCAGGGGGTATTTTCTTTCGTCATAGGGGTTCAATTGTTACAATTTTATAAGGATTCAGGAGTCAGGAATCAGAATGTCGATTAACGATGCAAAAATGAGATATCAGTCAGCGAATGTACGATCCGTTCCTTCGATGCTTTTCTTTCTCCTTCTTACTCCTGACTTCTGACTCCTCCACCAACCCGCCCCCGAAGGAAACAAGCACCCGCCATGCGCCTGAAAACCATCAGCAGCATATTCGCCACCGCTCTGGTTGTTTTCACCATCCTGCTCGGGTTCCGTGCCGGATACCATCGGAGCACCGCCAATCATATCAGGTCGCTCCTTGCATCGCTCCTGCAAAATAACTCATCACAGGGTCGGATTACCCGTAAAACAACCCTGAAAATCGAAAACCTTCTTCTCGACCGGTTCGAAAAACTGGAGACGCCGCCTGTGCAGGTAACCATCCGCCACTCCCTGGAAGATTCGACGATAAGGCTCGATGCAGCCGTTCCCCGTGGGAAACCGATTGAATGGGTCATCTGGTTTCTCTGTTCACCGGTCGGCCAAGCCGGCTATCGTGTCGCCGACTGTTTCTGTGAAAACAATCCCTTGCGATGCACCATCAGGTTAAAGGGCAATAAACCAATTCAACCCGCTGTAAGGATCAAGCTGACCCGGTCGCAGCGTTTTTTTTCCACTGCAGCTAAAATGGCGGTCGTCGTTTCGGATTTCGGATTCTCGGCAAATGCCACCACCGTCGACTTCCTTTCATTTCCCGAACCGCTTACCATATCGGTGGTAAGTTCGAAAAAAATGTCGATATGGACCGCCCAGATCGCCAATGAATACCGCAAGGAGATCGTTATTCTTCTTCCGATGGAACCGCTCAGCACATCGTACAGGCAGTACTCGTCCGAAGCGATCCTGATCCACTATCCTCCCGATAAAATCAGGGCCATGCTCACGAACGCGACCGAATCGATCCCCTATTTTGCCGGTTTTTCCAATTTATGCGGAGCGCTGGTACTCGACGATTCCAATGTAATGAAAACCGTTCTGGGCGAACTGAAAAAAAAGCACGGCTATTTCCTGATCGACCCGGTATCGCCTAAATCGGTGGCCGCATCAATGGCGCGCACCGTAGGCGTCCCTTACCGCACCGTCGAGATTTCGCTCGACAGTACGGCGTCTTGCGGTACGGAAGTATCGGATACCCTGCACCATGCGGCAATGATCGCCCATAAAACCGGCTCGATTGCGGTTCAGGGAAGGGCGACGACGCAATTCATCGGCGCGCTCCGTTCGGAACTCTCCTTCCTGCAGCGCAACGGCGTACGACTCGTGTACCTGTCGGAGATCGTTCACCATCCGGAGGAGAAGAAATAGCGGCGGACAAATGCGACCGGGCAAGATAGAGAAGTGACGCTCAGTCACGCATCTTCAGTAAGAGGGGCTCGGAAAGTGCGCCCCTGTCGAAAAAAAGAACGAACGGCCGGTACCGATCGTGGTACAAGGATGCTCGGCAAATGATATTTTTATGTTCTGAATAGTCGTCACGCTCATATTCGAGGAGAACCGATGACCACCCTTGGAGTCAATATCGACCACATCGCCACGCTGCGCCAGGCGCGCGGCGGCCACGACCCTGATCCTTTACAGGCAGCGGTTCTGGCGGAACTCGCCGGTGCGGACGGTATCACCGCTCATCTGCGTGAAGACCGTCGCCATATCCAGGACCGTGATATCTATCTGCTCAAACAGATCGTCACCACCCGCCTCAACATGGAAATGGCGCCGACCTCCGAGATGATCAATATCGCCGTCGACGTACTCCCCTTCATGGTGACCCTTGTGCCTGAACAGCGGCAGGAAATCACCACCGAAGGCGGTCTCGCGGTGCGCGAAAAGGAACGGGACCTCGCCAAGGCCGTCGAAACCTTCCGCGACCACAAGATTCTTGTCAGCCTTTTCATCAATCCCGACATCAACGATGTCAAGGCGTCAAAACGGGTGGGAGCAACGCACGTCGAACTGCATACCGGCTATTATGCAAATGCCGCCGGCGCAACCTCGATCGCGGAGGAACTCGGAAAGCTCAAAGACGCGGCGCTCGTTGCAACGAAGCTGGGCCTGAATCTCAATGCGGGTCACGGACTCAATTATCACAACGTTCCGGCCGTCGCCCGGATCGACGGCATGCAGGAGTTGAACATCGGCCATGCGATCGTTGCCAGGGCTTCGCTTGTCGGCATGGAGGCCGCGGTGCGCGACATGACGGCGCTTATGTGACGAATCGTTGATTTACTACCGGAAAGAAAGTATTGTTTCCGCCTGAAGGAGATGGAGGGCTGTGGCCGGCTCGTTTCTACGGTGTAGTGCGCAATTCCGTTTTGACCCTTGTCGAACGTTACTGTGAGCGATACAACCGTTTCCGCGAAAAACCTGTTCGGAGGCGTTTCAACCGCATCGCCCCGCCATCGCCGTGCGCTGTTCTTCAGCCTGTGGGACGGAATCTTCGCGAATGCCATGCTGGCTCTCGTCGAGACGTTCGGCATTGCCGCAGCCGTTTATCTGGATGCACCGGCAATCGCCATAGCGCTTCTGGGCAGCCTTCCGCTGTTGCTCAGCTCTTTCGGTCAGCTGCTGATCCCGATGTTCGTCAATCCCGCTTCAGGCCGGAAAAAGTTTGTGCTGCGCGGCACGACCATGCAATCGGTTTTTATAATGCTCGTTGCCTGCAGCGGCTATCTCCCCGAAGGATTGAGAGTATGGACCTATGTGTTGCTCTTTGCACTTTACGGCTTCTCGGGCAATGTGATAGCGGGTTTCTGGATTGCATGGATGGGCGATCTGGTTCCGTATACGGTGAGGGGGCGTCACTTCGCCTGGCGCAACAGGATCTTCTCGGTCACGCAACTGCTCTGCGCCCTCATCGCAGGACTCATTTCACGGCGTTATTCCACCGCTACGGCACACTGGTTGCTTTTTGCGATCGTCTTTTTCAGCGCCGGATTTTTCCGGTTGCTTTCGACCGTAATGCTGCAAAAACAGTACGAACCGCCCATCGCAGCATCACCGATCGGCCGCAGTTTCAAATTACTCTTCAGGCAATCGCGTCCTTTTCTTTTTTACTGCTTGGCGGCTGCCCTGGTCCAGGGTTCGACATCGATCGCCGGCCCGTTTTTCAACGTCTGGTACATCAGAGACCTTAACTTCAATTATTTCACGCTTTCGGCGGCAGCGGCGGCCACCATTCTCGGCACCATCGTCGCGCTCCCGTTCTGGGGCAGGATCGCCGATTCATTCGGCAACCGGACGGTCATCATTATCACGGTATTTCTAATCGCCACCGTCCCCCTCCCCTATATCGCATCAAGCAGGCCCTGGCAGATATGGCTGCTCAATTTTTATGCCGGATGCTGCTGGAGCGGATACAACCTGAGCAATTTGAATTATCTCATGCTTGCCGCCGGAAAGGAGAAACCGGAACAGAATATCTCATTCGCCGTAGCGGTGACCGGCATTTGTAACTTTTTATTCAGCATCATCGGAGGATACCTCGCCACGCGGCTCCCGCATCTCTTCCACTACAGGCTCCATTCGCTTTTCCTGCTCTCATCGATCATGCGGTTTGTCATTTTCGGCCTCTTGATCGTTCGATACCCTCGTTATGAAACACCGAAACGGCGCGCACTCGACCTTTTCTTCCAGCTTCCCGGGTACCGGGCCGTCGGACTCCTCCGAAATTCTTTCAGAGCGTTTCGCTCAAAATAAGCGTTCGCCTTCACCCGGTTTTTTCTCGGAGCCGGTTCATGATACGGTCGAACTTCAAAAGCTCCGGACCTCCTCCCATCCTCCGACGCACCGTATCGTAAAGAACGACCGCCTCCCTGATTTTTCCCTCTTCGACAAGACGCGTGATCGTTTCCAGGACTCTCGGATCGGGAGAGCGAACCTCCGCCGCCCGCTGCGGGGAGGAAGCACGCTCGACGGGATCGTCGTTGTTGCCGTTTTCGACAAGCCTTTGGTAGGCGGCAAGAACTTCCGCAGCAGATTGTTCCCATGTCATGCACCGTATCCGTTGCGCAAGCGCACCGCACGGCGTCGAATCGAATGCTTTCAGAACCGCGTTGCGGATACTTGCAACGTTGTCGGGCTCGCAGTAGATGATATCTTCTCCCGTATAATCGCGGACGGTGCCCCACGATGAAGCGACCACGCTCCGGCCGCAGGCTGCGGCTTCAAGCGTCACGAGTCCCGGCAGTTCATACCAGCTCGGCAGGACGTGCACTCTGCAGGTTTGAAATGCACTCGTCAGCATGGCGCGGTCGAGCCGGTCGAAAAATAGCGTAGGCGCCTTCCGTTTGAACTTTTTACAGTAGAACGCATATTTCGGCTGGTAGTCGACACCGCCGCCCACAAAGACGAGCGTCAGGGGATCGTTTTCAAGCGCCTTGAGCAGCATAAGTTGATTCTTGCGAGTCTCAAGCCGGCCCACGCAAAGAACGAAGTCCTCGATCCCGTGGGTTGCCGTGAACAGCGACGTGTCGGCCTCTTCACGTGAAAGCTCCACCCCGAACGGAGCGACCACGGTCCGGGCGGCCGGAAACCGTTCGTTGATTATTCGCTTTTCCTCGTTTCCCGAGGCGAATACCGCCCCCGCCCCGCAGAGCGCAAGCGGCGACGTCGCGAAGGGTCCCTCGCGGTCGGCCGGCACGTCCTCCACCAGACGGTCAAACGACCCCTGCGGCTGGCTGGAATCGATATACCGTGTAAACGCCTCGAAAAAGAGCCGCGCACGCGTGAGATAGCGGGGGAAGTCCTCCTGCAGCGCGGTAACGGCGAAGGGTTTCCCCTGTGAAAAGGCATTGTTCGCATAGGCATCGGTATACCGCGAGAGGGTCGTGTTGAAGGCGTGGACGATGTCGTAGTTGTCCAGATTGTGCGAAGGATCGACACTGATATCGACGATAACGCCCTGTGACGTCAGTGCGGCATGCAACGCATGAAGCACCGTCGTGTCACCGCCCGGCCGCTCGAACATGTCGGGGCGGTTCTGGAAAAGGACGCGAAGCGGCTGCGATCGATGACCGGCACGAAGCCGCGTCGATGCATCGAACAGCGCGCGCTTGCGTTCAAGCGCTTCGCTCAGAACGGCAACCATGTCCGTCGTACCTCCCGCTGCAAGCCGTTGCCGGTGGTTCTCGACGGCCAGACGACCGGAAGCCCCGAGACCTACGCGTGCTTCGGGGTCATCGATACACCATTCGAGCCTCTCATAGAGTCGCCCGCCGTCGATACGGCAGATGCCGTCCGGCGCATTGCCGCAGCCGACGATACAGGCGGTGGTATCGGTAATAACGTCGCTGACGTTGCACGAACAGGTAATCACCGGTTTCCCGCAGTCCATCATCTCGTGAAGCCAGACCGAGGAGCAGGGCGCCCGCCCGAGTTGACATGCAACATCACCGCACCTGAAAAGCGCCTGCGTCTCCCGGTCGCCGATCATCCCCTCGTACAACCGTATCCGTGCGTCGCCGCCGACTGCCGAAAGAAGTGCGCTGCGCTCGGCTTCGCGCCGGTCGAACGTCCGTTCACAAACGATCGCCAGCACGGCGTCCTTCTCCTGCGGCAGGCGCCTGAATGCGGCGATGAGCCCGTCGCACTGCTGTTGTGCAGGCGTGAGATCCGCTTCAACAAATGTTATGAAAAGGACGCAATTGTGGGGTAGTTTAAAAAATGCGCGATCGGCGCCCCCCCCTTCATGCCGGCAAACGGGATGCGGGAGAAGGATCGCCCGACACCGTGGCGGCAGTGAAGCCGTTACCTTTTCAAGCCGCCACGGCGAGGTGACGGCGACGGCATCCGTTTTTCCCCATAAAAACCCGGCGCGATCCGCGGGAGTTTCCTCCGGCCGGCAGGGCACGAGTACGTTCAGACGATGCTTCAAACGGAGCCAGGGCGGCGCGACCGAGAACAGCCTTTCAAGCATGTCGGGCTCCATACAGAAAAGAGAGATTGCATAGGGCATCTCATACCCCTGCAGCGCCGGAACTTTCGGCAGACCAATGCGGCAGACATTCCTTCCGTCGGGAGGCACCTCATACAGCGACAACGGATAGCCGTTTTCAATAAGCAAACTGCACCATCCCCGAAGGGCGGCTCCCTGCTGATTGCCTGCCCGTACCGGTCCGACGATATTGAAACCGAAAAGGGGACGCTTCTCCGTAGGCGCCTCACGCATCGTTTCGCGGACGGCCGACCGGTTCCGGAACGCGTCTCGCCCCCGCAACGGCATGTCGGCGGTTTTTCGAAAGGTCGCGATCAGCCAGCGCCTGAACGGCAGCCGGTACCAGGTGACCGAAGGGGTGTACTGGGCGAGTTCGGCCTTGAGCGTCGTAGGAAAGAAACAGCGGATATGGTCGGGGTTTGGATCTCGTCCGTCGGGAACGCTGATAAGAATCAGTCCGTTGACTCTTACCACCCGTATCGCCTCGAGTATGATACGGTGCGGATCTCTGATATGTTCGATCATTTCGGGGATGATCACCGAATCGAAATGGTTTTCGGGAAATCCCGTCTGCGCGGCGTCTCCGACGGAGAAGCTCGTCCGGGCTTCGACGCCCCGCGCCCTCGCGGTGCGCCCCGCCCATTCGACTGCGCTCTCCATTATGTCAATACCATGAAGCCGGATGCCCCGCAGGGCTACCGCCGCCGAGAGATCGCCGTTTCCGCAGGCCATCTCGAGCACCAGCGGCCCCTCCACGATCGCCGCGGTCGCCGCGAACCGGAGGACCTCCTGCGGGTCTCGCGCCGATTCCCTTCCCTTCCACTCGTCACGGACGGTTTCGGGGTGCTGCGCCGCCGCGGCATCGATCCTTCCGGTCGCCGCCGTCGCCGTTTTTTCCGCGCGGAGATAGACCCACGGTTTCTCTTTTGTCACAACCACCGAGCTTTTTTCGACCATCGTTCCCTTCGCGTCGTGCCATTGCAGCGACACGGGCATTCCCTCAAAAAGCGCTTCGATGGAATCGACGGTCGGATAGGGATGGATATGTTCGACGGTCTTCTCCCCCACGGGCACGCAGATCGCCACTCCCCTGGAGGCGACCCGCAACGCCTCCCGCAACGCCGCGCGCGGCTCGCGAAGGTGTTCGAGGATGTCTCCCATGACGGCGACGTCGACCAGGTCGTCGATCAGAGGCAGGTTTTCCGCGAATCCGTGAATGAAGGTCAGGTGGGGAAACCGTTCGGCGCCGCGCACGATATTGGGGATCGAAAGATCGACGCCGAGTCCCTCGATCGAACGCTTCGACAGCACCTCCATGTGAGCGCCGTCGGCGCATCCGATGTCAAGATACCGTTCGCCCGGACGCACCATGTTGCAGAGCCCTTCGAGCCGTTCGCGCCGCTGCGTAAAAAGAAAATCGCAGGTTGCGACCGACTCGTATTGCCGGTTGTAAAAATCGAGCACGCGCCGGTCGCTCGATGAGACGCTGATTTCAAGCGATGAATCGACAATCGGCACCAGGTCGTCGAGCTGGGCGTCGCAGTCGAAGCGGCTGCTCCGTTCGCGCGCGCGTCGGGAGATCGCCTCATACCGCGTTCGGTCGTCGAGCAGACCGGCGACGGCGTCCGTCCACGCATCGACGGAGCGGTAATCGTCGATCACTATGCCGGCATCCCCGATGACCTCCGGCAATCCGCCGGTCCTGCTCGCCAGCACCGGGATGCCGTTCGCCATCGCCTCGAGGGCGATCCGTCCGAACGGCTCGGGCCATATCGACGGCACAAGCAGCAGCCGTGCATGCCCGAAAAAAACCAGCGGCCCGGTCTGTCCGTAATTGATGCAGTTCGGAAGGCGCGCGGTTTGTCCCCTGCCGACGGTCATGAAGCGCAGCTGCGGCAGCCGGCGGGCGATTTCGAAGAAAAGCGGCCCCCCCTTGTGCGGTTCCGGCTGGTTCATGAGAATGAATCCTTCGGTGCGGTGCGGAACAACATGCTCGCGTATTGCAACCGGCGGGTAGACTACGTTACTGTCACGGCCATAGAAGTCTCGCGTCACCCGCCGCATGAATTCGGAATTGCAGACGATCTCGCCGGCGTCATCGATCGTACGCCGGAACCGTTCTCTGAGGGTACGGTTGACCGGATGAAACGGGCATCGGCTGCAGTTCCGGTCGCACCGGTCGAACTCCAGCGGCGTAGCGCAGAAGTATTCGTAACTACGGATGAAAAGCACCGAAGGGATATGGTGTTTTTTCGCAATCGCGACCGCCTGCTCCGCGCTGTATAGTTGACTGAAGATTATCGTCGGTTTTACCCGCACGACGATCGATTCGATCGTCGAGACGTTTTCGAGCGGCATGATCGAAATGCCGTCATGCTGCAGCGGCCCCTGCGGCCCCATGCATGCGGCGAAGCACCGGTGTCCGTCGTGCACGAGCCGCCGCAAGGTGGTAAGCATGCTCTTTTCCGCACCGCCCACCGGCGGATAAAGATAGTCGCCGATAAAAAGCACACGTTGCGGCGTCGCATAGGAGTGAAACCGCGACACGTCGATCCGGCGCCTGTCAGCCGCTCCATTTTCCGCTCGTCGCGATTCGTCGCTCGATTGTATCGTCGCCAGACGACTGACGGCGTTTTCCCACCCCGGTCGCAGCGCCAGCGCCTTCTCGACATAGGCTCGGGCAACCGGCAGTTGCTGCCGCTCAGCATAAGCGCCGCCGATTCTTTCGCACATTTCTGCGCTCAACGGATTCGCATCGAATTGCGCGAGCAGGTGCAGGATCAACCGGGTTGCGGCCTCGTCAGCGCCGTGCGGTGGGCTGTCATTCTGCATCGGCATGCTCCTGCATCATGCGGGGCGGCTCTGGCCGCACCGTCGTGGCGGTGTACGGCGAGCCTGCCGGGCCGTGAGCCCCCGCGTGCCTGATGCACACCTTGACAGACTCGCAATTCGCCCCGAAATTCTTCGCGGGCGGAACCTAATTATGCATTAATCGGGGATGAAAGGCAATTATGGGGCAACGGCATCGGTGAAAAAGCATCGTCATGGTGAGGCGAATAGTAATTTGAAAGTTTCCGTCTCATGCGTATAAAAAACGGTGCTTTGCATCAGGCCTTCATGCCGAATTTACATTGATGACCACTAATTGCCTCCCATGATTGGGGTCATACGAAGCGTGGTTGCTGTTGCTCCCGCCTCATGGAACAGCTGTTCAACGGATTGATATATTAGTTAAGGCGCAATGCCGAATATTACGCTATATTATTTAAAAATAAGATAGTCCGTCCTTTTTCCAATTCTTCAAAATCTCCACCCGAACCCATCGGGGAGGAAGCTGGCACGATCAGGGAAGTGGGAGGGGCGCCATCGAACGGCGCCTCCACCCTGATCGGTTTTATTCGATTCGTCGTCTCATGGAAAAATTCGTCTATCGCGGTGGAAGCGGCTGCGGCAAAGGGGCTGTCGTGCGCTGCGGTGACGATTCCTTCCGCCCGGCCTCGCCCAGCTTTCTCTCTTCGTGCTCCGCTTTCAAAATTCTGAGTTTCTGCACCTCGAGACGCTCGTGCCGCAGCGAGGCAAGCGCCTCGCGCTCCCGCCGACGGTACTCCTCCGTTGCGGCAAGCACCTCTCTGCGGCTCATTGTTTCAGCGGCCTTCGGTACCGGCGGCTGATTCGCCGCCTTTTGCGACGTTACCGCGTCCGCGACCTCATGTGTCAGGGGCAATGCCGCCGCCCCGACTTTGTTGCCCGGAACTTCTTTCAGCACGGCGACATCGGGAACGGTGATCGATGAAGTGAAGCGCTCGGTTGTATCGATAAGCACCTGCATTCGCAGGTCGATGCCTCTGCTGGCGGAGAGCGAATCCCCCGCTTCGCAGGCAAGGATGTTGTCGCCCCCTTTTAAAAGGGATGCAATACCGCCCGTGCTGTCGTACGCCGTTCCGACGCTCCCGCCCGCCGTATCGCTCAGTGTCAATATGCCGTTTACGTAGAATTTGTATTTCCCCGGCACGCTTACCGCAATGCGCGCATCGCGCGGCGTGCCTTCACAGAGGACATTCTTCCAGAGATACATGCGCCGCCATGCCGTATCGCCGCCGATGCGTTTTGCCGACGCAAGCGGCGGTTTGTTTCCCGCCGCTTCGGCGCTGCGCAGCACAGCCACCCTCCACCCCTTCCGGGGCGGAGCGGCGGTGTTCCATTGAGGAACGCTGTCTTCCCTGACAAGCCAGGTTTCATCACTCCGGTACGACGTCGTCACGTAGAACGATGCGCCGTATTTCTCGGGGTTGAGCCGCGCCAGGGCCTCCATGATCTTGCCGTACCAGGTGTTCTCGTGAAGGGTACGCTCCCTCATCCGGTCCCGCGCCGCTTCGAGCCGCAGTATCGCCTTGTCCTGCAATTCGTAGACCATGTCTTCAAGTTGAAACAGCAGCTCCTCCCGGTCGTTTTCCGAGAGATTTTTGGGAAGATTATCGGTCGCTTTGAGGATTTCCGTCGCCAGCCGGTCGTCGGCGCTTCCGATCAAATAGTTAAGACGCGCTACATGAATTTCGCAAAGAATGCTCAGCGAATCGTCGAGGTGCAGTTTCGGAAGCGAATCGAGCAGCACCGTGAAATAGCGCAACACCTTCATCTTGAGGGGTTCCATGGTTTCGAGAAGTTTGATGCGGTATTGATAATGGAGCAGCGGCTCGGCGAGAATCTCTCCGGGAACCGGTGCGTTCTGCATCGCACCGACACCTTCATACAGCAGCGTGCCTGCCTGGAGCAGATTTTCACCCAGACGCCTGCGTGAACGTTCGACCCACTCCTTCTGCCGCACCGAGAGTGAATCGAATTCCGCCCCCAGCTCGATCGCCATTTTAAACGGTACAAACGAATTCTGCAGCACCTGCGACGCGGCAGTCAATATTTCATTCTCGGCGATTGCCGCTTTGATGGGATCGCCCCGCGGCCGCTCCTGCTCGACCAGATCATCCGCCAGCTCCACGTAAAGCTCCCCCATCCGGCAGGCGGCCTCGAACATCTTTTCACTGCGGTACTTCATGACCCGCTGGTACGCATCCGCCGCCTCGGTCAGCAGCGAACTCTTCTCCTTCAGCGAAGCCTTGAGCTGCGTCTCAGGCAGTTTGAGCCGGATTCCCCGGAACTGTTCATGGAGTAGGGCGGCCCGCTCGAACGCCGCTTCCGACGCATAATAATGGTTAACCGCGCCCCCCTCACGCATAAGCCGCTGATTGTACTGTTCCGTCTGGCTGAAACTCAGCGATGCATTGGTCGAGTCGCCCCCGTCTAATTGACATTTCCCGATCATGTAGTACGCTTCGACGGCTTTCGAGGTCTGCGGGAAACGACGGATGAAATTCCGGTAAAGCTCGACCGCTTTGTCGAACATACCCATTTTTGCGTAGTACGTTGCGGAGCGCATCAGGAGCGCTTCGACGTCTTTTTCCTCCGGATAGAGCGCGCTGTACCGTTCGTTGGCCGCGACCATGGCATCGATTTTTCCCATTTTCTCATAACAGAAACCGAGATTGAACAGCGCGTCTTTCGCCTTTTCCGACTGCGGGTACTTCGCCACAAGCAGTTCGTAGGTTTCGGCGGCGCGCGGGAACCGGTCGGCTTTCTCATAATCGCCCGCAGCATTGAATAGCGCATCGGGGGCGAATTTCGACTGCGGATACTTTTCCACAAGATCGAAATACCGCTCGCACGCCTTGAGCCATCGCTCGCTCTTCTCCCATGCTTCGGCGGCGCCGAACAGGGCGATATCGCCGTATTCACTCCCGGGAAACCGGTCATCGAGCTCCTTGAATGCATCGGCCGCCTTTTCATACATCTTTTTCGCCATCATCTCCTTCGCATCAAGGTAGCGTGACTGCAACAGAAAGGTATGTGCGGCAGTTTTCTGCGTTTCAACAGGGGTTCGCTTGAAAACTATTTCAAAAAGAGAGGCCGCCTCCGACCATTTTTCACTCCCGAACCGGCATTGTCCGAGCAGCAGCAGCGCTTCGAAATGCTGTTCCGGCGAAAGGTCGGCATCGACGATTTCCTTGTAAACATCCGCCGCTTTGTCGAAAAGCCGGCGATTGAAATAGACCCCCGCCATGGTAAAGAGCACCTTGGCGAACGAACCGCCGCCCGGAAACCGTTCGGTATAATTGTTCACCGCCTCCAACAGCTTCGTCCCGGCGAAATCCATGCTCCCCTTCGCCGCAAGCGAATCGGGGGACAGAAGCGACTGTGCGATGGCGACGGCGTTGAGTGCTGCCGTCTCCCGCCGCGCGCTGTCGACCCCCGGATAGACGCTGAAGGCGAGGAAGCGTTCAAATGCGCCCGGTTTATCGCCTATCTTGTCAAGAATCGCCGCAAGGTTCCACGCGGCATCCGCGGCAAGGGGGTGGTGCGGATAGGTATCGACGATTTTCCGGTAGCGCTCCGCCGCGTCGCGGTAGGCGGGCGCGTTCCCCAGTGAATCGGCGTGGCGATAGGCATTGTCCGCCTGTGAGAGCCCGATGGCGATTGCCATGGAATCCACCTCGCGCAGCATGGTCGAATCGCGTCTCCCTACCCGTTTCTGCCACTCGCCCCCGGCGGAGTAATCGCGAAAGAAGGCGTCGCACCGCGCTGCGACGGCGCGGCGGTCCCCGGCGTTTTCATACAGTTTGACCAGGCGTGCGGCGGCTTGGGGGGCGTAGTAACTGAGCGGATAGGACGCGATAAGCCGCTTGTAAACCGCAATCGCTCCCGCAAAATCGAGGTCCTCCTCGCGCAGCTCCCCCATTCGGCTGAATACCAATGCCGCATAATCGACGTTGCCGATCGACCGGAGGAATTGCGCCGCGCGAAGGGTATCGCGGTCCCGGTCGAAGCTGATGGCGAGATAGTCGATCGCTTCGGCCCTTAAAAGCGGATTCTTCACCTCCTTTTCCTCTTTTTTCAGGGGATCGAAATCGAGCTCGACCTCCTCGACCAGATAGTTAAACGCGGTGATCGCCTCATCGTAGCGGTCCTGCATATAATAGCACCACCCCAGATGGTACAACGCCTGGACGAATTTCGGGTGATCACGATTGAACAGGACATTGCGAAACGCCTCCTCCGCCAGTTTATACCCGTTGCCGCCGTACTGTTTCGGGTTCTCGAAATAGTGCCTGCCGATGTGCATGTTCGCCTCGATGTAGTATTCGCTCTGCGGATACTGTTCGATCAGCCCGAGCATGACCGCCTGCGCGCTGTCGTCGAGTCCCTGCTTCTGCAGCGCCAGTGCGCAGTAGTAAAGCGCATCGTCGGCATGGCGGTCGGCGGGAAAGGAAGTACTGATTTTCCAGTATACGGCTATCGCTTCCGTCAGATCGTATTCCGGAAACGGTATGCTGGCGGTATCGCCTTTAGCCGTGAGCCGTTTCTCATACGCGGCCATCGCTCTGCGGAACCGTTCGGCAGAATCGTCGAAGCGCAGTTCGGCAAGGCGAAACAGGATTGCGGGCGCATACCGGCTTTTGGGATAAATGTCGATCATGGTTTCGATATGGCCGATCAGACGCTTCCGTTCATCGTTGATCGTCCGCTGCAGCCGCTCTTCATCGGCGGCGGTGATGCCGGTATCCGTTGACGAATCGGCAGAGAGAGCCTTCGGCAACGTATCGCTCCCGCCGTTTCTCCGCCGTTTTTCGGCAAGTATGCCGGCGATCGTGACGAGCCGCTCCTTTTTTTCGAGGTACTTCATGAACTCCCAGTCGATGAATTTCGCCTGCATCTCCTCGTTTTCCCGTCTCCCTTCCACGTGCCCGCCAAGGCACTCGGTGATGATCAATTCATGTTCATGTTCAACCTCGCGATAGCGTTCCTGTTGCATTGAATATCGTTGCTGCAAACTATCTCTCCTCGGGGCGGCGGGCGAATCGCCGGCGCGGCCGGAAACCGACGAATCGGTTGATTCAAGTGCGCGTCTGAACATCGCAAGCGTATCCTCGATGCGCTCCATCGATTTTTTCAGAAGCGCCAGATATCGTCGCTCGGCGAGATGCGGGAGCGTTGATGAGGTCTCCTCCTTAACGGGACGACTGATCTCATTGAGAAAAAGCCGCAGGCGGCGCTGCAGCTCCTCGCTGCGTTCCCTTCCCGCGGACGCCCATTGTCCCAGGGCATCGTTCCGCGAAGCGACCGCGGCATACTCTTTTGACCGCCATCTGGTAATCAACTCGGAAACGCGGTCGATTTCGTCGAATATCTCGAAAGCAATGCGTGACCCGACAATCTGCATGTGAATCCGGGAATCGACATCCGTCGCCTCCGCGTCACGCCCCATGCCGCGCATGGTCTGTTCGAGGATCGATGCCATTTCGAAGAAATAGTCGCTTCCGCCTCGGCGTCTCATAAAATTCTTTCCGAGCTTCACCGCCTTCTCGAATTTCCCTGCGTCGAACAGACAGCGGGCGATCTTGACCAGTGCATACTCGTACCGTGCCGCTCTTCTCGGCACCCTGCGGTAGCACTCCAACGCTTTTTCTAGATCGTTCTTTCGATAATGGACGTCGCCCATGACGATGAGCGCCTCGGTGCGCATATCAAGATCACGCGCGTGTTTCGAGACACGGCCGAGCAGCGAAAGCGATGTGCTCCAGTCGCGCATCCGAATATGGCAGAGCGACGCCATGAAGGTCGCCTGCATATACCGTATCGAACGGGGATCGATCTCCCTGAAAAGCCGTACCGCCTCGCCGTATTGTTCCTGTTCGTAAGAGAGTTTTCCGCAGGCGTACAGTACCGAATTGAAGAGGGGATGGTTCCGGTACTGCGTCGTGAACAACGCACGGATGCTGTCGGCGCGCTCGGTCACCCCCTCTAGGGCGGCATACTCAAGGAGCCTGAAGAGCGCCGGCGCCCGTTTGTCGGTATCCGGAAACCGTGCGGCGACAAAACGGTATTCGTCCATCGCCTTCGCATCCAGCCCGAGCTTCCGGTAGCACTCGGCAAGGACGAATGAGACGAAATCAAGCTCCCCGTCGGGAAGGTTGAGCCGGCGCACCCGGTAAAGAATATCGGCCGCCCGGCGGTACGCCCCCTCATGGTAATACTCCATCGCCGCGGCAAAATCACTTGGGACGACGATCATCGCTTCGTTGACCGAGACATACTCTTTTTCAAAGGCGTTTTCGAACATCCATTCGATACGCAGCGTATCGGCGCCCGGAAGCGGCGCCAAGAGCATCAGGAGAAGGAGGATGCCCGTCCGGATTCTCACTTGCAGCATCTGAAGCCCGTTTCGTTCGAACGTGTCGCCACCGTCCCCTCGAATTTCAACCCGCAGTGGGCGTCTTTTCCGTAACGGTATGAACCGCCCAGCGCATGCACGTAATCGTTCCGCTTCTCCTCAATCCACTCCCACGCATTGCCGACCATATCGGCGATGCCGGCGTTTGTGCATGCCTCTTTGACTCCCGACCTGAGGACCGTCTTCTCCTCGGTCGCGCAGCGTTTCGGGTCGTAACGGTCGCCGTACGGGTACATGCTGGCTGCGCCGCTGTTGCAGGCGCCGATCCATTCGTCGCGGCGGCAGAGCCGTTTTCCCGCATCCAGGCAGAACATTTTCGCCTCCACCCACGATACATTGACAAGCGGTTCCACCCCCTTCCTGTTGGGCCATTCGTAGCGGTCGATGCAGAAGGCCGTTCCCCCCTCGTCGAATGCGGCGACCATGTCCGCCGGACACCGTTTCCGGACCGCCACCTCCCTGCGGAAAATCGCCCTGCGGCCGAGTTCGTCGCTCGCCTGAAGCACCACGGCATAGTTTCCCGGTTCCCCGAACGCATGCGAAACCCTCGGGAAAAAACCGGAATCGGTATCGAAAACGCCGTCGCCGTTGAAATCCCATTGAAACTTCAGGCGCTCCGGGGGGCTTTCCCGATCGAACGTTCCGGCCGCATCAAAGGTCACCTCGGTGCCTGCATGAATGGTATCGGGTGCTGCCGTAAACTGCGGCGACGGAGGCAGGTCGATCAGGTAGACAAACGATTCCGGCGCGCCGCGGTACCCTGAGGCATCGACAACGAAGGCGACAATCGTGTCCGAGGATGAAAGGGTGAGCGGTTCGCCGAACAGCGGAGACTGCAGATCGGGCGTCTGTCCATGGCGCTCGTAATGAATACCCGTGCCTTCCTGCGACTGAAGCGTTATCGACAATATCCGGTCGTGAACCCGGTCGGCGCCGGCGGGCACGTTCGGTATGACCCGCGGATGAAAAACGTCCAGCAGCGAAAGAACGCTCTGATTGCCGGCCGCATCCTCCGCATACCATGCCAGACGACTCTTCGGGTCGCGTTTGAGCGTAATCCGGTCGTCCGCACGCTGGAACTTGTTTCCCGCGGTCTTCGTCGATGCGCTGAAGAGAGGGTTGGTGCCGTCGGCGGTATAATAAATCGACGCATTCTCATTCGCCTCGAAAAAGATCACCGCCGAATCCGCCGTTTTCCGCCGCACCTCAACGGCAACCTGCGGCGGCGTCCAGTCAAGAAAGTATTCATGGCGGCGGACGGCGCTGCGGGTTCCCCCGGTCTGCTGTAAATAAAATTCGAATGAATGCATTCCCTCTTTGTCGAGGACGACGGTATCAGGATCCGACCGGAAAAGCGTATCGGGAAGCAGACGCCACCACACCCTGCCTTCGGCTGTCCGGTCGAAACCGATGCGCAGTTTGTGATTGTAAAGCCCCCCCGGCGGCCGGGCTTCCGCCATCGGCCCCTTGAGGTCGTCCACGGTAACGATTCGGGTGGCGTTCCCGACGGAGTCGACGCCGAAATAACTGAGTACGTCGCCGCTTTTCAGCGTCACGGGTTCGCGGTACACCGGCGACTGCGTCGTCGGCGCCCCTCCGTTGACGGTATAATACGCCGTCACCCGCTCATCGCTCAA
>JAFGNB010000123.1 GCA_016927235.1 Chitinispirillaceae bacterium
ATTTCAAGCGTATTGGCATGCTTGCTTCTCCGATATTCATTGTATTTTATAGGATGGCAGCCTGCGCAAACTTTAGGGCTTACCACAACAGATATGGGCTTTTCATAATTATCCAGATGTTCTTTATTGACCAGCTTGCTATCCGCTGCGGAGACTTGGTGGCATTTGTAACAGTCGGTGCCGACATACGAATGCACACTGCGCTTCCAGTCTAAGTAGATGCCCGGGTGCAGATTGTTATGGCATTTTATACAACTTTGCGCGTTAGTAACTCCTCTCTCACTAAAACATGTGGGAATAAATTGAACTCCGGTCCGCCATAAAGCAATACAGAGAAGAATTAAAAAGATCAGTATCAGGTTGGTATATGCCATGACAATAAAGATTTTTCTTGCCGGACTTACCGTTGTCCCGGCCCCTTTTTCCATCTCCATCGTCCCTAAATACTCTACTTTGTCCAGTACTTCCGGCCCATGGGGCGCCCCTTTCATTGACTCCGTAAGATCCGAACCGGCACGGTGCTTTTTGAAATGAACCCCGTCTTTCCACTTGGGGCTGCGGCTCACATCAAATATTTTGTTTTCATGCACGATATACGCAGGCCCACCGGACCGGCCATCACAATAAGGCAGATTTGCACGTGTCAGTTCAGCCGGACCGGCGGGGAGGGCTTTTTTTTCATCCTTCATTTTTTTATGTATAACGGTAACTGCAAAAAGCGCGACAAGCAGCATCAGTAAAAAGAGACCGATTTTAATGAACAGGATAAAACCAAATGTGTTATCAAAGAACTGCCCGAATCTGTTGATACGGTTTAAAGTTAAAAAAACACCCGTCACGGCGGTTACGAAGAGGCAGGTCAATCCGAGAATGCGTTCATGCTTTGGAATTCCGCCTGTAATATTTACCGGCTTGATAAAAATATGTACATAAAATATGGCACCCAGTAAAATGACGGAGGCGATGATATGCAGATAACGTAGGATAATGTAAAAAATTCGATGACCGGTATTCAGCTTTTCGCTTGTTGCCTTTAGGACTTTCTGCGGTATGGGATAATGATACCCGTTCTTTATATACGCAAAGCCGACACTGTTTAAAGCCCCTCCATTCTTATCGACATGACAGAAGGAGCAATTTTTCCCCGTCTTTAATGCAAATTGTTCGGTAGCGGAAAGCTTTTGAATACTCAATGTTAAAATGACAGTAACAAGAAGTAATGCTTTAACCTTTAAAATGTCGTTCATTTCTCTTTCCTGCCCGGATTATTGTGGACATAATGAAGTATTCTCCCTCATCACCTTTTTCATTCTGATGCTGCGGTATAAAACCACACATTCGCTTATTCACAGAAGACGCAGCACGGTAAAAATATCCACTAACTACCTGAAAGAATCGTGGGCACGCTTCTTTGCGGTCGCCGTAAACGAATAAACTGCATCTTCCCGTTGTGCGGTAACGTGACTATCCTTAAATACGTCATTTTTCGTCCCAATGCAAGAGGTCTTATTGTTATATAATAAATGCACTGTCCCGTTGAACCACGCTTCAACATTTTAATTTACTACACAACTCAATTCAGGTGCATATCGGAGTATATTCTTTTTATTAACCAACGGTTCAGATACTTTAATGATCGGGAATCCCTGCATGACTTCCATAAACCTCTTCTAAAAAGGGGGAGCTTGTGAAAAATCAACATATCTCTTTCCCAGTGTGTATACTGTTTTCGCTCTTTGCCGGTTTCGGCCCGTTCATCTCCGAAGCGAACGCTTCAGACCCGGAACAGGCCGTACAGGTTTTCAAAGGAACCATACAGGTAATGATTCATTGTGACATAGACGGCTCAGTGGAGGAACAAGACTTTCTTGTTATCAACAACGGCCACGAAACCTGGCTGGAAATGATCTATCCGTCGCCGGAAGCCAGGGTAGCGAATACCCCCGATGGAAAAACAGTGCCGGTGCCGGAAGTTTTCGGCGAGGTGAAGGTTACCGGGAGTCTGGTCGATTATCAAATAAATGTACGGCGTGTCGATGTAGTGTCCACTGGAATTCAGCCGTTTGGGAGTAACAAGATCGGCCTTGGGGAAAAGTCTATCGCTGCCGTGCTTATCGGTTTCTCCGGAAATCCCTGTACGTTCGACAAAGACGACGTGTGGGAAGCCATTTTCGGAGAGGGACAATCGATGAAATCTTTTTACAAGGAAGCCTCATTCGGAGGTTTCACGGTTGTGGGGATCGAAAATCCGGAAGGTGATGTCCTGGGTCCCTTCAATCTTTCGTATAGCGGATGTGATGCCGCCGGAGGATATGCGAATGCAGCGACGGCCGCCCGCGATGCCGCCAGAGATGCCGGCCACGATATAAATGCTTACGACAAGGTTCTTCATATCTTCACGCTCAACGGTCAGGGATGCCCCGGCGGCGGTGTTGGCGGAGGGAATTACGCCAACATATTCGTCGATTTAAGGGCCATTTGGGATTACGCCTCTCATGAAGTAGGACACACGTTCGGACTCGGACATGCAAGCTCCTCAAAGAACTGCTCCAGCCGCAGTGGAGAGGTGGTTACCTATGGCGGCAGCTGCGAACACGATGAGTATGGCGACATGACAGATATTATGGGAGGCCGCAACTTCATGTTCTGCTCCTATCATATGGAGCGCCTGGGATGGCTTCCCGAAAAAAATTCAAAAACACTGGAGCGATCGGAACGGGTTGTTTTGTGGGCCATAAACCGTCCGGCCAACGGCATTCAGGCGCTTTATGCTGAGTCGAGGAATAATCTGTTCCATTTTGAATTCCGTAGAAAAGTGGGTTTTGATAAACGCCTCGAAGACAAACTGGTGGACGGTATTTTAGTGCGAACCTGTCAAATGGGAAGGGGAAATCCCCATATGATCGATATGACGCCTGGCAGCAGCACCCGTAACGACTTCCTCGATGCCGCCCTTGGGGTAGGGAGCACGTTTAAAGACGACGGCCTTGAAGTAACTACTGTCGAAGTAACCGACGAATATGCAGTGGTTGATGTGATGATTAACGGCGAAGTCGTATCAGCACACGGTAAAATCGGTGGCGACGGAAACCTGCGTTCTCACCGGACCTATTTTACCATTAAAAATAAGGGAACCGTACAACCGATCGCGCTGCCATTGGTCAATGCAAACAATGTGCAGGAGGTTTCAATTCTCAGTCCCTCCGGACGTACGGTTCAAAAACTCAAGGACCTCAAAGGAAACCTCGTCTGGAACGGCAGAAGTAAGGATGGAACCCCGGTGAGGCCCGGTGTGTATATCCTGAAGTTCAGCTGCGGCATAAAAACAGTAACCGCCGCAGCGGTTATTACGCGTTAATCTGCCTGCCTTTTCCCGCCTGCAGAAACGGAAGGGATTAAAAGGATTGTAGCGATAGAGGTCCGTCTAAATTAAAAAAGCCGGATGAGATTCCATCCGGCTTGCCGCCCGGCCCTCTGCCGATTCTACCATGGTTGCATCGCTGTAACTCAATACCCCCTGCTGTCGGTGAGCACGATTTTTACCGGACCCGCCTTGAATACGATACTGTGTTCCACATGCGGCACTTCACAGATTTCATACCAGCCGCCCCGCGAGCAATAGTAGACATCGTCGCACACGTAGTACACCTTCCGGTTGATGAGGACACGCCGGGCATGCGGTGGAAGATGATAAAACCGCGGTGCAGTGACTATTTCATATCCATGGGGACGGAGGGTGTAGAAAATGCCTTTGTGGTAGTAATAACGGTGATTACCCGTCCTTATGATGCGATAACCGTGAGGAAGCGTACGGATGGTCCTTCGCGCAGGAGCGTGTACAACGGCTCTATTCCGATGGACTGCTCTTGTCCGACTCCCCTTCTGCAAAGAGGAACGCGGCTGTTTTTTCTGATCGCGCTGCTCTCTTCGGGGTTCATCACGCCGTTGCCCGCCGTCTCTGTCACGAGCGGTCGTTGCAGCAGCGCCGGTGAGCAGTATGGCGGCGGTCAGTGCCGTAACCATCATTCCGGTCGTGAGGTGGTGCCGTTTCATAGTCAACTCCTTTGTTTGAGGTGGTGTTGTTTATTCGATTTCTGCAGTATGGACGATGCGATTGCGGAAATCCGCTCACGGAGGGCTGAGAAAGGTAAAAGTGAATTCATGGAGAGGCGCTGCTGCCGCTTTTTAAGCACTTTTACAACGGCCAGATTGCCCGAAAGCGGCTATTCGCAACGTGAATAAAACGCCGCAAATTGCTTCGACCGTTCGAAATCATACTGCGCCCGGTCAGTATTGCCGAGAAGGTACTGCGCGAAACCGTCATAGTAAAAGTCTTCGCAGTTCTTCGGGGCGGGGAACTGTCCGCCGAGCATCCGGACGCAGACGATTCTCATCCGCTTCCTGTCGCCGAGTTTGCGAAGTATCTGCGCATGGCGTACGACAAACCGCCGGGTAATGGTATCCGGCCGGAGAAGATGCTTTTCATAAATCTGCAGCGTTTTGGCAAGGTCTCCCGAAGAAAACTTCTGTTCGGCGAGGTGATAATACAGAAGAGCGGCATCCATGCGGGGATTCGTCCCGGTCTCCTTTATTGCGGAGACGAGAATTTTTTCCGCCTGGGCAGGTTCGCCAAGCTTCCGGTAACTCATATGGGCATACACGACCGATGTGGTGTCGTAGATACCCTTCCGGCGCGCCGACTCGAACAGATCGATCGTCTTTTCATATTCCCTGCTCTGGAAATGAAGAAGTTCACCGGCATTGAGCAGCCCGGCCAGCTCCTCATCGGACCATGACGAAGGATCGGTTTCGAGCACCATAGTACGGTGGTCAAAGGAAAGCGGTTCGCCGCGCTCGATGAGCGGCCTGAGGTAATACAGCCTTCCCCGCAGGTCGTCCGCTTCACATCCGGCAAGCGCCGCATTCAGATGCTCCCGCGCCTCGGCATACTCCCGGCGGTATAGATGCAGATACCCCATTGCGCCCGCAACCGCCGGATCATTGGGAAGCATCTGCGCCGCCATCCGGATGCTCTCCTCCGCCGCCGCGAACTGCCCGGTTTCAAACTCGCACGTAGCTTTGACGATCCAGGTATGGACGAGGTCGGAAACCGTCCCGTCGTAGCGGACGGCCCACAGAAAGTATGCGATAAGGCTGAGCGCCTCCCCCCATTTTCCCTGCTCCCAGCAGCGGTCGAATTCCGTAAGCACCGGCATCAGTCTCCACGCATCATCCATTTTCATACGGACCCGTTCGATCTCTTCTGTAAATCCGTACCAGAATGGGAGCAGAGGGCGGTCCCTGACGACCGGTTGGTACGACACCTTCAACCGCCGGCAGAGAGCGGCGATGCCCTGCAGATACGCACGAATATCGGTTGTATCTATGGCTATTACCTCCAAAGGTTCGAGCACATCGAAGGGCTTGAGCCACTTTTTCGGGCGGGAACCGGAAAGAAGCACCGGTACGATCTTTTGATCAATGAGCAGATCATGCTCAAGTGCGTATTCGAGTTCCCTGACCGCATACTTTCCGCCCGCGGGGCTGACGCTTGCGGCACTTACGAGTGGAACGAACCAGGTGGCCCGCTGCACCAGTTCGACAAACTCATCCGGCGGCGGATACCCGAGATCGTCCCTCTTCCACTTCGCTGCATAATCCCATACCTCGAAACCCTGTTCTTTGAGGTCAGCGGCAATGGCTGCAGCCTCATCGGCATCGCTCCGGGCAAAACTGAGGAAGATTCGGCGATACTCTTTCATCAAGAGACTCCTTCCATGGGAAAAATAAGTTCTGCCTTTTTAGGAGAAGCAGAAGCAGAGGGATCGAGCGACATCACCGCGATGGCATTGCTCCATGCCATCGTTCTGCGCCGAATCGCCGGTGAGCCGGCATATTTGCAGCAAAGGGAGATCCATGGCATCTGCTCGCGGTCAACCCATAAAATAGCATCAGCCGGCACATGAGAGAAGGAGCACGGCGTGCCGCATACCAATTGAATGTTATCTCATTATTGGCCTTTTTTTAAAAAAACCCTTGATTAAATCGCTTAAATAGCCGATACTATACTTAAAGGGAAATAGCCAAACCTGATGAGTGCTGTTGGATTATTCAACAGCACTGAGGGGTGATAAAAGGGGTAAGCATGGGTACCGGCAAAATCCTCACACCGTTTTATGACCTCAAAGAGCATGCGGTCGGGAAGAGCGGTTTTTTCTTCCTTGAGCACCTTCTCAAGGCACGGGCCGATCTCCATCTGGAATCGGGCGGCCACGAGTGCGATCAGGAACTGAATATATACATTGCCGGCCTGTTGAATTCGCTCGTCCGTTCCGACTCCCTCGTTCGGCCAAAACCCTATATCTCACCGTTTGATACGGATGTGCGGCAGTGGCTGGCACATCATCCCGGATTACGCAACGCCTATATGGCGTATCGCGAGAATGCGGACTTCGGCCTTGTGCTCTTTGGCATCTTTTCCGGGTATGAGCATGAGGGTTCCTACCATCGTATCGTCATGGCCGACCGCGACGAACAGGGACGTATAGCGCTCTATTATGAGCTGGCCGCGAGCGCGCTCGGCCATCTGCAGGGGAACAGTGCGTCGCTCATCGAGGTGTTCGAGACCCTATCGGAGCATCTCGACGAGATCCTCCGCATCCTTCACCGTGCGGCGCATTCCTATTTCGACCTGATGGAGCGGATGTCCGAGGGAAGCCTTTTCCACCTCGAACGGGAACTTGACGAAATGGATAAGCGGAAGTATTACGGGGAAAAACTCGATGAGTTTCTGAAATGCTACACCGACTACAGGGAACAGCCGTCCGAGGCGGTGAAAGAGCGTCTGTTCGCGCTTGCCGAAGAGTTGAAAAAGTTGAACGTCGATTTCAAATTCGACGGTATGGAACGCAAAGAGGGAACCGCGTCGCTACGGTAATCGACCGGAAGCGTTGATGGTTCAGGTGGGAGAGTGGCGGGTGAGAAGGTGAAGAGCCTTCGGGGGCCGGCGCGACGGCGCAGCCGGCCTTTTCTCTTTTCAGCCCTCCGGCTGGTTACTCCCCGTGTATTGCTCTTTCTCATCGCGTACATGAATATCACTGAAGAGCATATTCAGCTCGCTCTCGGAAGGTTTCCTGAAACGCTCTATTTTTTCGAGTTCACTTCCGGTAACACCGTTTATCAAGGCTTGCCGGTATTCCTCGGAGTAAAAGACTTCGATTGACGGGAAAAACGGTTTATTATTGAACTGCATCGAAAGCAGGGTATTGATATCGTGCATGGTGAGCGGCCGACCGCGGGTCTCCTGCTTTTTTTTATCAAGCTTGCTGTAGAGTTTGGGATAGAGCATTTTCGCAAACGATTCTGCCATAAGGTGCTCCTTGGGAAAAGACAAATAAAAAATACATTGATCCATCAAGCCATACTATGCAGGTGAAACGATCGGAGCGCCGGAAATTAAAACGCCTCGGACAATCACCTCGTTGACGCTCCAATGATGCCTCACCTATCCGCCTTCCCCGGATAAAAATATTATGAAAAATAATCGGTTTTACCATAAACGTGTTGTATATTCAAATCTGTTGTGGATGCCATCGGAAAGTGTGGGAAAGAGAATGTATTATTAGTATGCGTTAACGTTAACGCAACATATCTGATGACATTTCAGTAGTTTGTAGCACGGGTTCAATACTATTCGGCATCTTAAAAAAAGGGAGGATAATGGCACAATCCGGATGTGTTATCGGCGTTGATTATGGAACCGATTCGGTTCGTTCCATTGTGGTGGATACGGAAGACGGTCATGAAGTGGCTTCCGCGGTGCATTATTATCAGCGCTGGAAAAAGGGTAACTACTGCGACCCGTCACGGAACCGCTTCCGGCAGCATCCGCTCGACTACATCGAGGGGCTTGAAAAAACCGTTACGCAGGCCTTGGCTGCAGCTCCTTCCGGTACGGCGCACAATGTCAGAGGACTCTCCGTCGATACCACCGGTTCGACGCCTGTTGCGGTCGACAAAAATGGAAACCCGCTTGCCCTTCTTCCCGGTTTTGAAGAGAACCCAAACGCGATGTTTATCTTATGGAAAGACCACACCGCCGTCGAAGAGGCTTCGCTGATCAATGAGCATGCGCGGACGTGGGGCGGCATCGATTTTACAAAATATGTCGGCGGGGTCTATTCGTCCGAGTGGTTCTGGGCGAAAATACTGCATATACTCCGTGAAGACGAGAACGTCCGCAGAGCTGCGTTTTCATGGGTGGAGCACTGCGACTGGATACCCGCGCTGCTTACCGGTAACAACGACCCGCTTGCCGTAAAACGAAGCCGCTGTGCCGCCGGGCATAAGGCAATGTGGCATAAATCATTCGGCGGTCTGCCCTCCGAGGAGTTCCTCGCCGGTATCGATCCCCTCCTTAAAGGGGTACGCGATCGTCTCTACCATGAAACCCACACTTCGGACGCTGCAAGCGGGACATTGTCGAAAGAATGGGCCGGAAGGCTCGGCCTGTCGCCGGAGGTCGTCGTCGGGGTCGGCGCGTTCGACGCGCACATGGGAGCGATCGGCGGTGAAATCGACCCGTATATACTGACTAAAATCATCGGCACCTCCACCTGCGATATGCTCATCGCCCCGTTGGCCGAAATCGGCGACAAGCTGATTCCGGGGATTTGCGGCCAGGTTGACGGTTCGATCATCCCCGGCATGCTCGGTATGGAGGCCGGACAGTCCTGCGTGGGAGATGTGTATGCCTGGTTCCGCGACCTGCTGCTCTGGCCGCTGAAAAATGCGTTCGGATCAACCGCCGCCGTCGCCGATGCGACCAGGGAGACCCTGGTCGCGGAAATCGCCGGCCGGATCATTCCCGAATTATCGAAAGCCGCCGCAACAATCCCCGCCGGCGAATCCGATGTCGTCGCGCTTGACTGGCTCAACGGCAGAAGAACGCCTTATGCAAACCAGCGGCTCCATGCGGCGATCGCCGGTCTCGACCTCGGCGCCGATGCCGTACGCATATTCCGTTCGCTGGTGGAGGCAACGGCATTCGGTGCGAAAAAAATCGTCGACCGTTTTGTTGAGGAGGGCATTTCCATCAAAGGAGTGATAGCCCTCGGCGGCGTTGCCAAAAAAGCCCCCTTCGTCATGCAGGTGCATGCCGATGTGCTCAACATGCCCATCCGCGTGGCCCGGGCGGAGCAGGCATGCGCACTGGGCGCCGCCATGTGCGCGGCGGTCGCCTCAGGCGTTCATCCGTCGATGAATGCCGCCCAGAAAGCAATGGGCAACGGATTCGAGCGGGAATACCGGCCGATATCCGCCAACGTTGAAAAATATCGTGAACCGTACGAAACCTATACACGGCTCGGCCGGTTCGTCGAAGACGAGTTGACACGATAACCGCGGCGCCCCCGACGGCGGCACCGCTCGGTAACAACGATGTATATTCGTACTACCTTTACGTTCAAGGAGGTTGATCATGAAGAAAAGAGCTGAAACGGTGCTCTCACGTCGTCGCTGTGCCGCAGGTGCGGCAGCGCTAATCGGTGCGGTCGTTTTATCGCCCGGATGCCAAAAAAAGGAAACGCCGCCGCCTCAGGCGAAACCCGCAAGCACGCTGAACGTCGCACAATCGTTCTACGGGCAGACGCCCGAAGGGGATTCGATCACGCTCTATACCTTAACCGACGGTAAAGGCATGGAGGCGAAACTCATCACCTACGGCGCCACGCTCGTTTCACTCAAGGTTCCCGACCGCAACGGCGTCTACGAGGACGTCATCCTCGGCTACGACAGCCTCGAAGGATATATTGGCGGCACATCGTACATCGGCGCATCGATCGGTCGCTACGCGAACCGCATCGGAAAGGCGAAATTCGAGCTTGACGGCGTCACCTATGCCGTGACGAAAAACGACGGCGAGAACCACCTTCATGGAGGAGCGAAGGGGTTCCACAAGGTCGTCTGGAAAGCCTCGCCCTTCACAACCGACGACAGCGTCGGCGTCACCTTCACCTACTTCAGCAAGGACGGCGAGGAGGGTTTCCCGGGAAACCTCACGGCCACCAGCATGTACGTGCTCAAAGCCGACAACTCCCTGACGAATGTCATCAGCGCCGCCACCGACAAGAACACGCATGCAAACGTCACCCACCACAGCTATTTCAACCTGACCGGCGGGGCGAAGCGCGACATCCTCGACCACGAGTTGACGATTGTCGCCGACAACTACACGCCGGTCGACAACGGCCTCATCCCCACCGGCGAGATCGCCCCGGTGAAGGAAACCGATCTTGACTTCACCGAACCGATGGCCGTCGGATCGCGCATTCAGAACGTCAAGGGAGGTTACGATCACAACTTTATCCTCAACAAGGAGGGAACGGCGCTCACCCTCGCCGCGCGCATGTACGAACCGGAAAGCGGACGCGTCATGGAAGTGTACTCCACCGAACCGGCGATTCAGTTCTATTCGGGCAACTTCCTCGATGGTACGATTGTCGGTAAAGGCGGAAAAACCTATCCGAAATACTATGGATTCTGCCTCGAGCCGCAACACTACCCCGATTCACCAAACAAGCCGGCTTTTCCGACCACGCTGCTCAAAGCGGGAGAGGCGCTCCGCAATGTCATGGTCTTCAAATTCTCAACCCGGTAGAACGGCCTGATCGATGAGCGCCTATCGCACGCTGCAGGATGCCGCCTTCGAGGCAAACCGGGATCTTTACGAAAGCGGATTAGTCGTCGCCACGTTCGGCAACGTCAGCGCATTCGACGGCGACGGGGGAGTCTTCGCCATCAAGCCGAGCGGCGTCCCCTACCCGTCGCTCACGCCCCGGACGATGGTCGTCGTGGATCTCGAAAACAGGGTCGTCGAGGGAACACTGCGGCCTTCTTCCGACACGAAAACGCATGCGGTGCTTTATTCGTCGTTTCCGGGAATCGGCGGCGTCTGCCACACCCATTCCCCATACGCTGTCGCCTGGGCGCAGGCGCAGCGTCCGATACCCATCCTGGGAACGACTCACGCCGACCATTTGACCGTTGACATTCCCTGCACGGAGGTCATGGAGGACCGCATGATCGCCGGAGACTACGAAACGGAGACGGGTAACCAGATCGTCAACCACTTTCGAGAAAAGTCGCACAAGGAAATCCCTATGGTGCTGGTGGCCCGTCACGGACCGTTTACATGGGGAGAATCGGCCGCGAAGGCGCTTTACAACAGCATCATGCTCGAAGAACTGGCAAAAATGGCCTTCATCACCATGCAGATCGATCCCTCGGTCGCCCGGCTCGGCGAAGCGTTAATCAACAAACATTATCAACGGAAACACGGCAGCAGCGCCTACTACGGCCAGAAATGACCGGAGAGCCTTACTACCTCAGGAAAAAACAACGGAGAATATCCCGCAGGTAAAGCCCGGCATCGTCGCGGTCAGCCGCGACTGCTTTCCCATCGAATTTTCGCGCGCACGCAGGAAACAGGTCGTCGCGGCCACCGAGAAGACAAGGGGAAAACCTCGTCGGCGGCAGGGGCGATGCCGTCGTACGGCAGGCTTCTTCAGCACCTCCTACAATATCGGCCTCCGGCGTTGGCTGCGCCGTAATCTCCTGAAAGCCCGTCGGCGATGCGTTTTCAAAAATTGAGCGCGAAGCAGTACAATCCACCGTATTGACCCCCCTGCTCACCATGCAGTACAATGTAACCTGATGACCACGCACTCATCAGCTTCGAGCCGTCTGCAGCAACTTCTCCGCAAGGCGCAAAACTGTCTCGACCAGCAACAGTTTGCGGCTGCAGGCGACCTTTTCATTGAGGCGCTTGACCTCTCACCCGACAGTCCCGACCTCTGTTTCTCGGCAGGGAACGCTTTACGGCAGACGGGCGACTACGAACGTGCGGCGTCCCTGTATCGCCGTGCCGCGGAAAAACGCCGCGGGTTCTTCGCCGCGCTCTGCAATCTCGCGGCGTCCCTGCGCGAGCTGCAGCGCCTCGACGAGGCGATCAGTGCGCTTGAAAAGGCGGTTGCGTTGCGGCCGGAAGCCATCGAACCGCGCCTGCAGCTCGCCGACTGGTGCATCAGGCAGTCGCTCGTCACTGAAGCGGAAGCTCATCTCAACGAGGCGCTCACCTACCATCCCGGTTCGGCGGAGGCTGAAAACGGCCTCGGCAACTGCGCCATGGCGCGACATGATTTGAATGCCGCAAAAAATCATTATTATCGTGCGCTGCGGCTGCGCCCGGATTACGCCAATGCGCACTACAACATCGGGAACATCATGCGCGAGTGGAACCGCCTCGATGAAGCGGCGGCATGTTACCTCAGCACGATCCGTTTCCAGCCGGGAAAGACCGCCCCGCTTGTTAATCTCGGAGAAACCCGCCAGCTCCTGGGCGAGCCTGCGGCCTCGGAAGCCTGCTTCCGTGAGGCGCTGGCGATTGATCCGGAGTGCAGGGCGGCGCAGGACAATCTTCTCGTATCGATGAACTACAATCACCTGTATACCCCGGAGGCCGTTTTCGCCGCACATTGCGAATGGGGAAAGCGGTTCGCGCTGCAGGCAGCACCGCAGTGGCGCAACATCCCCTCGCCCGGCCGTAAACTCATCATCGGCTACCTCTCTCCCGATTTCCGCAGCCATCCGGCGGCCGCCTTCCTTGAACCCATGCTGCGTCATCACGACCCTGACCGGTTCGAAATCCGCTGCTATGCAGAAACCGTGCACAAGGACCACACAACGGAAGCGTTCAGAGAATTGGCGGACTCCTGGCGAACCGTCGAGCGGATGAGCGACCGTGAGGTCGCCGACCGGATACGCAACGACGGCGTGGACGTGCTCGTCGACACCGCCGGGCACTTCAGGGGCAACCGCCTCGGCGTTTTCGCGCTCAGGGCGGCTCCTTTACAGATAAGCGGCATCGGCTACCCCGGCACCACCGGCCTTGCCGCGATGGACTACCGGATCACCGATGCCGTCATCGATCCCCCGGAGGCAGACGACTGTGCACTCGAAAAACCGCTGCGGCTCGGAAAGGGGTTCTGCTGCTACCGTCCGCCGGAATGCCTCCCCGCGGTCGGCACGCTTCCGGCGTTAACAAACAGGTATATCACCTTCGGGTCGCTGCATACCACCGCACGTCTCAACGAAGCGGTCATCGCGTTGTGGAGCGCAGTGCTGCGGGCGGTTCCATCCTCGCGCCTTCTTATCTGCCGCGCCACGCTTACGCCGTCGGTGATCTCACGGCTCCGCGGATGGTTCTCCCGAGGGAAAATCGATCCCGGCCGCATCAGCTTCCGCCCGGTAATTCCCGCGGCGGGACACCTGACTGTCTACAACGATATCGATTTCTCCCTCGACACTTTCCCCTGGAGCGGGCATACGACCGCCTGCGAATCGCTGATCATGGGGGTTCCGATGATCACTCTTACGGGCGACCGGCATGCGGGGCGCCTGGCGGCCAGCGTGCTCAGTGCCGCGGGATTGCCGCAATGTATCGCCCGCTCCCAGGAAGAATTCGTCGCAATCGCCGCGGGGCATGCCGCCCAGCCGGACAAACTCGCGTCGCTGCGTCCGGGACTGCGCCGACGGGTCATCGCATCCCTCCTCTGCGACGGCGCCTCGTATATGAAAAACCTCGAGGAGCAGTACCGGCGGATCTGGCGGAAGTGGTGTGAAAACCACTAAGCGGAAAAGTATATTGTAACCTTGCCTCCTTGCGTTCTTCTCCTTGTGCGTACAGGAGAAATTGAGCATTTCATTTCTCCCTCCCGGAGTGAAGAAGGGGGGGGGTGAAGTCACACGCTCTCGATGATGGAACCTGGTTTGAAGCGCATCCTTCTCATCAACTGGCGTGACATAAAAAATCCCGAGGCCGGAGGTGCCGAGATCTACTACCATGAGATCTTCAGACGCATCGCCGCGAAGGGTTGCGCGATAACCGTGCTGGCGCACCGCTTCCGCGACGCACCGGAACGGGAGGAGGTCGACGGGATCACCGTCATCCGTCGCGGTAGTAAATTTCTCTTCAATTTCGCGATCATCCCGTTCCTGCTGCGCAATCGGGCCCGTTTCGACCTTGTCGTCGAGGATCTCAATAAAATTCCCTTCTTCACCCCACTCTATCTTCGGTGTCCGCGCCTTCACCTGGTCATGCACTTCTTCGGCGCGGAGATCTTCCGCGAGGCTCTCTTTCCCGCCGCGCTTTACATTTATTTCATGGAGAAGCTTGCGGCGCTGTGCTACCGCGGGGAACTGTTCGTTGCCATTTCGGAAAGCACCGCCCGCGAAATCGAACGGTTCCCCGTGCCGCGCCACCGTATCGGCATCGTCGAACCGGGGGTCGATACGTCGTTTTACCGGCCGGTCTGCCCCAAAGCCGATCCTCCGGTGCTTGCCTACCTCTGCCGCCTGATGAAGTACAAGAACGTCCAGTTTATCATCAGGGCGCTTCCGCTCCTTCAAAAGTCAATCCCCGATCTGAGCCTCGAAATCGGCGGTACG
>JAFGNB010000124.1 GCA_016927235.1 Chitinispirillaceae bacterium
CGGCACCTGCCTTGGGGATGCGGGATATGGGATTATTATTCTTCTCGCCTCATTTATCGCTTTCATGAAAATACCCCACACTCTTCGGCGTTATGCGATCTTCGGTCTGATTCTTGGATTTTTTACGCTCTTTATGGGAATAGTAAACAGTGGAACCGTATTCGGTATAGCCATCCGGGAAAATCAGGGAGTGCGGTTTTTTGGGTTTTTAAGCCGTTTCACGCTCATTAAAGATGGTCAAACAATAAATCCCTTCAATTTCGCTTTGTTGCTCGGTGTTTTACAAATCAATGTTGGAATTGTTGCCAATGCTGTCAACAGGATACTATTCGGATCATTTAAACATTCGATTCCGGCGATTGCTAAGCTCTTTCTCATCGACAGCCTCATCATTCTCTTTCTCGCACTTTATCAAAATTATGCACCGTTGAAACCGTATGTTGTTTTCGCGATTCCCGGTGTTATTCTCGGCATACTGCTCATGACCTATTCCGTACTTGTTGCCGGGATGGAGCAGCTCATGGATAACCGGATGGTCAGTTTCGTATTGAAACTTTATTTTATATTATCTGGGGCAATAGGTGATATTTTATCGTATATCAGGCTTTTCGCACTGGGTCTTTCCTCGGGCATTCTCGGCTATGTAATAAATGTAATCGGTATGCAAATGACGGGAATAAAGTATGTCGGATGGATCGTCGGCATTCTTTTTCTAATCGTCGGACACGGAGTCAATCTGCTTCTTTCCGGTCTAAGTTCTTTCGTTCATCCGCTGAGGTTGACGTTTGTGGAATTCTACAACAATCTCGAGTTTAAAGGCGGCGGAAAAGACTATAACCCACTGAAAAAAACAATTTAACGTAAAGGAGCTTTTATGTCGTTAGCACTTATCCTTGCCTTTATCGGATTAGGTCTCATGGTGGGAATGCCAGGTTCGGGAAGCGCCATCGGAGTATCAATCGCGGGAAGTGCCACCATCGGTGCACTGAAAAAGAAAAAAGAGGCATTTGGAAGTTATATCGTTCTCAGCGCAATGCCGGGAACTCAAGGCCTTTACGGCTTTGCCGCGTTTTTTATTCTTTTGGGCAAAATGGGACCGGAGTTGACGATGTTCCAGGGTTTCGCGATACTGGGGGCAGGAATAATGATGGGATTGAGCGGTTTGATTTCTGCGATTTGGCAGGGGAAAATATGCGCCAATGGTATCAGTGGAATTGCCTCCGGATTCGACGTTTTCGGGAATTCGATCATTATGGGCGTTTTCCCCGAGTTGTATGCAATCGTTGCATTCGCGTCCGTTTTTCTTATCAGTGGAAAATTATAGCCGCCATTCCCGGAGAACGACGTATTCCTTGAACTTGATGCGGTGTACTATGCTGGGCAGGGATTATTGAGGCTGTAAAAAACAATCGCTATAATGACTCGACTAGGATATTTACTGGGTGGTTCCAAGCGAACCGCCCTTTTTCATGTCCCCAGGAGTGCAACTAAAAATTAGTTGCACTAACGCAGATATTACGGTATATTTATACCATGAGCAGGCAGGAGAAATTGATGGTACGGTTGATGTCTCGCAGCCGGAATTTCACCTATGCTGAATTGCGTACCCTGCTGGCGACTCTTGGATATATCGAAACGACAAAAGGGAAAACATCAGGATCGCGTGTGGCTTTTGTTAACTCGGTTTCACACCATATCATCCGCCTGCACAAACCCCATCCGGGAAATCAGTTGAAATTTTATCAGATGGATCTTATCGTCAAGGAATTAAAGGACAGAGGAGTGATTAAATGAGAGACGTCCTTAAATACAAAGATTTTCTTGCCACCGTCCATTACAGCGCCGACAACGATGTCTTTTTCGGGAAAATCGAAGGCATCAATGACCTGGTGACATTTGAAGGATCGACAACCAAAGAATTGAGAAATGCCTTCAAGGAAGCGGCCGATGATTATATCGAACTCTGTAAAGAGCATAAAAGAGAAATTCTCAAATCCTACAAAGGCTCTTTCAATATCCGCATTTCTCCCGATCTGCACAGGAAAATCAGTGAAGCGGCGCTTTCACGGGGATTATCCCTCAATCAAGTCGTTCAGAAAGCGCTTGAGCTGATGGTGGAGGGACCAAAATAGCAAACACCGGAAAACGGGCGGGGTTGCATCGTCTCTTCTCTAAACAAACTGTCATACTGCTCCCACCCCGCCACTTCCGAGCTCCCTACTTCCGTAAAACCTTCGCCCCGCAGCAGCCCGCCGGGTCGATCTTACTGAAATCCATCAGATAGGGGACCGGGGATAGGGCGCCGTCCGCCTGGTCGGTTTTCACGATGCTTTTCGTGAGCATCTCCACCGAGTAGTACCCTTTCTCCTGAGGAACCGTGAAGCAGTAGGAAATGCCCGAGGTATACCATTGAGCCGGCTGTTTAATAACCGTGGTGGGAATGGTGAGGCGCATGGCCTTGTAATTGAAAACCGTGAGTTGATACGCTCCGTCATTATCCCAGATGCAGTATATGCTTTTCCCTGCCGTATCGACAAAGGTCTGCGCGCCGGGGAGCGTAACCAGTTTTCCGTTCGAAAGAAAAATAAAAGTCTTTCCCTCGGTCGGCGATGCTTTTAAAACGATGAGGCCCTGCTTCAAGGGTTGCGAGCGGGGGACAAACAGGCCGTAGGCGCCGTCTTCAATGCCGATATCGAAAAGAACGAATTTTCTTTTGTCGATGATAATGGCCGAAATGCACGCGGTATCGTTTTTCACATTCGGCCTGATGTTGACAAGGGTAAACGTGCGCGATCCGACCGTATACGAGGCTTCCGACATGGTGAAATTCTTGCTGTTTTTATACACCGCAAGATCGATGCTGTTTTTTTCGGCGAACGAAAGCGTTGCGCCGAGGAGCAGTGCCGGCATGAGAGCTTTCATGGAACCTCCGCGAGAAAGATTTGGAGCACGTCGTTGCGGCATTGATGCAACGGCAGCTTTTAAATAAAGAAAATATACTTCCGGTCCGGATAAATTAAAACTTGCATTCATTGCAGCGTTTATTACCGGAAGGAATTGAAATTGTCTTTTTCATTAGTGCCGGTGTGGAGAAGAAAACAGGTAATGCCGCCATTTTCCGGAAGCCGGCGAGGCGATTATTTAAAATCAAAGAGATGTTTTCCGGGCAGTTCGAGCATCAGATACGTATAAAATCCGTTTTGAACCGTTCCTTCCCTGATTATCGGTTCCCAATAGAAACAGTAGGTCAGCCATGAAAAGGGAGAGTATTGCGCTGAGAGTATTGCTGAAAAGATGGTTGTGCTGTTTTCAGGCCAGTATGGTGCGTGGTCCAGATCCGGCTTCCCGTCGGCATACCAGTCATCTTCAATCGCACCGTCGCCTTCGATCCAGAGGTTTGCCTCTATTTTCCCGTTGATATTATAGGGAAACCGGCATACCGCATATGCCGTAAAAACATCCTGGTAATTCCCCCACGGCCATCCCATCGGCTCTCCCCAGTGGGCATGGCGGCTGAGGACGCGTGAGTGACCGTAGACGTAACGGGCGACATGGGTATACTCCATTCCTGTTTGAACGAGCATCTCTGTACCATAATAAGCGCAACCCAGCTGAAATGCATATTTATCGGGATTGCCTGCCTGCTCCATTACGGTAATGTCATCATTGAGAAATTCTCCATACAACCTGAAACGATTAAAAACAAGATTGAAATCCATTCCCCCGAGAAGGTTGGCATTGTTGGTCCCGCTCGCCTCATTGGCGAGATAATAAATCTGGAGCGGGTTGGCGAAACGGTTGAGTTCGTTACTCCCGAAAAAATCCACCAGCTCGTAGAGACTAATCTGAAGATGGTTGCCCAGGCGCATCTCCAGACGCTGCCCGGCGCCGTAACGGGGGAAAAAGGATTTAAGATTGAGGTCGTTACTCTTTACGGTCATCGTCTCAATGATCTGCAATTCGTTCCGGTAGGTTGACTCGTCATCATACCCGCACAGGAATGCCGCCATATGCAATAAATGTCCGAACTCGAGCTGCAGATTATAATAATAGAACGGCGAAAAGGTTGTTCCGGAAAGCCCCAACGTGCCTTTGTATCCCGGGCCCCACCGCAGCTTTTGCTTGCCGATCGAGAGGGTAATGAATTTCCAATGCGATGCAATATACGCTTCGGGAAGATTGAAGCGGAAATCGAAAACCCCGGTGATCGGTTCCTGTGCGCCTTTTCTTATAAAACGTTCGTATCGGATATCGTTTACAGGGGATTCAAGACGGCTTTCCGTCGTGTAGACATCCACGGAAACAAATGCATTTAAAAACGATGAAGCGTACGCCGCCTGGCCTGAAAGAGCGGCGAACCGGTTGCTTGAGGAGCAACGTTCGTAGCCGAGTATCGTCCCCGCATCTAGCCCCAGCCGCTGTTCTCCCGCTGAAAGTTGAAGGGGATAATGTGGCCTCAGGATAACCGGCGAGTGTGAGAACCATGGAGAAGGCATGGAGTCATCGAAGGACTCCCGCACGTACTGATGGGCTTCGTAGGAGAGTTCATATTGGTTGAAGGGGGAGAAGAGGGGGGCGATTTCCTGAGTGAAGGCGACCACCGCAAAGCAGAACAAACCAGCAACAAATTTACTGATTGTTTTTCGCATATTTTTTAATGATGGATAGCATTTTCAGCGCGAGTACATCGCGATTGTAATACCGGCCGACATACTCCCTTCCGGAAAATGAACCCCTTCCTTTTTCCCTTATTATATTGATGCATCGGAGCAGCGACCGGGGATCGTCGGGCTCCATGACGACGCCTGCATTTCCCTGCATGACAATATCCTGCGCTTCGCCTCTGACCGCCATGATTATAGGTATATTCATTGCCATAAGCTCGAATATTTTCGATGGTATTACGGTGCCGAACAACTCGCTTTTTCTTAAATGCACAAGGCAGCAGTCGCTTGCCGTAATGATTTCCGGCATCTCTTCTTTCGGAAGCCGCCCGGTAAATATAATATTATTCAGGCCGTGTTCCCGGGAGCCTCTCTCGAGATCGGCCCGCTGCGCCCCGTCACCGACAATCCAGAAGAGAGTGTCGCGGCATCCGGTATCTTTACAAATTTTCGCAGCTTTCAGGATTACTTCAAGTCCATGCGCCATTCCGACGGTGCCGATATACGAACAGACGAACCTGCCTTCCCCGTGATACTTTTTCCGGGTGAACGGTGCTTCCGGGAAAGGCTTGAATCGTTCAAGGTCAACGCCGTTGATGACCACCGAGATCCTGTCTCCGGCAATCCCCTTATCGACAATCCGTTGGCGATACCCTTCACCGACCGTCACGATATGATCGGCTGACCGGTACATCATTAATTCGAGCCTCTCGAGAAAGCGGATGAACAGTGATTTCTTCATTGCTCCGACGGTGACGATCGACTCTGGCCAGATGTCACGAATTTCAAGGATAAACGGCCATTTTCTGAACCAATGCAGCAAGACTCCTGCCCAGCCGCAGAAAAACTGCGGCGAGGTGGCGATAATCAGATCGATTCTTCTCATGGTGATGCAATGGAGGAGCGAACTGATCATGTAGCTGATGTAGTTGCATATCCTTTTCAGGAATCCTTTATTTGGGGCGATATATGTCCATACTCGCAGCAAGGTGATTCCGTCGATCGTCTCCATCGATCGAAAAGACTTTCTATATCCTTTATAAATCACCCCTTCAGGACAATTGGGAAAACAGGTGACGACGGTAACTTCACATCCTTCGGCAACCCACCGTTTGCAATGGTCGTAGGTACGGCTGGCGGGAGCGTTGACTTCGGGAGGGAAATAGTGGGAAAGAAAGAGAATATGCATTGTCATGTTTCTATTGTCGTTGTAAATGAAGCTGGCAATGGTGTGTCCGCCGAGCAAACAAGCTTGCTTGACTTAATTGCCATTCCGAATTCAGGATGGTAGGTGCTGTCCTCAATTTTTCCGTCAAGAAGACGGCTGCAAATGATTTTTATCCTTCGCATCCCTTTCTTTGAAATTATAATGGATCCATCTTCGCTGAAGCCGGGAGGCATATCAGGATGAAAATGAAAAAAGGCCTCGATATGATGCATGCCGGATCCGGCAATGTAATCCTCGATTATAATTTTTTCTTCATCGATAATCCAGGTCCTTCGATGAATGCCGACGCCGGGTAGCCGTTTAAAACCGTTATGAGCAGCGGTAATGACAACCTGCCGATTTGATGCTGAAACAGCGCGTTCGACGATCTTCGCACGACGGGCAACACGGAAGCCGCCCCATACTTCGGAGGAGTTCCGGCGGTCAACAGTGATCGTGTTGTGTGCGGCGGTCCCCCTCTGCCGATGTCGCTCGGGTGATGTTCCGTAGCAGGAAGTGCCGCTGTCGACGATGATTCGGTCAGGCCCCCGGGATAATTCAAATGACAGCGTGTCGGCATGGGCATGGCCGGGTTGATAATCCGGCCCGATATCGCCGGCATCGATGATTAGAAGGCATTTCCCCTTCTTCATCCGAATATATCCGGAGTATGAAAGATCGGTCAGTTCATCCATTATTTCAATCGCCGGATCGATCTGCAGACTACGGGCGTATTCCAGCAGCCTGCCGGTTTCCGGTGCTATACCGAACGCGGCATCGTTGAAAAGAGCGATTTTTCCGTCTTCATGGCACATTGCCCGGAGCCACCGGAGCATTTTATTAACGATTGCTTTCCATTCGCCGATCATTTTTACCGAGACGCTCGAATGGCCATAGTATCGAACGATATTGATAAGATCAAGCATGTCCTCGAGAATTATGCTGTGATACATTGGAGATCGTTCGAAATGTCCTCCATCGGCTAGAATTTGTTCGGGAAGCTCCTTCTTCAGTATGGACAGCCCTTTTTTCAGCCACCCCTCCGCCTCGTTCCCTTCGAAAAACAGCCCGGCGAAAACGAGCGCCTTTGCGTCGGCAAAAAGATGGTTTGCCAGCAGATGGTACTCGATACGCAGCCTCATGAACCGCGCTTGAACGGCAAGGCTGTTGAGCGCCGCCGGGGAAAGCGGATTTCCGTTCAAATGCCGTTTGATCCAATTGACGATTCGTAGAGAAGTCGGATACGGGTCCCAACCGATCCCCTTACCGACGGGATTTTCATTGATCCATCGTGCGATCAGATCCTCATGCCAGGCACTCCGCTTCTCGAACCCTTCCGCGTTGCAATCGTCGAAATAGTGGAGATTATAAAGCCAGAGTTTGTCGAACGATCCGTCGTTCCAGCACTGGGGGCTCCCGATGTCCGCCGTATGGTTGATAAAAGTGGCTGTTGTCGCCGATACCATTGACGGTTTCTTATGAGAATGAAAACGGATTTCGTTTGCCGCATGGCGCACCGGCAGCATGCGGCAGTTCGGGGCGGGCCGAAACAGTCGAAACGCGATCCGGGCGAGAATCTGCTCGAGCCGCAGATGTATGACCGTGAAAAAAAGTAATTGCAGCCGCATGTGTTACTGCAGATATTTGATCGATTTGTTCTGAATCGACTCGCCTATAAGGAAGGTAAGTTCCGTCGTTGCGAGGAGCGATTCCGGCGGAATGGGAAATGGACCGCCGTTTCTGACGGCTTTGAAGAAAGCATCAAGTTCACCCGAGAAGCCTTTATCCTGTTTCCCCTTGAGCTTCCGTTTCCCGAGTTTCCCGAAACAGCCAGTATATCTGAAATCATCCAGTGTCGCCACCGAATCATTTCCGAACACCTCACACCGTTCTTTCGCCAGCTCAGGTGCTCCTGTGGCGATATAATTGATATTCGCAATCGATCCGTCGTAAAATTTTATCGCAATGGTGCAGGTGTCTTCATCGATGAGGACGTCACTCCCTGCACTGATCGACGATGCAAGAACAGAAATCGGTTGCGTGCCGACGACAAACGAAACGAAGTCGAGAAAATGACACACCTCGCCGATGATTCTGCCGCCCCCGGTTTCCGGGTCCTGTATCCAGGCATTCCGGGGGATAAAACCGGCGTTGATTCGATACGAGAGCATCAACGGGGTCGTCCGTCCGGAGAAATAATCCGAAATCATCGCAGCATGGGGTGAAAACCGCCGGTTGAAACCAACCATGAGCAACCGATCGGTTTCCGCAAGCGCCTTTTTTATATCCTCGAGCTGCTCCCGGTTTATCGCCAGCGGCTTTTCAACAAAGACATGTTTTCCCGCGCCGAGCGCTTCAGTGATGAACCGGGCGTGGGTATTGTGCCGCGTGGTGACGAAAACCACCGAAATATCCTTATCGTCAAGCAACTGCCGGTATTCCGTGGTCGCATAAGCGAACCCCTCCTTTTTTCCGGTTTCGGATGCGTTCATACCGGTAGCGGTGCATAGTCCCTTGAACCGGATGCCTTCGATTTTCCGCAATTGAGGGAAGAGGACCCCTTTGGTAAAATTACCCGCGCCGATGAAGCCGACTCCGAGCTGTCCCAATGCGGCCGGACTTCTTTTTACCGGCAATGTCACTGTCCGGTTTATCGGCGCAACGTGCGATCCGGTTCCCTGATAGGTAATGACAACCCCAAGGTAGGGTTCGTTTTTCTTGCCGAGAAGCAGGTCGTATGCATCAAGCGCATTATCGATGGTAAAGCGATGGGTAATGATTTTCGACGGCGTTACCGCTTCGGCCGCCACGCAATCGAGAAACGCCTCGATGTTGCGCTGCTCGGTCCAGCGGACATACCCGAAGGGGTAATCATGACCGGCCTCTTCATATTCGGGATCGTATCGTCCGGGACCGTAGGAGAGGCTTAGCTTGAAATCGAGTTCTTTCTTATAATACATATCCCTCGGTATGTCCATCCCTACCATGCCGGTAACAACCACCTTCCCCCGGGGCCTGCAGATCTCGCCGGCCACTGTCACCGGTTCATTCGACTTCGTTGCGGCAGTGATGAGGACTGCGTCCACACCCCGGCCTTTGCTGAAGTCCATCGCCGCCACTTCAGGCATTTCATAAATGGCTAGGTCGGCGCCCATATCAATAGCGGTTTTACATCTGCGGGGATTCGGGTCGAAGCCGATCACAATGGCACCTGACGCCTTGAAGAGCTGCACCGCAAGTATGCCGAGCAAACCAAGGCCGATAACGCATACCGTCTCCCCCAGCCGCACATCGCATTGACGGATACCCTGAAGCGCGATGCTTCCGACAGTGGCGCATGAGGCGTCCTCGAACGAGACCCCATCGGGTATTTTTACCATCAGATTTTTCGGCACGAAGTTGAATTCCGCATGGTTGGCATACATCGCCCCGCCGCAGGCCACACGATCACCCTTGACGATTCCCGACACGTTTCGACCGACCTCTTCCACGATTCCGGCACAGGAATAACCTAGGGGAATTGGTTGATCGAGTTTCGCTTGCACCTTTTCCAATGTCGAAAAAATCCCTTCGGCCTTCATTTTCCGGATGACCTTTTTCACCTGATCGGGCATGGCAAGCGCCTTGCCGATAAGGTTCTTTCGGGCAAAATCGACAAGCATCCGTTCGGTGCCGGCACTGACGAACGAGGCCGCGTTCCGCATGACGACTCCGCCGTTTCCGCAGGCGGGAACAGGGACATCGGCGAGCCAAAGCTCGCCGGACTTGTAAGATTGGAGGATCTGGAGCATAGCTACTCCTTAAAGAATTGTGAATATCCGGTTCTAGGTGGTCTGTAGTTGCGAAACAATGGTAAGGAAAAATTCCTCAGACCACAAATCAAGCGCTTCGGGATATTTAACAAATCGCAGGACATCTTTCCGGGCTGATTCGAAATCGGTTCCAGCGATAGTTTTTTCAAGCAGTTCAACCACATCGTTTTTTTTCAAAGAATGCTCTTTTTCCCATGTACCGGTTTGAACCAGACGAGCTTTTAAATGCGCAAGTCCGAGCGGCGTCTTTCGTGCGATGAACCAGACCAGATCATACCAGTCCCGTCCTTTCACATAGCTCTTACGTTCTCTATGGATAAGTGCATGCACTTTACCGGCAAAGAGATCGGGAAGTTTGAAAGTAAGAATGCTGTACGGAATGGGCAGCATACGAATTTTGGCTTCCGTTAGAAATTCGCCGGGTGGATCGATATCGATATCAAATTTCACTTTCATCACCCGCTCACGATGCATCCGTTTAATATATTCATCCGGTGTCCGTATGACCAGCATGTTTTTTCGTGTTGTTGCTTTAATAAATGCCGACTGGATTGTTGTTTTAGCTGACTTTTCAACGGATTCGATATAAATATCAAAACCGAAACTTTTAAGTTCCACTGCAATGGCTGAAAAAAAACGGTCCAACCTGAACGATATATCGGGTTTTAGGAGCGAAAAGTCCAGATCTTCGGAAAATCTGTCCAGTTCATATAGTATCCTGAGCGAACTTCCTCCATAAAAGGCGGCATATTCAAAAAATTTAGCCCGCCAAAGTCCCAGAAGCGCAATTTCCTGAATTATCTCCTTGAAAGCATTTTCATAGTCACGGTCGCTACGAAGTTCATAAACGCTTAACAATGAACGCAAACCCTCATTCATCTCTTTTTTTCCCTTAAAGCGACCACTAAGCGATGCAGTAATATGACTTTTTCGATTTTATATACCGATGCTATTTCACGGATTCGATCCACACTGAGTTTTTTCAGGGCGTTGTTTTCGATGCGTAAACTTACCGTTATGTAGTGCAACAAAGATTCCACGTCGCTTGTCTCGATTTTTTTTGCCGATATCGCCAGTATGTCTGAAAGTGCTTTCTCCGGCATAGCCATTATAACCGGATGGGTCGAATCAACCATCACCCTGTTTAAACCTGTCGTGTACATGGCCGGATGCATATACTGGTAGGAGAAGATTCCCACAGGGGTTGAATATTTCTTATTCCGGGATGGTGTTATGGAAGTAACCGTTTCAACCCGCTCAGGAATTAAGCCATAATAGAAAAGTGCGTATTCCAAAGAGATTGCCGATGGACCATATATTAAATTCGCAAGAATTTCTTTATTATACGGCCCCAGTGAAGCGTCCGGCCCAAATACATATAACCCCTTTTTAACTTTTATAAGAGAACCGGCTTTTAGAAATCTGGATATTTTATCACGAGGGTTTGAATAACCTGACAGGATAGACTTGAGCATGACATAGTCGATCTCTTCATTGGGTACGATTCTACGTATCTGTTGGATGTTCATTGAATCTCCAGTATGTCCAATAAAATAATACATACTGGCGGTTTTTTCCACTAATTTCAATAGGAAGATAACTATTTAACCAGGACAGCATACTTTGAACCTCTGCACTGAAGGACAAAGATCGACGAAACTGTAGGATTGGAGGATCTGGAGCATGGAAGTTCTCTTCGCAACGGTTAAGGATTAGTGTTACATGTGTTGCAAAGAACGGTAATGTTTACGATTAAGGTAATAACTCTCCCAAAGTACCGTTCCTGTCGCAACAGACGATTCTACGATTTTCCGGACAACCCTGCAAACCATTCATGCAGATTTCCGAGAGAAAGTATTTCCGCTTCCGGGGAAATCCGGACCTCTTTTCCGCCATACAGCAGGGAGCATTGCTCTTTTGTCGCACCAGATAATCGTTTCCAGGTACGGAGGCCCTTGAGCATTTCACCATTGAACGTTTCGCCGGATTTGATTTCGACGGCGTAAAGAGTGCCGTTGTCGATAACCATATCGATTTCCATTCCGTGGTTGTCGCGCCAGAAATAAAGATTCGGGGGCAACCCGCGATTAAAAATGAATTTTAAATATTCCGTTACGGCAAGGTTTTCAAACAGACTTCCCCGCAGATAATGACGTTCAAGCGTCCGGGGTGAATCTATTTTCGCGAGTGCACATGCAAGGCCGGTATCGAGGAAATACAGCTTCGGCTGCCGTACAATACGTTTGTTTAAATTATTGTAGTGCGGCTGCAGAAGAACAATGAGATAACTCGCTTCGAGAACCCCGAGCCAGGATTTGACCGTATGAGAAGCCACGCCGATTTCTGAGGCCAGAGACGACATGTTAAGTAATTGCCCGATCCGGCCTGCGCATAAACCGATGAATTTCTGAAACTGATGTAAGTCCGTTATATTTTTAACGTTCCGGACATCCCGCTCGAGATACGTTTCGATATAGTTATTGTACCAATCATTGGGGGAAACTTGACGGTCATACAATGGAGGGTACAACCCGGTAAAAAGGATTTCATCGATTGTTTTCCCACGGTATTTCTTATTATTGCTGAGCTCTTCAACGGAAAAAGGTAATAATCGCAGTATACGGACACGTCCGGCCAATGTCTGCGATATTGAATCGGATAATAGAAAATTTTGGGATCCGGTAAGTATTATTTTTCCGAGCAGTCTGCTCTCATCGACAAATGCCTGTATATATGAAAACAGTTCAGGCATCCGTTGCGCCTCATCAATTATTACACCATCCCTGCCGACACGGTTCAGGAAACCGACGGGATCTTCATGAACCATGTCGTAATTGTCGGGACGCTCAAGCGTAAAATAAACATAATCGGGAAATGCGGCACGACACAGTACAGTGGCCGATCCGCGTAATTTGACCGACAAATCCGGAATAATTTGACCGAAGGTCAGCCTTTACACAGCATAAAACCAACAATAATA
>JAFGNB010000011.1 GCA_016927235.1 Chitinispirillaceae bacterium
CCAAGGAGCGCAGGGCGGCTTCGCCGGCGGAGCGTTCAATTCTGCACTGGCAGCCCGTAATGGGGCTGGCGCTGTTCCAGACGCAGCCGTGTTCCCAGTCGCCGAACTCAGAAATGACGCATGCCCGTGAACCGTTATAGCCGCGGACATCGTGCTGGGCCGACGACATGTAGACGTCGAGAGTATTGACGTCCTCCTCACCGCAGGTAAACATCTGGTTGCCCGGATACTCCTCATGCGCGGCGGCCTGCGCCGCGTTGAGGTATGCGGAGGAAGGATGGCTTTCGTTGTGCATGGCCTCGTAGATGATCACCGACGGGTGGTTCCGGTAGACGCGGATCATATCCCTCAACGTCTTGACGGAATTGTCCCTGAACGCCTGGGCGTCGTTGTAATACTGCCATCCGGGCAGGCACGCCATGCCTGTGATGCCGAGTTTGTCGCATGCATCAACAAAACTCTCGGCCTGCATGTAATGGGACATGCGGACGAAGTCGTACCCGAACTCCTTGATGCGCAGGGCGTCACGGTACTGGCCGGAGTTCGGCACCGCGTTGCCGATATACGGGTATGCCATATGGCGGTTGCAGCCGCTCAGCCGGCATCGGGTGCCGTTTATCTGGAGCCCGTTGGATTTCGAAAAAGCGATCGAACGGATGCCGATCGTGGTCGACATGGTGTCGACCGGCGTGGAACCGCCGTTTGCGAACACCTCCGAGCTGACCCTGTAGAGATTGGGCGTGGAGGGGGTCCAGAGTTTCGGGCCCGATACGGTGAGGCTCTGCGTAAAGGTATTCGAGGCGCCGGGGGCGATGTTCGTTGCCGGTGTGGAGTTGACGACAACGGTATCATTTTTCGCATCGATAACGGCGGTTTTAAGCACGCACGACTGCGCCCCGGCGTGCTCATTGATCACATGGGTCTTCACCTGCACGGTCGCCGAGGAGCTCGATACGGCAGGGTAGGTGACGAACACGCCGCCGCCGCCCGGAATATTTGCGAATATCGGGTGGGTGATATGAAGGCTGTCCGTGACGAAGAGATGCACGTTGCGGTACAGTCCGCCGAAGTAGAGGAAATCCGGGTCCGAATTCCCGGGGGGGAAGCTCGACGATGCATTATTGTCAAGCCGCGCCGCGATCACGTTGGCGGCGCCGAACTGGAGGTGTTTGGTAAGGTCGAGCACGAACGGCGTATAGCCGCCCTGATGGGTGATGAGCGAAGTGCCGTTGATCCATACCTGCGCGCTCTGCATGGCCGCTTCGAATTCGATAAAGATCTTCTTTCCCTGGTACGAAGCGGGCGGCGTGAAGGTCTTGCGGTACCAGCACACTCCCTTGTAAATCGAGGAAGTCCGGTAGTTAAGCTCCTCCTTCACGGTGTGTGGAAGATAGACGGTCTCCCACGAAGCGTCGTTGTGGCTTGTCGTCTGGGCGTTTGAAGCATCGCCGCGGTTGAACTTCCACGCGTCGCTGAAACGGATCTTCTGCCCGGCGAATGCCAGCAGCGCAAGGCATACGACAAGAGCCGCGGCTGAAACGCCTGCGGTGCAGGTCAACCTCACCGGCAGAAATAGACACTTCCCCTTTTTGTTGGAGGATTGAATGATAGTCTGGTGTGACATTGTTTTCCTTTCTTCACTATTTACCGCATCATACCGACGCTTCCCACGATGTACCTGCAGACCGGGTCGATTGCCGAACATTGGTGCAGCCGTCCCGTCGCTTGATGACGATCAGCGACACGGCAGCAGCAGCCGCGCCTTTTCCGTGCTTTGCTGTCGGGGCTGAGAAATGACATACGCATTGTGCCGCGAAGCCCTGACCGTGCCCTGCGGCGAGCCCCCCACCCACCTGCCGACGACACGGCCCTGCAGCGTCGACAGCTCGAAAATGGTCGCGGACTGCTGTGCGTTGCTGAATTGCAGCACCCCGTTCCGGTCGAACCATACGGCTCCGGCGGTCGCTTCATTTGAAGCTTCATACGGTAGCGTACGGTCATCGACCGCAACGACAAAATCATCATTGCCGAACTCCTTGGAGAGTTGAGGGAAAAGGTCGATACGGCTGTTCGTGCTGGTGCCGTTGAACAATGCCTCACCCCACTGCTGCGGTTCCCAGAAAAAGGTTCCGAGGCCCTCTTCGTCGGGGAGGTTATACACGATTTCATTCACTCTCCGGTGATTGTCGGCATACTCCGCAACACTGATTTTTACATTATGATTCCTGGTGATTTCCTCGGCGTTCCTTTTCAAATCATCGGGCGTGCCGTGCCACTCCCGGTAATACGAGATGCCCAGCACGTCGATCCGTTTGACACCCGCGTTCACCAGATTTTTCAACCAGCTGCTGGGCGATTTGTCCGAAAGCGTGTGGACCATGATGCGTATATCGGAGCTGACGTCCTTGACGCCGTCGATTCCGGCGTTGATTAGAGCGGCAAAGTTCGACATGTTGCTGCTCTTTCCGTCGGGCCACAGCATGCCGCCGACAACCTCATTGCCGATTTGGACCATGTCGGGCAGTGTGCCGTTGGCCTTGAATGCCTCAAGCGTCTCTTTGGTGTATGAACGAACCGTTGATTTTAATTGATCGAAGGAGAGATTATTCCATGCAGACGGCTTGGTCTGCTTTCCCGGATCGGCCCAGTTGTCGCTGTAATGAAAGTCAAGCAGGAATTTCATTCCTGCCGATTTTATGCGCTTCGAGAACACCAACGTCTTTTCGGTGCCGCAATATCCCTGCGAGGAATAGCCTTTGGTAGGATCGACGAAAATTCGCAGCCGGATCCAGTTGAATTTGTGATCCTTGAGGATCAGGATAATGTCTTTTTGAACGCCGTTGTCGGAATATTTCTGTCCCCGGTCTTCATTCGCCTGGACCCATGAAATGTCGGCGCCGAAAATAAACGGCTCGCTGCGGGCCTGCACCGACGCTGCTGAAAAAAGAAAAAACAGCAGAACCGTAGTGACAAATGCGCTTTTCATAGTTCCTCCTTTTTAGGAAATAATAAATGTATACGGTAAAGTTTTACTATTGCTACTCTTCGTTACCGACTAAAAGCCTGTTCTCCGTCCGTTGATTCATATAGCATAGTTTGATCCATCCCGGCGAACGCACCGTATGCGCGACACGCACCTCATCGATGCCGCCGATGAAATCCCATAACAGTTTTTCGTTGCCGTGCGTCCCGATTTTCGTATCACTGCCGATGCTGTCGTAGTGTATCGGCACCGTCACCTGTTTTTCGCGACAGAGCTCCCCGTCAATGTAGAACCGGTGTTCCCCTGCAGCCGCATCGAATACATAGGCGAAATGGTGCCACCCCGTCTTTGCCAGAAATTGTTCCGATCCCAGATAACTGTGGGTTGCCGTATCGTGGGCGCCGGGTGAGCTGAAATAGGAGCCCTGACACCCTTTATTGTTCCAGTCGTCGTCCATGCGGATCACTACCGCATCGCCGATCGAAACCACCTCGCCTCCGGTTGCGTCGGCGGAATCGAGCTGCGCCCACGCGGAAAGTGTGACGGTTGACGGGGTGCCGAGCAGTCCTTCGACGGTAATATGATCGTTGCCGTGGAAACGTTGAGCGCCGCCCAGTATCCCCGCCGTATCGGCGACCTTGCCCTGCCTGACGCCGTCATGCCCGTTTACCGTCGCGTCAACGCCTCCTTCGTTGAGATGCCAGACGGCGGTAAATCCCCATGCGGTATCGAACACCGCTCCCGGCACCGACACGAGTTCCGATTCGTCGTTTCCCCAGAACAGATAGAGGGACTGGGTGCTGTCGTTTCCGTAAACGGTATCGAGCAGCACCCATACCAGCGCCTCCCCCTGCCCGGAATCCCACATTTCAATTTCAACGGGAAGCGGTCGGGCGTCGCTTCCCGTAATGACAAGGTCGCTGCCGCCGGGCCGCAGCTCTTCCATGGGAATCGGCAGCGAAGAAAAACGGATAGCCAGCGGAAAGTGGTAAATATCTTCGGCGATATCGGCCCCCGAAGCTGTTGTGTTGAGAGTAAGCCGCATACTGTTCGCGCCGTGCTGCGGTGCAACCATCGTCGTCGCTCCCGCAACCACTATGGCCGAATCCAGTAACAACAGCGGAGATTCGCCTTCGGCCGATTCGGTGAAAAAGAGGGGGGGGGCCACACCGGCCGGCACCGAATCGAGTACCGCGTTTCCGGCGGCCCGATCGACCGAAACACGATAGCAGGTACCGAGAAGATAGAGGAAACCGGGAACCGTATCGAGACTGTCGGGAAGCGCCACAACAATCGCGCCGGGAGTCGCGAGCGCACGCTCGCCTATATGGACCGTATCCTCCTCCCCGGTCACTTCGATGGAACGAACGAACAGGCGGGTCTTTTTCTCAAGGTGAACCGCCTGTAAATTATAAAAACCGGAGTCACTCATGGGAATTGCATAATAACCGTTGCTGTCGGTACTGTCGGCAAAGCTGCATGCGCTGCACTCGTCGTTGACCGGAACGAACTCATCGGGAATCAATCGTACGACGGTAAAGGAACCCGGCGTTCCGTCTTCGTGGACGATACGACCGGCAACGGTACGAGTGTTCGGAAAATCGGTGCCGCCCGGTCCGGCGGAGGAGGAAGGACTGCATGAACATTTCAAGCAGAGATACAGCAGAGCGGTAACAATGCACACGCCGCCCCATCCCTCTCCCGTGAAACGTTGCGAAAGTAAAGCTGCCCCGCCGTAATGACTTTTATTGCCGATTTCATCCATACGGAATCCCTTCAAACGTACCGGCCGCTCACGTCGGTTTATGGATGTCGTACAGCCGTTCCGCATATGCACCACCGCTACCTGTTCTCCGTCTGGTTGTCCTGCAACGGATCTCCGTTCCGGCCTTCCCCGTCGCTCATTTCATCTGAAGATAAGGACATGACCGGAAAGAGTTGTATGGTAATACCGTACACATAGTCCGATGCGCCCGCCCGCTCTTCAGTCGTGAGAAACTCCGCCCGCAGTTCATCGATCTTCCGGCAGAACCGTTTATAATTCTCCCGGCTCATCCCTCGAATCGCCATGGTAATGTGGCGCTGATCGCGCGGAAGGGTCTCCATTGCATGCACCGACGATTCGATGAAAAGCCGCTTGACATCATTGACCACCGCATGCGGCATCCCGGAATAGGTAATGGTTGCGGCTCCGGCGGCGGGACGGAAACCGCCAGTCCGACTATCCGCCTCAACCATCTTCCACTGGATAAGCTTATTGACCGTCTCACGAACTTCACCGATCGACATCGTAAAATGAAGAAAAGCCCTTTTAATCTCCCACAGCGATGCGACATATCCCCTGCTTACGATAAATTCCCGTACAACGGAGTATTTCCAGCAACTGAAATACTCGGCATTTCCATCGGTAATAAGCGTCGAAAGATGCCTCTCCCTCAGCAGCGCCAACTGCTTCAGAACCTTTTCCTTTTCAGCCCCTTTCTTCGAATGCTCTTTTAAAACAAGTAGACGAAAAAAGTCGACCGCATCTCCCGTAAGTTCAAGGGCAGTAACAAATCCATTGATATGCTTAACAGCCAGCTTTTTACGCCGTGCCAGAATATCGGAAAAATAGGCTTGCGTCCCTACTCCCGCACGTTCTATAAAAGCACTCTGCGTCATTCTGAAACGCTTCGCATACCCATACCACGCCTTCAAGTAATCCACATAATCTTCGAAGACGAAAACAGGGGTAGCAAGCCGGTTTTTCCTGCTCGGGTCTCTTGTAGCCATTACCAAATAAAATAATTAAAAATTGCGGGTAAGGATGGATATTTCTTAAAAAAATTATTTAATATGGGATATATATTGTTATAACTTATTGATATTTAATTTTTTTTTAATTTTTAAAATTAATTTGGGATATTTATTTCTTCTTATACCTCGGTCGGGCCGTTTTTCCCTTGCCGGGGGGGGCATCAGCGCCATTCGCCCATCCGATCGATCTCTTCGAAAGTTTCGGTATCGCCCGCCGGCTCATCGCCGCCGACGACGTCAATGTACGCATTAAGGAGGTGCCGGCGCTCGGGTTGACATACAAGTTCAATAACGCGAAGAAAAAGGCAAAGAGGATCCTTCGTCGAGCGCAGTGTCGGGACAATGCGGGCTATGTCTCTTCATGTACGGGGACCTCGTTGCAGACTTGACAATGATGAAGAGCGAATCGAAAACATTCCCCCATTGTAGCCCATAAATTATTTTTATATTAATACATTTATTCCTGCGCTTTCCCCGAATCGCGGGTGTGAGGGACGCCGTTCTTCCTCCTGAGGAGGAGGAGTACCGTGAAGCCGAGACATGCCGAATTTCTCTTGCTGGTGTCAGTAGGGGTGATTTCATACATAGTAGATGGATCCCTCGCTGCGACCGTTGCCGCCGAGTCTCCCGATTATTACTACCCGAATCCCGATATCTCTACGAACGGCATTGTGCGGGCGGTCCTCTTTTACGGCGGTACGCTGTACGTCGGCGGAAATTTCACCAGGGTTACGGACAAAAACGGGACGCACAACCGAACCGATCTCGCGGCGTACGATACCACCACCGGACGTGTCACCGGCTTCAGGGCAAACACCAATACCGGCCTGGTGCGGGCGATCGTCGCCGGTAATGGGAAGCTCTTCGTCGGCGGCTCGTTTACGAGAATCAACGGAGAGTCGTGTTCCAAAGTGGCAGCGCTGGATCCGACATCAGGGGCGGTGCTCACCGAGTTTCGCAACAACGAGGGTACGATCGACGGTACGGTCCAGGCGCTTGCCGTTTCCGACACCGCGCTGTATATCGGAGGAAATTTTTCTACTGTTGACGGGTACCCGCGTTCCTATTTGGCCGCGCTGGATGCGGACAACGGCGTATTGGATCAACAATTCGATCCAAGCCCTAGCGATCCCTTCGACGATTCAGGCAAGACGCCGGGTGGAATTTATGCCCTGGAGATGCATCCGGACAACCCCCGGATTGTATTCGCAGGTGGAAATTTCCTTACCGTCGCAGGAATGACCAATCAGCCATACCTTATCGCGCTTCATTCGGACGGAACGCCCGGACCCGTTTTTCAGGGTCTGGGCTCGCTGCATTATCCGGTTATGGATTTAGATGCGCATGGATCGTTTTGTTACGCAGGCATCGGCGGCTGGGGCAATCGCGTTATGTCCTTCCGCATCGACAGCGTTCCCTATACTCGTCAATGGAGAAGTGTATGGGTAAATGGCGACGTCCAGGCGATCGCCTATGCCCGGCAGGGCTATGTCTATTTCGGATGCCATGACGGCGTTCTGGATTCCATGGACAATTTCCGGTTAGCTGTGCTTAATGCGACCACGGGAACAATCTATGACATCTATCCGCCGATGAACAGCTTTTTCGGCGTGCGGGCCCTGGATATAACGGATAATTGTCTTGCGGCCGGCGGAGAGTTTACCAGGATGAACGAAATCACGCAGCGGTATCTGGCCCTCTTCACCAAGTTCCCGTTTTCCTTTGACAGTATCCTTCCCCCTGCGGTACCGACGCTCGTATATCCACCCGACAGCATGACCGGCATATACGTCGTACCCACCATGCGGTGGAATTTCGCGCCGTATGCTGCAACCTACGAATTGCAGGTCGCCGAGGACCCGGAATTCTCCAACTTGATCGTCTCCAGCAGCGGATTGACCGAATATCGTCAACGGTGTTCCGGACTTGAAAACAACACCGAGTACTGGTGGAGAGTCCGGGCGCATAACGCTGCCGGTGTCAGCGACTGGTCGATGATCCGTTTCTTCATCACAATGCCGGGCCGCGGCGACATTCCCGTGCCGTCATCTCCGGCGAACTGGGCGATCTCCCAACCGCTCGAACTCGACCTGAGTTGGTATTGCAGCGCTTCCGCACGATCGTATCGACTTCAATTCTCAGCGTCGTACGATTTCGCGGATACAATGATCGACCGGGAGGGAATCATCGATACGAGTTTCAATGTCTCCGGCCTTGCACACACGACGGAGTATTATTGGCGTGTCGATGCGCTGACCGCAGGTGGCGAAACCGACTGGTCTGATACCTGGAAATTCACCACGCTTCCCGGCCAAGAAGACATTCCCGCACTCGCCGCTCCGGCCGATCAGACGATCTCCCAACCGATCGAACTCGACCTGATGTGGTATCGCAGCGTTTCCGCACGTTCGTATCGAGTTCAACTGTCAGAGTCTTCCGATTTCGCGGATACAATGATCGATTGGGAGGGAATCATCGATACGAGTCTCAATGTCTCCGGCCTTGCGTACACGACGGCGTATTATTGGCGTGTCGACGCACTGACCGCAGGCGGCGAAACCGACTGGTCGGCGATCCGGAAATTCACCACGCTTCCCGGCAACAACGACATTCCCGCGCTCGCCTCCCCGGCCGACGGCGCGGCCAATCAGCCGGTCGCGTTCGATTTCACCTGGCATCCCAGCAGGGCCGCATTGTCGTACTGCCTTCAGCTGTCGATGGTTTCGGACGAGGCAAAGAGTATCCTTGACATCTCGGATATTTTCGATACAAGCTTCGCCGTTTCCGGCCTTGTGAACAATACGGTTTATTATTGGCGCGTCAATGCGCAGACCGCAGGCGGGGCAACCGGGTGGGCGTCCGCCCGCTTTCAAACGATCGTCGCGGCGCCGACGTCGCTCCAGTGTACCGTTCCTGCAGACAATGCCTCACAACTCATACTGCAACCGATGTTGCAGTGGAGAAGCGTTGTGGACGCGGCAGTCTATCGCGTGCAGGTTTCCACGGATTCCGCATTCGCTGCAACGATCTGCGATACGTCGGGTTTGACCGATACCTCATTTGTCCTCAGCGGGCTTGCCGAAGACACCCGCTATTTCTGGAGGGTTAACTGCTCCAATATCGCCGGTGAAGCGTGGTCCCCGGTCATGCGGTTCACGACGATATATCCGCTCCCCTTCACCCCCATTCCCGTGGCCCCGGCACCCGGGTGCGTCGCGAGGGCAGACTCCCTTCGCTTGGTCTGGCATAAAAGCGAACCCCATGTGACGAAATACTGGATCGAAATCGCGCATGATACCGCCATGAGCGACCCCTTCGTTGATTCCATGGTTGCCGACACCGAATTCATCCGGCGCCAGCTCGACGACAAAAAAGAGTTCTGGTGGCGCGTCCGTTCATACAACGAAACGGGGTGGAGCGCATTCAGCGAAACGAGGTATTTCAGAACGCTGTTTCCTCCTTACTGGGAGCAACGGTTCTCTTTGGATAAGTTCGCATTTTCCGGCAGGTACGCTTCGATCGTTTACAGCCTTGCCGAAGCGTGCGACGTGCGCATTGAGTTGTTCGACCTCAGGGGAAAATCATTGCGCACAATCATTCTGGAACAACAATCTCCAGGTTTGTATCGTGAACATCTCCCTTCCCTGCCGTTTTCCGTCGGCACCTACCTCCTATCCTTCAGGGCGGGACACTTTGCGAAAACCGCCGTTGCCACACTCGTGAGGTGACCACTGACGGTGCAAGCAGGCGCCGGGGAAAATCGGGGCCCCTGCACCGGCTGTGCAGGTTCAGCCGCAAATCTGCAGTCAAGGGAGACGGTTGTTCCGGGATGTTCCAACGCCTCTTGGCGGTTGCAAGGTAATTCTCATTTCAGTTTAAAACCTGGAAAAAGCATTACCCCTTGTTCCAGGGCTGTCCCGAAATTAATCGCTTCCTGAAATATGCCATAAAATATCATAAAATTATTATGATGTTTTTATAAATATAGTATATCGTGTTAATTATCAGTTAATTATATTACTTTATGCAGGAATTGTATGATTCCTCACCAAGGAAGCAAATAATTATTTTATCGCTTGCCATCCTGGCGAATTCAGGATATATTATAGAAAACACCTTTTTCCCGGGGAAAACAACCGCTTCTGTTTCACAGGGGAGGCCTTTCATGAAATACCGGTATTTATTAATTCCAGGTCTCACCGTAGCGCTGCTTTACAGCTGCTCAAGAAACCCTCTTGGCGGCCCCGGCCAACCCCACTCAAATGACGATCAGCACTACGGGCCGTTTGCCGTCGCGAAATCAGCTTCGGTACCCCGCGAAACAGGAGCCGTCTCTGCAGACATAGTATCGGAACAGGTAGAGAGCAACAATGCGTTCGCGGTAGCCCTTTACAAAGAATTGATCTCAGTAGACGACAACCTGTTCTTCTCCCCTTACAGCATCACCGGAGCGCTCGCCATGACCGCCGCCGGTGCAAAGGGAAACACGAAACAGCAGATGCTCGACGCACTCCAGGTAACGCTCGAAGGTACCGATTTCGACGCGGCCCTCAACAGTTACGACCTGTCGATAACAGACTATGCCGACGAGACCGACGGGGTGACGATTGAAATCGTCAACAGCAGCTGGATGCAGTACAACTGGGAATTCAGGATCAGCTACCTCGACCACCTGTCACGTTTTTACGGCGCCGGAGTGAACCTGCTCGATTTCATGAGGGATCCCGAGGTGTGCAGAGGCATCATCAACATCTGGGTTGCCGACCAGACCAATCAGAAGATAGAGAACCTTCTGCCCGCGGGATCGATTCTACCTGAAACCGTGCTTGTTCTGACAAATGCCATTTACTTCCTGGGCGACTGGCTCTACAGCTTCGATCCTGAGCAGACCAATGATAATTTATTCTTCCTTGCCGGCGGCAGCACTGTCCAGGTCCCGATCATGTCGCTCAATAAACCTGACGAACAGGTGGGGATGTACTACGCACGGGTCGGCAACGCGCGCGCGCTCGACTTCCCCTACAAGGGAGGCCGGCTCGCCATGACGGTCCTGCTCCCCGACGAGGGCGAATTTTCCTCGTTCGAAAGCTCATTGAGCACAAGTGCTATAGGCGAGCTCATCACCGCGCTCGATTCGGTCGAGCTGCAGGTATCGCTCCCGAAGTTCGAATTTACTTATGGCACAGTGAGGCTCAAGAAACAGTTGAAAGCACTCGGCATGATCGATGCGTTTGACGGCTCTTTCGCCGACTTCTCGGGTATCGACGGGACGGACCTTCTCTATGTCGACGATATCTACCACAAGGCGTTCATATCTGTTGACGAAGAGGGGACCGAAGCGGCTGCCGCGACGGCCGTGGTGCTGGTATGGGAATCGACCGGTGCCGATGACGTCGTTTTCAATGCCAACAGGCCATTCATCTATCTTATCCGCGACAGAAAGACCGGCATGATACTGTTCATGGGAAGGGTCGTTGATCCATCGGTTACGGAATATACGGAATAGAATACGGACGGTCTCGCGGCACAGAGGGCCGCTGGACCTTCAATGGGTGGCGACACTCTTTTCATCAGTTCAGAGGAGGCAGGTATGAAATGGTTCAGAGCAGCATTTTTATTCTCTATTGTCATGCTGTATGCCGGATGTACACGTAATCCCGTCGGATCCCCCGGTTCTGAAGCGGGCACTATTTCCAGCGACCCGGATGCACCATTTCCGGTGGTAAGATCAGCTTCAATCACCCGTGAGAACTCCTTCGTTCCCGGAGACCAGCTTGCGGAACAGGCCGCAAGCAACAATGCATTCGCTGTCGCGATGTACAAAGAACTCATTGCCGAAGGTGAAAATCTCTTCTTTTCTCCCTACAGCATCACCGCCGCACTGGCAATGACCGCAGCCGGAGGTGCCGGCGAAACCAGACAGCAGATCAGAGACGCACTGCAGGTAACGCTTGAAGCTGACGATTTCGATGCAGCAATCAACGGCATCGACCTGTCGCTCATGACATATGCCGATGCCACGGAAGGCGTAACACTCCGGGTGGTCAACAGCACCTGGATGCAGGTCGGATGGCAGTTCAAAGTCAGCTTCCTCGACCACCTCTCCCGGTTTTACGGTGCGGGGGTCAACCTCATGAACTTTGTCAGCGAACCCGAAGAGTGCCGGACCGTCATCAACACCTGGGTGGCCGACCAGACCAACCAGAAGATCGAGAACCTCCTGACGGAAGGGTCGATTACCCCGGCAACCGTTCTCGTGCTCACCAATGCCATCTATTTTCTGGGGGACTGGATTTACAGTTTCGACCCTGAATACACCTCCGAAATTGATTTCACCACCTCCGGCAGCACCACCGTGCGCGCGCCTGTGATGCGGTACGACGAACCGGGAAAGAATGTGACCATGCGGTATTCACGGATCGGCAATGCCCGCGCGCTCGACTTTCCTTACAAGGGCGACCGGCTTGTGATGACCGTTATCCTTCCCGACAACAATGAATTTATTACCTTTGAGAGCTCTCTGAACCTCGAGGTGATCGATGAGCTTATTGCCGCGCTCGACTCCACCGAACTGCAGGTTTCGCTGCCGAAGTTCGAATTCACCTACGGAACCGAATCGCTGAAAGATGCCCTGATCGCACTCGGAATGACCGATCCCTTCATCGCCGGTAAAGCCGACTTTTCCGGTATCGACGGGAGCACCACCCTCTATATTGCCGACGTGCTTCACAAGGCGTTTATCGCCGTTGACGAAGAGGGAACCGAAGCGGCAGCGGCGACCGCCGTGATCATAGAGCGTTCATCATGGGATCCTGATGAAGCGGTCTTCAATGTCGACCGTCCGTTCATCTACGTAATCCGTGACAAACAAACCGGCACCATACTATTTATGGGAAGGACTATCGACCCGACCGCAAAGGAATAAGCGCGTCACTTAAAAAAAACGAGGAAAAATGATTCTACGTTCATTCCGTGCACTTTATACTTTCTCGGCAGCTGCGGCATTCGGCGCCTTTATCTGCATCACACCGGCCACTCATGCCGATGACCCTTCCGTCTCAAGCAACAAGTCGATTGACAAAAACCTTCTCAATGTCAGCATCACTGGTTCCGGGCTTCCCGAACTGCGGTGCATTACCTTTACCTGCATCTATGATCCGCAGCGGGTGGCGCTTATGGACGCCGTTATCTCCTCACCTCTGCCCTCCACCGCGTTCAGTGCCCTTGTAGATACTTCCGAAAAATCACTGAGCGTATCGGTCTGCGCCACCGGTACCATGCACATCACCGACGGTGCCACCATGGTGGCACTCAGGATACCCCTCACCGTCAGCCAGGAGGGAGAAAGTGCATTCACCCTCACTTCGGCTTCATTTACCGATGTGTCAGATACTGTTCATAGTGTTCCCATCGGGTCTGCCATGGTCGCCCGGTTCCAAGCGTCGGCGTACAATCACGCTGCAACGACTACTCCCTATACGCGCTGCAGCGCATTGTATCTCCTTAACGGAAGGAAATGCGGCTTCACCAGGCCCCGCACGGCAGCCGGATATCTCATCAGACACACGACCGGTTTTCGGGGAAAGGTTTTCATCCGGTAACATGCCGGGAGAGAAAAGGGAAAACAGTCATGAACAGCATTTTCACCTACTCCAGTTACCGGGAATACATTAAGGACGCGATAGAGGAGAAACGCGCGAAGAATCCGCGTTACTCCTACCGCCGCGCCGCCGGCCGTATCGGCATCAGTTCCGGCACCCTCTCCCGCATACTCAACGGCAGCAGACATCTGGGCACCTTACTTCTCCCAAAAATGGCAAGCTACCTCGGTCTGAAGCGCAGGGAGGCGGAATATCTTTCTCTGCTTGTCGACTTCGAGCTGCTCACCGACGAAAACAGAAAACGGCAGTGTTACAGGAATATACTCAGGATGCGCGCCGAACGGAATACGCTCGTGCCTGAGGAGCACCATCAGTTTTTCGAGCAATGGTACTATGTGGCACTTTTCGAGCTGCTTCGTATCGTCAAGGACCCGTCCGACCATGACGCCCTCGGCTCCCTGCTCATGCCGCCGATCAGCGGACCGAAAATCCGCAAGGCGATCGAGGTGCTGAAGAGGATCGGATACGTCCGCCTGAAAGACGGCGAATCTTCGTGCACCACCGAACCATTTCTCACCACCGGCGATACCTGGGAAAGCGTCGCGATACATTCGTTCCAGGTGGCGATGTCCACTATTGCCTCAAAAGCGCTCGATACCGTTCCCAAAGAGGAACGGGACTTTTCCACCCTCACCATGGCGCTTTCGGAAAATGCATTCAGAAAAATCAGGGAGGTGGTCAAGAACGCCCGAGCCGAGATAGCTGAGATCGAGCGCGAATGCACCGATCCCGAGCGTGTTTATCAGATCAACGTGCAGTGCTTTCCACTGACCCGAGCCAGACGGAAAAAGGAGGGGAAGGCATAATGATTGCCGGTAAAGTAAACTGTTTGCTGCTTCTTGGGGTCCTCTTCAAATTGTCCCTGCTCTCCTGTTCCACCTCGGTATCAGGCGTCGAAACCACCAACGGAATTACGGTCGTTGCCACCTCGGAATCCATCGAAGGTACCGCTCCGCCGTACGCACAGGTGTATCTCTTTGACACCAGTTATGTCCCTTTTATCGACAGCGGCACAGGTTTAGGAACCTCGGTCGATTCTAACGGCATGTTCATGTTCTCCGTCGTGCCCGGTACCTACAATATTCTTGTTATCGCGCGTGACGGTGCAGAGGCACGCATGCTTCAGGCAACCATCCTGGCCGACCAAACAGAGTATGGTGGTTCAAGAAAAGAGTTCCTTCGAGAAACCGGCATTGTCAACGGTTCTGTTGCAGCCGGTCCGGAAGAAATGGCCCTTGTCTACCTTGCAGGCACAAGCTTCTACCGTGTACTCACCGGCTCCGCATCATTCACCTTTTATACGGTACCGCCGGGTCCCTGCATACTGCGCTGCGCAAGAATCACCGCTAAAGAATCCGGAGATCATTACGCCGCCGAAATCGTTGCAAGCATTTCAATCGAAGTCACTCCCGGTTCGGTTACCGAAACCGGTGCAGTGTCGCTGGATTGAACCGGCCTGTAAGTATACTTCGCAGGAGAACCTCTGAATACTCCATCCCGGAAGTGCAG
>JAFGNB010000125.1 GCA_016927235.1 Chitinispirillaceae bacterium
CCGCTCAACATCACGTCGAACACCATGCAGGGAATGATCGTGGGGACGTTTCACTACATGTCGCCGGAGCAGATAAGCGACGCTCCGCTCGACGCCCGGAGCGATTTCTTCTCCCTCGGGATCGTCCTTTACGAACTGGCGACCGGCGTGCGTCCCTTCTCCGCCGCCACGCTCACCGAACTGATCGGACGGATCAAGAACTGCAAATATACCCGTGTGCGGCACCTGCGCAAGACCATCTCACCCCTCACCGAGGAACTCATCGACCGACTCCTCTCCCGAGACCCCGACCACCGGCCTTCATCCGCCAAGGAGATCTCCGAGGCGGTGCAGCACTGCATCCATTCGTACGAGACGTGGGGTACGGGGAAAAGGGTCCTCATCCCCTTTTCACTCAAAAGGCACTTCGGCGCCGTCGCGCTCTTTTTTTCCCTCATTGCGACGGCGTTTTCGGGAGTCGCGCTCTACCGCAGTCTCTTCGTCGACCTGACGCCGGTCAATTTTGCCGAATCGGCATCGGTTCCCCTCCTTGAGCAGGGCAGGAGCGCCGAGGGCAAGGAGCTCTGGGAAGACGCGATACGTCTTTACAAGATGGTACCCCCCATCGAAAAGGGCGGCCTTGCCAACGAATATCTCGAAGCGCAGGTGCGCATGGCGGCGATCATGATCAAATACCAGGAAGACTATACAAAAGCGCGAAAAATACTCGAGGCGCTCAAAAGCAAGTACAGCGATCCTGCGATCGACGCATACCTCGGAAGAACCTACTTCCACCTTTCCCTTTATAAAGAGGCGCAGGAGCGTTTCGCAAGCGCGCTCAAGTCGACCGCCGGTTCGGTGATCCCCCCGACCAACGATTCCAAAAGCGAAATCCTCTATTACAGTGCATGCGCCATCGACGGGATGTTTACCCAGGACGAACAAAACCAGGCGCTGCTGGTCGAGGCCATCAAGGCGTGGGATTTTTATCTTGAATTTTCAAAGTGTTCGATGAAACCGAAAGAACCAGCGTGCGTTTACGCCCAGCGACGCCGCAACGAACTTTCGACGACGATGCATCCTTGACGTCGTTCGGGTACCACCATTTGCACGGAACCCTGTGCCATGCGCTTTTTTACTGTTCTTAAAAGGGTGCGGGAGAGGATTCTCTTCCGTCGGATCGCATGGACTCTCGTGCTGACGGCAATGGCTTATGGAAAAACAAGGGAGATCGGCAAACCGTTGGCCATTCGGCCGGTAACGATCCGGAATGTCGCCTATGCCGCCGACGGCCGTATGTTTGCGGTTCCCAATTTTGTTTCCGCCGGAAGTGTCGCCCTGTTTCAGGTAACCGACCGGGGCGCGATCGCACGGATTCCCGCGCGATTGTCGGAAAAGAACTTTATCCGCTCGTCAGGGTTGTTCTATCTGCGCAAAGAGCGGGAGAACGATCCTTCAATGGCTTTCATTTCGCTTCCCGAACTGCTGTCGGGTTATTCGGTCGATTTTTCCGGAAGCGGCAATACGCTGATCGTCGCCGGCGGTAATGCCGCAGCGGTATTCGAAGGAGAGGAGGAGTGGGATAAGATCAAGACACTCGCCATCGGCGTTTCGGTGACAAGGGCGGTGTTCTCCCGCGACGGAAGCGCATGTGCAATCATTTCCGACGGGAGGCTGTATCTTTTTTCGACGGCCGACTATACGCATATCACGACCATAGAGCCGGCGGCCGACTGCCGCTTCAGCGATGCGGCGTTTTCGAACGACAATTCCCGACTCGCCGCCTTCGAATTCCGATCCGTCATGCTCGACTACGGCTCGCGCATCCGTATCTACCGCAGTTCCGACGGCATTGCCGAGCGCGATCTGCCGTATTTACCGGCGCGCCCCTCCTCCGAACCCGGCGAACACCTGCCGCTCGTTTCATGGGCGCCCGGCGATACCGCTTGTGCAGTCACCGTCCCTACCGCATTTGCCGGCAGGGTGTATCTGCTTAAAAGCAATGACGGCACCGTAATAAAAGAGTTCAAAGGATTCTGCCATGCCTTTTCAGCCGACGGAACGATGTTTGCGGCCCACGGCGCTGTTTTTTCGACGGGTGACTGGTCGGTTCTCGGAAACATTCCCCGTTCATCGGTTGCGTGCGCCTTCTCGCCCACCGAACGGGTGATTATTGTGGTAACCCGGGATAGGATACGCCGCTTCCGAATTGAAGAGTAACCTCCCCGCTTACCCGGTATAGATAATTCGTTAATTCATATATCTGTTGACCCGGTTATCCAATAACAACTATTTTCCGATTACTTGAACGGGACAGAACGGGTAAAAATGGATCTCATGCAGCATGGTGAAAACTTAAGCGGTTTGAGAAGGGGTATGAGAGCGGGCGCCCGATTCTTGAAACCCGGAGAGTGAACGTCTTCTTGGGTATGCCTGTCGCGCGCAACACCGCCGTACTCTTAATAGTCAATTAACGAACCAGTGAAAAACGGGTTCCGTTGCCGGACGGCCGGAAATGCGGCCGGATGACGGACGATGAACGGATAATTGATGAGCCGAGCCTCTTTTTCTCTTTTGTTTTATGCTTTTTTACCGCTGATCGTCTTTTCGACCGGTAATGCCCGGGCGGATGAGGAGATCGTCCGGAAGAACACGATGGCCATTTCACGGCTCAAGGAAAGCGGCCTCACCGGCGAAGAGGCGGAAACGTTCAGCACGTACCTGCAGATTGCGCTTGCCGACGCGACCGGCTGGGAAGTAATGGACTTTGCGGTTACCGCATCCCTTCTTATGGAGCGGGGGGGGACCGTGAACTGCACCAATTTTCAATGCGAAATCATTAACGGTCAGTTGCTCAGCGTTGATTATATGTGCTTCGGCAGCATCGAGACCATCGGCAAGACCTATTCCCTTAATGTACAGGTCGCCGATGTGGCCTCGGGCAGGCTGGTCGCCAACGTCTCAAAATTTTTCAAGGGCAAGGAAAAGGTATTCATCAATAAAACCATTCCGCAGGTCGCCCGACAGATCGCAACGGCGATCGGCGGGAAAAAAACAGCCGCGAAAAAACGTGAAAAAACTCCGGCTTCGCTTGAACGCGCAATCGAACGTCGATCGAAGCAGTCGTTCAGCGATGTACGCGGCTATCTCTCCTACGGGAGCGACGACGACATTGAAACGACCGGAAAAATGGCCTTCGGTTACCTGGTAACCGGGAGAAACATGGCACCCGACGACGCCCTGCGATACAGTTATCAGCTGCAATCCTACCTTGCCGACATGGGTGCGTGCGCAATGCTGTATATCGACGAGATGGAACGGCTTATGCAGCTGCGCGGCGGTAATCTGCAGTGCGGATCCATGAAGTGCGCGATGGGTGTCGGTCGCCTCCTGGGCGTGGATTACATGGGATATGGAAACATCCGCAAGGTGTGCGGGCGGTTTATCATTCGGGTTTATATCATTGACGTTGAAACCGGCACGCTGATCAGTAAGGAAAAACGCCGCTTCCGCGGCAAGGAGATTGTTTTCCTTACCGAAATCATACCACAACTTGCGTACACACTGGGGGAAGTGCTCGAGCGCAAGGTCTTCAGACGCTGACGTGATCCTCGAAAGAGGCATGCCGCTGGCCCCATATAAAAGATCCGGAGCGTCGCAACACCGCAGCGACACCCCGGAAAGGAGTACTTCTGCACGCCGCATCCCCGCAGAACGACCCTTGATGTCGTGTGCAGGCGGTTGTTGAGCGAATCCTTTTTATCGACAGCAGAAGCGATCCGTGCCGTATTAATAAATAAGGTACCTTGTGCGGGGTTGCGAATAAAGAGGGCAGTACATTTTCCGTATTCCCGAAGAATACGGAGGAGCGGCACCGCTTTTTTTCACCTGGCCCTGTGAGATTATATTTTTGAATGGTCTGTTGTTCCCTATCGACTCGATAGAAATGCAGGGAGGTTATTTTTGTGAAGGAAAACGACGCCCGTGTTGATTACGACTTGCACCAGCTTCTGCTCTATGTGGAGAAAGAGGATGGTACCTACGGCCCGCTGCAGACCGGCGCCTTCGCCGCGAAAAACTATCTCGGCGACTATCGGGAAAAACATGCGCACATAATTAACGAGGGCATTGAAAAAATGAAAAAGGGAGAGATCAGCCCGGTCGGCTACTATCTGGAATTTTTCGGCATGACCGTCGCCGACCTGGCGGTGCGGGCAGCCGTTCCTGTCGGGAAGCTCAAAAGACATCTCACCCCTGTCGGATTTGCCGGTGCTTCACTCGACGCGCTGCGGCGATATGCGGAGGTTTTCGACCTCCCCCTGGCGAACCTTTTTGCAGTCATCGTGCCGAAAAAAGAGGGGACCATTGTCACCGCTCAAAGAACATGCAATCCGTTATTCACGATCATTGAAATAGATTGAGGAAACTGTTGACCACGATACCCTATGCCCATTCGATGTATGCCCATTGCGAATCAGGGACCGTTGCCGGACTTCTCCGTCACCATGGAATGCAGATCAGCGAACCGCTGGTATTCGGTATCGCGGCCGGCATCTGCGCCGTGTTCATCACAACGCCGAAGGTTCCCTTTCCCGTTTTCGAAATGCGCACCAAACCGGGCGATATCAGGAAGCGCATCGCCGGACGGCTCGGCGTTATCTTCACGACGTATCGTTTCAAGGATCCACGGAAGGCCTGCGACCGACTCGCCGCCATTCTTGACAAAGAGATCCCCGTCGCGCTCCAGGTCGATATGTTTTATATGGAATACATTCCCGATTACATGAAGACACACTTCAACGCCCATTATATCGTTGCAGTGGGAAGGGAGGCGGAGGGTTTTATCGTGAGCGACTGCTACTATCCGACGCTTTCCCGCCTCTCCGAGGCGGCGCTCGAACGGGGACGATTCGCGCGCGGGGACTTTGCGCCTTCGGGATTCATGTACCATGCGGCATCCGTTCCCGCAATCGATACTACGCGTCTGAAGACTGCGATCATTCAAGGAATCCGGCAGGCCTCCTTTACCATGATCAAGCTGCCGATTCCTTTCATCGGCATCAAGGCGATCAGGAAGTTTGCCCGGAGTATTCCCACATGGCCGAAAAAGACCCGGTCGTACGACGAGCTCTCCCACTGGATCATGATGATCCACGTGCTTCTCGAAGAACGGGGTACCGGCGGCGGAGGGTTTCGGTTCATGTATGCGACGTTTCTGCAGGAGGCATCGCGGATATTCGGCAGTGCGGAGCTGCTCGCGCTCTCGAAACGGATGATGGAAAACGGCGACAAATGGCGCGAACTCTCGATGGCGGCTGCCCGGAGTGGAAAAAACCGCGACCTCGGCCCTGAAAGACTCGGAGAGATCCGCGACCTGGTACTTGCACGGGCCGATGAGGAGGAACGACTTTTTTCGATACTGTATAAACTGTTTCGCTGACGAAGCGATAAAACGTTTTCTCGCTCGAATGTGCAGCGTTACGAGTATACCGCAACCGACAGCAGAGACGGACGATCAATGACTGAAACGGCAAACGGGCCTGTCCCGACCATGGAGCTCAAACGGGAGATTAAAAAACTCATCATTTCGACGCTCAAGCTCTCCGGCATTACCCCCGACGACATCGATGACGGCGCTTCCCTCTTCGATCGCGACGGTTCTTTGGGCATCGACTCCATCGACGCGCTCGAAATCGTGATGATGCTGCAGAAATCCTACGGCGTCCATATTGACAACAACAACCTTGCGCGGGTCATCGTCAATTCGGTCGACTCGATCGCGACGTTCATCGCCAAGGAGAAGGCCGCGAAGGAGAGGTAGCTTTATGGAAGCCGTTGCCGGGGTGTCTTTTCGGATGAACGAACATCCGCTCGTTTCAATCGTCATTCTCAACTGGAACGGGAAAGCGCTCGTTCAGGAGTGTCTCGCTTCGCTCACCCGTTTGCACTACAAACCGGTCGAAGTGCTTGTGGTTGATAATCACTCAAGCGACGGCTCTCTGGAATTTCTTCGCGGGGTTGACGGCATTACCCTCATCGCCAATGAAAAAAATCTCGGGTATGCCCGGGGGAATAATGTGGGATTCCGTTCCGCGCACGGAACCTACTGCGCGGTGCTGAACAACGACATGGTCGTTGACCCGTGCTGGCTTGACGAACCGATAAGAATTCTTGAGGAAAACGAACGGATAGGAATCATCAGTTGTCGTCAGATGCGTCTGGGGGACCGGGAAAAAATCGACGGATTGTACCATTACCTTGCACCGACCCTAAAGACCGGCCTCATCGGTGAGGGTGCGACCTTCAGCGACCACCCCGAATATGCGACGCCCGGATACGTTTTAAGTGCAAACGGCGGTTCGATGATTGTACGGAAAACCCTCGTCGAGCGACTCGGGGGGTTCGACGACAGGCTGTTCGCCTACAGTGAGGATTTTGATCTCTGCCTGCGGGCGTTTCTGCATTCGTGGCACTGTTATTACGTACCGCAGGCCGTGGTGTTTCACAGGGGATCGGCGAGTTTCGGCAAGAACCCGGGAAGGAAGCTGTTTTACGAATGGCGCAACCGCTACTTCCTTCTGTACAAGTATTTTCCGGTGCAGATAATCATGCGCCACCTCTACTGGCTTCTGTGGAACGAGTGGAGGACTATCGGTCATATTTTCTTCAAGCTGAAAAAACCGGCGCTCTACTTCTCGATATGGGGCGCAATTTTCAGCGGGATTGCGGCATTTTCCGATGACCGGCGCGAGAACCTGGGCAGGTTCGCTGCGAAGGAAGGCGATCTCATTGATTTTATGCGGAACCCGATCCGTCACGAGTAGTGGTGACGATGAGCTTGCTGATATATCAATTTGATATAACAATAACCCCCTCCCTGCCTTTCAACCTCCCAAACCTCCTGATCCTTTACTCCTACGCATTCCCTTTTCTTCCCACCTCCTGGCACGGTAATTGATTCTTCATGTGAAGAGGCTGTTTATTCGCTATGAAAAGTATTATTCACTACCCGTTTCCTGGAGGTTCTATGCGTGTTTTTATCACATCATTACTGGTTACGGCTTTTTTCAGGATTGCCGCTTCGGCTGGAGCCGGATTTTCTCTCGACGCGGAGCTTCGTATCAAAAAAATGCAGGCGGATTCCCTGCAACGGAGGGCGGACAGCCTTGAAAATGAGGCATCGCATCTGGAAGAGCGGCTCGACGATATCCGGGAGGGCCGTGAAAAGCGTGAGGATCTAAAAGACAATATCGAGGAAGCGATAGAGGATCTGCGCGACAGGATCGACGATTTGAAAGACGATATCGAGGCGGCAAACAGGGAAATCAGTGATGCCGAAGAAGAGCTGCGGGATAAAGCCGACGATCTGGAGGAGAACCGCAGGGAGGCGCTGGAGGATATACGGGAAAAACGTGAAGAGGCGATTGAGGATATCAGGGAGAGCCTTGAGGAGACGAAGGAGGATAGTGAAGAACGACGACAGGTCGGGAGCTTTATTCTCGGTTTCGAGTATTCATATCTCGATGTCAGGCCGTTTGAAACGCTGGTAAAGAACACCGAGGGGAGATTCGATTTTTCCAACAGCCATATGCTCATGTTCGGACTGATGGGGTATTACAATACGGAAAGCAACGTCAGGGTGGGCAACGGCATCTATGCCGGCTATAAACTCTTCGAAAGCGACCCGTACGACGGGACCTCTTCCGACATCGTATTCGGCCAGCCGGATACGGCCGACACGGTCATCACTCTACGCGCCATTCCGGCGTATGTGGGATTCATCTGTGAGAAAGCGTTCGTCTTTGATCCCGTCAACCTGTTCGCGGGTTTCATGCTCGGGGGCAACATTACCACCGCGATCGTTCAGAAGGAGGTGCTCACCGACGATATTTTCGGTGATGACGACGAAGAGGAAGGGGATAATATCCACGTTTTTCTCGCACCGGAAATCGCCTGGGACGTCCATGGCGGTGTTGCATTCCGCCTGGCGAAGAATATGCACATGGGCATCGACGGTCTCGTCCGGTTCGCCTACGCATACCAGGGACTCAGGGGCGTCGGCACCAACCGGCGGGGGACAAGAGAATTTTTTACCGTCAATCCCGGAGTGCGGCTTCGATTAACATTCGGAAGTGCGGGATGAAAACGATATTCGATCGAACCCGCGATATTCGACCACTATTGCAAAGGGGTATTCCATGAATCGTACCATCAGGCGGTTAACCGCCCTGACGATGCTGCTTTGTGCGTCGGCGATAAACGTGCCGGCGGACGACGCCGTCGCGAACATCGGCTCCGATACGCTTTTCGACACCGTGATGACGATTGATACCGCCTCCGCGACCGGCCGTGACATACCGGCGGAAGAAAAAGGCGAAACGGTCGAAGAGGGCTGTTCGGCCGATCGTAAGGAACATGACGATACTGTTCTCAGGGAAACGCTAGATACGGTTTTTATCTTCGACAAGCGGGTGTTCAGGCACATTGCTCAGGACTGGCGCAACAATATCGACATCTTCCGCCAGCGCGGTTACGGCGGATCGGGTAGTATGTCGTACGGCGCCAATGCTATTTTTATCGGACCGGTAAAGGATCTCGTCGAGCATGATCCGCACTTTTCAAATGAGCGGTTTCATTTCAACCGATCCGGGTTCGCGCCTTTTTTACTATCGGGCGGATCAGGATACATAGGTTTCGGTGAGGGATTTCGCCTGGGCGGCGGAGGCATGAACGGAACGTCATTGTCCTATTGCTCCACGAACGACACGATTTCCCTGAGTACCAGCGTACGATACGGCGGTTTCCTGATTGAAAAAGCTTTCATCCGCGGCCGGTGGAACTTCAGCACGGGAGGCATGCTTGGGGGCGGCGCGTTTACCGTAGCGATCACCGAAAACAACCTGTTCAACTGGGATGATCGGGAAGATGAAGGAAAGAGGGCCGTTTTCTTTCTTTTTTCGCCCCATGCGGGATTCTCATATACCTTTTTATATTTTTTCCATGTGGGAGCGGGGATTACCATGCCGTCCTTTATGTCGCTCGATAAATTCGGCCCCTACACGGATGATTTTTTTACCGTTAATCCGGGCCTTCATATTCGACTTATTTTCGGGAATCTGGGTTGATATGAAGCAGTGGCGGGGAAGAGAGATTTTTCGCCCGTACGAGAACGAGGAGCATCATGCACGCGGCAGGCTATGCGTGCCGGCGTTCATGGTCGCCCTTCTGGCAATGCTCTGTTATTCGGGAGAGGTGCGTCAGGCAGGGGTGACGGTGAGCGAATCGTCAATTAACAACGGGAATGACGACTTCGATTCAATTCGTGTTGCCGTCGATAATCTCAAGCGGGAGGCCGATGCACTGCGCTTACAGGTTGAAGCAATCAGGGACACCATAGCGCTTTTGGAAGCCCGGCACCCCGACGGTGCTCCGGCGGATGTTCATGCTGAAAAGCGGCGTCCGGTCGTTTCGTCGAAAGATACCGTTCAGTTCCTCTCAAAAGAGAACGCCGTAGCCTTTCTGGAAACCATTCGCGGGAAAAAACGGGGCTCGCGTGAACGCGGTTACGGCGGAGGAATCGGGGCTATTCCCGGCATGTACGCGATGTGTGTCACGCCGGTCAATGAAGTGATCGACGGGTATCTGGGTATGAGTGACGAGATGCGAAATATCATCTTCCCGATCAACCGCCGCTACGAACAATTTTTTCTCATGGGCATTAACGGGTACGGCGCCCTTGGTAACGGCCTGCGGATCGGCGGCAGTTACCGCGGCGGCTCGAAAAGCGTTTCCGCTCATCATGACACCGCGCTCTATACCCTTGAAATTAAAAACGGGTTTGGGGGATTTCTGCTCGAAAAGGCAATGGTAAAGGGTGACTTCAACTGGTTTGTCGGGGGGATTGCCGGAGGGGGGCACGTTGCACTGCACCTTTTCAAAACCGTTGAAAAAGACACCGCTTCCTTTTCTTCACCATTTGCCGAACAACTCGATGGTGAGCCCTACTTCCAGCTGAATGCCCCGGCGCTCCTTCTTGAACTTCACGGCGGTTTCACCTATACGATGGTCAACTGGTTTCACATCGGGATCGACCTTTCAACCCCGCTGCTGCTCTCACCTTCAGGTTTCAAGACGCCCAGCAATAAAAGAGTAGCACCCTTCACGACGATCAATCCGGGATTACAATTCAGGATCATCCTGGGCAACATAGGATAACGGAAGGTGCGATGCTCGAAAACATCGCAGACGGCTTTCTGGGACTGTTTATGTTTTTTTCGCACTGGCTTTCGCCCGGTGTCGACCGGGGGGAGATCAGGATCGAAGCGTTCAGGGAACTGAAGACCCGGACGGTGCTGGAATGCGTCATCCTGTTCGAATGGAACGAACGAATGAGTGACCTGATCGACGCGGGAATTCCCCTGCGGTTCCGTGTGCTGTCATACAGCGATCGGGGAGATTCGACGTTGTCGGTCCGTACGCTCTTCTGCGATGTGGGCGAGTATACCTACTACATCAGCGATTCTTTGATCATCCCCGCGGGCGACAGTGTGTATGTGTCGAAAGCGCACCGGCAACTCTACCGCGCACTGCGTGACTATCGGAACCTCAGGCGGAGTTTTACCCGCAGCGCATCCTATTTTCAGATTGAAGCGGTTCTGCTCCCGAGCAGGGTTTCCCATCTCAACCGCAGTATCGATATGTCGGATATCTGCGGCTGCCGCAGATTCGCCACACGCGTGATCGGAAAAAGACGGAGGCAATGAGGGTGCGGCTCTGGCGACGGCTCGAACTGGAATGGAAAGTGCTGCTTCTGGCTGCAGTACTGTTTGTCGCTTTTGCCTGGCCGGTACAGCATTTTTTTATTTCCCGGCTCTCCGCAACGCTTATCCAGAGTATCGACCCGAACCTCGAGGCAACGTTACGTTTCGCGCTTCACGGTGCAACGGGCCGGCAGCGCGACGCGCTCAGGGAGCACATCGAGCGGTACCGCCAGACGCGTGTCCTGATTCCGATCGTGGTGAAGGAACAGCAGCGCCTTCTCATCGCGCTGTCGATCGGGCTTTTTGCGTTCTTCCTGCTCCTTGCGTTATGGGTGCTCAAGCGGCTGACGCGGCCGCTCAAGAATCTTGCCGGGGCGGTCGACAGGATAGGAAAAGGCGAAACGGTGCGGATCGCGAACGTGTCGGGGGGCGCCCTCGGGATCGTCGAACAGGCGGTTGTCAATTTACAGGACGAACTCGTCACGCTTCGTGAAAAGGCGCGCGTGCAGGGAATGGAAAGCGCCTGGAAGGACATCGCGCGGGTGATGGCGCATGAAATCAAGAACCCCCTCACCCCCATCCGGTTGACGCTCGACCGCATCGAGGAGCGGGCGGGATGCGGGCAAAGCGTGTCGAACGAGGAACTGATAAAATCACTTTCCCGCATCAATACGCAGGTTGACATACTGGAACGACTGGTCGATCAATTCCGCAGTTTTTCGCGCGAGCCTGAGGTGCGCATCGCCGCGGTGGACTGCGCGGCGCTGGTGCGCAGCGTTGCCGACAGCATGGGGAGAAGCATCACGACCGAAATCAAAGGAGCGGCGACCATTCAGTCCGATCCGTATCTGCTGCAGCAGCTTTTTCTCAATCTCTGGAAAAATTCGCTCGAGGCCGGAGCCGACCGCGTCCGGGTCGTCATCGGCACCGACGATACGGCCGCCGTTACTATCACCATGTTTGACAACGGGCCGGGCATTCCCCCCGAACATCTCGAACGGATCTGGCTGCCCTACGTAACGTTCAAGAAAAAGGGCAGCGGACTCGGATTGGCGGTAGTTAAGCAGCTGGTCGAAACGCTCCGCGGCTCCATCGCCCTTGTTTCCCCCCCGGGGCAGGGGGTTCGCATCACGCTTTCCTTTCCACCGGAACTCACCAGGGAGACATGAACAATGGAACGCACAATGCACATTTTGGTTGTCGACGACGAGTCGGCGATACGCGAAAGCCTGCTCGAAATTCTCGAAGAGGAGGGGTACGACGTCCGCTGTGCCGAGAGTGCCGCAGCCGCCCGGACGATGCTCTGCGGTGAAATCGACCTTGTGCTGCTCGATATCAAACTGGGCGCGGACAACGGCATCGATCTGCTCCGGGAGATCAAGGCGCGGCGGCCGTTTCTTCCCGTCATCATGATCAGCGGCCATGGAACCGTCGCACTTGCCGTGGAGGCCTTCAAACTGGGCGCCCACGAATTCATGGAGAAACCGCTGCGCCTCATACAGGTGCGTGCCTGCGTCCGTAACGCTCTTGAATCGGTCAGGCTTAAAAACCGCGTTCTCGAACAGGAGCGGTCGCGGTATCCCAGCCCTGTATGTCAATCGGCTTCCATGAAACAACTTTTTCAGCAGGCCTGCCGACTTGCCTCGCTGCGCGAGCCGGTCATCATCACCGGGCCTTCGGGTGCGGGCAAGGAACTGGTCGCCCATGCGCTTCATTACGAGGGGGTGCGACGGGAAGGACCCTTCATCGTCACCAATGCAGCCTCGATGCCGGTCACCCTCGCGGAGGACGAACTCTTCGGTCACGAGAAGGGGGCCTTTACCAATGCGGACAGGCAACGGATCGGTCGTCTTGAAACGGCGCACGGCGGAACCCTCTTTCTCGACGAGATCGCCGATCTCGACGTGCAGATTCAGGCGAAACTGCTCAGGGTGATCGAAACCGGTTCATTTGTGCGGCTCGGAGGAACGCAGCCGGTCAGGGTCGACGTCCGCATCATCGCCGCGACGCACAAAAATCTCAAACGGATGGTTGACGAAGGGTCGTTCCGCCACGATTTGTGGTACCGCCTCTGCGCGTTCGTGCTGGCCGTGCCGCCGCTGTGCGAACGTAAAGAGGACATCGGACCGCTGGCAGTATCGTTTCTGGAAAAAACCTGTGCGGAAATCGGGTGCGCGAAATCGCTCGGAAACGATGCCCTCGCCTGCCTTGCATCGCTCCCCTGGCCGGGGAATGTCCGCGAACTGCGGCATATCGTGACGCGCGCGGCGGTTTTTTCCGATCGCGACGTGATCGACGCGCAGGCAATTGCCGCCGTTGGGCCGCCGCCGCCGGCCGCTGCGGCAAAACGGACCATGAACGGGTATGATTCCTGCAATTACCGCAGTGCCCGCGAACGGTTCGAAAAGGATTTTTTTCAGGCGGCGCTGGAAAGATCCGGAGGAAACATCACCGTAGCGGCGGCCGCCGTCGGCATGGCGCAATCGAACCTCTCACGGAAATTGAAGGAGCTGGGGCTCCGGTGACCCGCCGCGGCGGTGGTGCCTGAGATGACGGCCTACCGGTTCGGATCGAGCGCGTCGCGCAGGCCGTCGCCCACGAAGTTAAAGGTCATCACCGCAAGGAAAATGAAAAATCCGGGGAGCAGGATCCAGGGATGGTATTGAATGTCGGCAACGTTCATGGCTGCGCTGAGCATGTTTCCCCAGCTCGCCTGCGGGTCCTGGATGCCCAGTCCGATAAGGCTCAGCGCCGATTCGCCGATGATGTAGCCGGGAATCGAGAGCGTCATGGAGACGATGGCGTAAGAGAGTGTTTGCGGCAGGATGTGGACAAAGATGATTCGCAGGTCCGACGCTCCCAGCGCCCGGGCCGCTGTAACGAAGTCACGCTTTCCAATGGAGAGCGCCATGCCGCGGATAACACGGGCGAAGCCCGCCCATCCGATCAGGCTCAAAATGACGACGATCAGCAGATACACCTGCGTGGAGGAGAGCTTCATGGGAAATGCGCTGCGCAGCGCCAGCATGAGAAAAAATCCCGGAACCAGCATGAAGCACTCGGCGAAACGCATGAGGATCCAGTCGGTTTTTCCTCCGTAATACCCTGAAATGCCGCCGACGATAAAGCCGAGCAGCGCGGTTATCGCCACTCCGAGAAAGCCGATCGTCAGGGAGACGCGGGAGCCGTACACGATCCGCGAAAAAAGATCGCGGCCGACGGCGTCGGCGCCGAGCAGGTAGAGACGGCAGGCGCGGTTTCCGGCAACGCCGAAGAGGTGACGCCGCGTGGGCACGATACCCCAGAGACGCACGGAGTCCCCTTTGACAAACAGTGAAATCCGGTGGGGGGTTGAACGGTCTTCGACAAAGGTCCGTTCGTAGAATTCGTTGAAACTGAACGAGTAAGCGTAGACAAATGGAAACGGCGAGAACCTCCCCGCATGAAAAAAGTGGATACGGCTCGGCGGCTGGTAGGAGTGCTCCCTGCTCCCGCTGTCCAAACCGTAGGGCGCGACGAATTCAGCGAAGAGCATCATTGCGTACAGCAGCGCCAGAACGGCCGCTCCCGGTATCCCGAGCGGGTGTTTCAGGAACTTGGCGACCGCCCGGTTTTCCGCCTTCACCGCTCCCCCCGCCGCACCTGCGGATCGACCAGCACGAGCAGGATGTCGGCCACAAGGTTTCCCAGGATCAGCATGGCGCCTCCCATGAGCATGCTGCCCATCACCAGGAACGTGTCCTGCGAGCGCACCGCCGCAAGCATGAGACTGCCCAGGCCCGGCCAGTTGATGATGATTTCAAGCAGCGCCGCACCGCTGAGCAGCGACGAAAACTCGAATCCGAAGAGGGTGACGAGGGGATTAACCGCATTGCGCAGTGCATGGCCGTAGACCACCGTGCGTTCGGGAAGCCCTTTGGCCCGTGCGGTGACGATGTACTGCTTGCGCAGCTCTTCGAGCATATTTCCCCTGCTGATGCGCTGCAGGCCTGCAAGCGACACCATCGTGAGCACCGTTACCGGCAGGATAAGGTGCGCGCAACGGTCGGCGACCTTCCCGGCAAACGACAACTGTTCATACCCGGTGGACATCATGCCCCCGATCGGAATCGCGCCGATGACCGGCACCTCGCGGAAAACGTAAATGAGATACATAAGCAGCAGCGCGAGAAAAAAACCCGGAAGCGACATACCGAAATAGGAGATGAACGACATAACGCGGTCGCCCCACGAATACTGGTGGACCGCGGCGTAGATCCCGAGCGGGATCGCAACAAGCCAGGTGAAAAGGATTGAAAACAGCGACAGAAGAAACGTATTGAAGAGCCGTTCCGCGATCACGTTGACCACCGGCGCCTCACGCGAAAACGAGTACCCCAGATCGAACCGTACAAGCCTTCCGAGCCAGTAGGCGTACTGAACCGGTATCGGCTTGTCAAAGTGGTATTTCGCCTCGATCTGCCTTACGGTTTCGGGGCTGATCCGCGGATCGAACCGGTATTTCGCGAG